>NZ_SMKQ01000174.1 GCF_004348995.1 Nonomuraea terrae
CAGGGCATCTTGTGGATGCCCGGGGTGGCCTTGCCGTCTATGGCGGCGAACAGGTGCTGGGCAGCGGTGCGGCCGAGGATCTCCAGGTTCATGTCGACCGTGGTCAGGGCGGGGCGGGTTTCCGTGGACAGGACTTCCCAGTTGTCGTAGCCGATCACGGCGATGTCGTCGGGCACGCGGCGCCCCCGCTCGCGGGCCGCCTCCACGAAGCCGGCCGCGATCTGGTCGCTGCCGCAGAAGACGGCGTCGATCGAGGGCTCCGACATCAGCAGCATCTCGGCGGCGTGCCGTCCCCACCGCTGGGACCACGCGCCCCACAACGTCCGGCCGGCCTGGGCGACGCCGGCCGCCGCCAAGGCGGAGCGCAGGCCCTCCTCACGGTCGCGGGCGGCCTTGTAGTGCGACGGGCCGGTGATGTGGGCGATGTGCCGGCGGCCGAGGGCCAGCAGGTGGCCGACGGCCATCCGCGCCGCCCCAACGTCGTCGGGAACGAACGACACGTCGCCCGGATCCTCCGACGGCGCGTACGCGTACACCACGGGAATGGGCAGGTCCTTGCTGACCGAGGGACGCGGGTCGGTGCTCTCGCCCACCACGATGAGCCCGTCGACCCGGCGGGACAGCAGCGCCCGCAGGTGGTGCTGCTCCCTGATGGCGTCGCCGCGCGCGTCGCAGAGCAGCACCGCCATCTCCCCGGCCCCGAACGCGTCCTCCGCGCCGAGCAGCACCGGGATGCCGAACCGGCCGACGCTGTCGGAGGTCAGCAGCCCGACCGTGCGCGTCTGCCCGGACAGCAGCCCCCGCGCGAGCGCGTTCGGCTGGAAGGACAGCTGCGCGGCGGCGGCGAGCACCCGCTCGCGCGTCGCGGCGCGGACGTCCTGCCGCCCGTTGAGCGCCTTGGACGCCGTGGCGATCGACACCCCCGCCAGCGAGGCCACATCGTTGATGGTCGCCCGCTTACCCGCCATACGTCGAAACCCTTTTCGGTGAAGTGAACTGGAGAGAACCCTAGCACCCATTGACAGGCGCTCATGTTTCTCTTACGTTTCCGAAAACCTTTAAGTCCAGGAGCGCATCATGAGACGAAGGCTGGCCGGAATCTCCCTCCTCGGTGTGTTAACGCTCACAGCAGCAGCGTGTGGCAGCGGCGGCGACGCGCAGCCCGCGGACGGTCCCGTCACGATCACGATGTGGACCCGCGCGGCCACCCAGGCGCAGAGCGAGCGCCTGGTCGAGGCCTACAACAGCAGTCACGAGAACCAGGTCAAGCTCACCGTCATCCCCACGGACAACTACCAGCCGCGCATCGCCGCCGCGGCCGGCGCCAGGCAGCTCCCCGACGTGTTCGCGGCCGACGTCATCTTCGTCCCGAACTACACCTCCCAGGGCCTGTTCCTGGACATCACCGACAGGATCGCGGCCCTGCCCTTCAAGGACGGCCTCGCCCCCTCGCACATGAAGCTCGGCACGCTCGACGGCCGGCAGTACACGCTCCCGCACACGCTCGACCTGTCCCTCTGGTTCTGGAACAAGGACCTGTACGAGCAGGCCGGCCTCGACCCGGAACGGGGCCCGAAGACGCTCAGGGAGTTCGCCGAGCACGCCACCACGATCCAGGAGAAGCTCGGCGGCGACGGCAAGGTGCACGGCACGTTCTTCGGCGGCAACTGCGGCGGCTGCTACGTCTTCACGTTCTGGCCCTCGGTCTGGGCGGCCGGCGGGCAGGTCATGAACCCCGAGGGCACGACCTCGCTCAACGACCAGCCCGCCATGCTGGAGGTCTTCAAGATCTGGCGCGAGCTGTACGAGAAGAAGGTCACCGGCCCCACGGCCAGGGAGGAGCAGGGCCCGACCTGGACCGGCTTCTTCCCGAAGGGCGAGATCGGCGTCATGCCGATGCCGTCCACCATGCTCGGCCTGATGCCGCAGGAGATGGAGATCGGCGTCGCCCCCATCGCCGGCCCCGACGGCGGCGAGTCCACCTTCGTGGGCGGCGACTCCATCGGCGTCTCGGCCACCACCCGGAACGCGGACGCGGCCTGGGAGTTCCTGTCCTGGACGGTCAGCGACGAGGCCCAGGTCGAGGTCATGGCCAAGAACAAGGACGTGGTGGCGCGCACCGACCTGGCCGGCAACAAGTACGCGGCCGAGGACCCGCGCGTGGTGCTGATGAACCAGATGGTGGGCAAGGGCCAGACGCCGTACGCGCTGCGCTTCGGCCAGACCTTCAACGACCCGCAGGGCCCGTGGCTGCGCCTGGCGCGTGAGGCGATGTTCGGCGACGCGTCGAAGGCGCCGCAGCTCAACGCCGACGTCACCAAGTCGCTCCAGCAGTGACCGTGACCAGCGGAACCGTGACCAGCAGAAAGGTCCAGGGCTGGCTGTACGCGGCGCCGACGGCGGTCATCGTGGGCGTGCTCTTCCTCGCGCCCCTGGTGCTGGTCGGGTGGATGTCGCTCAACCGCTGGCCGCTGCTCGGCCCGGCCGTCTTCAACGCGCCGGAGAACTATCTCGACATCGCGGGCAACACGCTGTTCGTGGACGCGGTGTTCTTCACGCTGAAGTACACCGCGATCACGACGGTGCTGCTGTCGCTGGTGGCGCTCGGCCTCGCGCTGCTGGTGCAGGAGCGCAGACCGGGCGTCGGGTTCTTCCGCACGGCGTTCTTCCTGCCGGGGGCGGTCGGGTTCGCCGCGGCGGGGCTGCTGTTCTACGGGATGCTGAACAACGACTTCGGCCCCATCGATCCCCTCCTCCAGACGCTGGGCATCACCGACGAGCCGGTCAGGTGGATCGGCACGCCGAACCTGGCGCTGTTCTCCACGATCACGCTGGTGTTGTGGCGCTTCGCCGGCTTCAACATGCTCATCCTGCTGACCGGCCTGCAGGCGATCCCGACCGAGGTGTACGAGGCCGCGCGCAGCGACGGCGCCAACCGCTGGCAGATCCTCACCAGGATCACGCTGCCGCTGCTGCGCCCGACGCTGGCGCTGATGCTCATCCTCAGCGTCACGGGCTCGCTGCTGGCCTTCGACCAGTTCTTCGTCTTCACCAACGGCGGCCCGGACAACAGCACGGTGTCGATGGTGATGGTCATCTACCGGGAGGCGTTCTTCCGGTTCGACCTCGGCGGGGCGGCGGCGCTGTCGGTGGTGCTGCTGGTGGTCCTGGTCGCGATCAACGCGCTGATGTTGCGGAGGCTGCGATGAGCCGTTACCTGACCCTGTCGGCCCTGGCGGTGCTCTTCCTGTTCCCGCTGGCGTGGAGCGGCTACGCCTCGCTGGAGGAGCCGTCCAACTACCTGCAGATGGCCCGCTTCGGCGAGGGGCTCGGCACGTACGCGGGCAACAGCGTGCTCGTGTCGGCCATGACGGTGGCGGGCACGCTGGTCGTCTCGGCGCTCGGCGGCTACGCCTTCGCCCGGTTCGACTTCCCGGGCAAGAACCTGCTCTTCCTCGCCACGCTGGCGATCCTCATGGTGCCGTACGCGACCATCCTCATCCCGCTCTACGTGCTGCTCGGCTACCTCGGCCTGCAGAACTCGCTGGTCGGGCTGGCGCTGGTGTTCGTGATGTTCCAGCTGCCGTTCGGGCTGTTCATGATGCGCAACGCGTTCGAGGCGCTGCCGCGTGAGCTGGAGGAGGCGGCGCTGGTGGACGGGTGCGGCACGTTCCGGGCGTTCTCCCGGATCCTGCTGCACGCCGTGCGGCCCGCGCTCATCACCGTCGGCCTGTTCGCGTTCCTCGCCTCGTGGAACGACTTCTTCGCGCCGCTCATCCTGCTCAACGACGGGGCGTCGTTCACGCTGCCGGTGGCGGTGTTCAGCATGACGTCGCAGACGATGGGCGCGATCGACTACGGCATGCTCCAGGCCGGCGTCATGGTCATGGCGGTTCCCTGTCTCATCCTCTTCATCGTGTTGCAGCGCCACTACGTGCGCGGATTCATGTCAGGAGCTCTGCGTGGTTGATCCCGTCCTGCCCTCATCGGGCGTCCTGTCCCCTCTCGGTCTCGACGCGGTACGGCTCTCACCCGGCTTCTGGGGCGACCGGGTGGCGCTCAACAACGACGTGACGATCGCCCACTGCCGGGAATGGGAGGAACGCGAAGGCTGGATCGGCAACTTCCGCGGTGAACGGCCCCGCCGCGGACGGGAGTTCAGCGACTCCGAGATCTACAAGCTGCTGGAGGCCATGGCCTGGGCCGGCCATCCGGGGCTGCCCGAGCTGGCCTCGACCGTGGCGCGGGCCCAGGAGGGCGACGGCTACCTCAACACCCGCTGGTCCGGCAGCCGCTACACCGACCTGGAGTGGGGCCACGAGCTCTACTGCTACGGCCACCTCGTCCAGGCCGGGGTGGCCCGGCTGCGCGCGTACGGCGAGGACGAGCTCACCCGGGTCACCATCAGGGCGGCCGACCACGTCTGCCGCCGCTTCATGGAGGGCACGCAGACGTGCGGGCACCCCGAGATCGAGATGGCCCTGGTGGAGCTCTACCGGGCCACCGGCGCCGAGCGTTACCTGGAGATGGCCCGCCGCTTCGTCGAGCGCCGAGGTCTGCCCGCGCTCGGCGAGATCCGCTTCGGCCGCGCGTACTTCCAGGACGACGTGCCCGTCCGGGAGGCGCGGGTGTTCCGCGGGCACGCCGTACGGGCGCTCTACCTGGCCTGCGGCGTGGTGGACGTGGCGGTCGAGACCGGCGACGAGGAGCTGCTGAAGGCCGTCGAGTCCCAGTGGGAGCGTACGGTGGCCCGGCGCACCCACCTGACCGGCGGCATGGGCTCGCGCCACCAGGACGAGTCGTTCGGCGACGACTTCGAGCTGCCGCCGGACCGGGCCTACAACGAGACCTGCGCGAGCATCGCCTCGATCATGCTGGCGCACCGGCTGCTGCTGGCGACCGGCGACGTCCGCTACGCCGACCTGACCGAGCGGACCCTGTACAACATGCTCGCCACCGGCGTGGCGCTGGACGGGCGGTCGTTCTTCTACGCCAACCCGCTGCAGGTGCGGGTGCCCGCCGAGCCGCTCGACGGGGTGAACCACGCGGCCGAGGGCGGGCTGCGCTCGCCGTGGTTCGACGTGTCGTGCTGCCCGAACAACATCGCGCGCACGCTCGCGTCGCTGCCCGCCTACCTGGCCGCGGCGGAGCGGGACGGGATCAGGATCCACCACTACACCCCGTCGGAGATCCGGGGCGGCGACCTGGCCGTCCGGGTGGAGACCGGCTACCCGTGGGACGGGTCGGTGCTGGTGCGGGTGCTGGCGGACGGGGCGGGGCGCATCGGCCTGCGCGTCCCGGCGTGGGCCTCGGACGCGACGCTCGCCCGCGGCGAGGACGTGCGGCCGGTCCGCCCGGGCTACGCCTACGCCGAAGGCCCGTGGCGGGCCGGCGACGAGCTGCGGCTGGAGCTGCCGATGCGGCCCCGGTGGACGTTCCCCGACCGGCGCGTCGACGCGCTGCGGGGGAGCGCGGCCGTCGAGCGGGGGCCGCTGGTCTACTGCGCCGAGTCGGTGGGCGACGAGCCGCCGCTCGTTGACCTGACCGCGCGCGTCGAGCCGCCCGCCGAGCACGTCGTGGACGGCGTGGTCGAGCTGGAGGTCCCGGCCGTGATCGGCGGCGCGGACGGCGACGGCTGGCCGTACGTTCCCGCGCCCGTGCACGGGGGTGGCACGGACGTCCCGCTGCGGCTGGTGCCGTACCACCGGTGGGGCAATCGGGGCCCCGCGACCATGCGTGTCTGGCTGCCCATCTGATCTGGCTGCCCGCCTGATCTGGCTGCCGTCTGAGGAGATGCACATGTGGAGACGACTGGCCTGGTTCGTGGTGCTGGCGTTATCGGCCTCCATGGCCGTGACCCCCGCCCACGCCGTGGACGACCTCGGGATGCCGGTGTTCACCGGCGGCGATCCGGTGCCCGACGAGCCCGTGGGCTACCACCCGCGGCGGATGATGCAGGAGATCTACGACAAGGAGAAGGGCGGCGAGTCGTACTGGATCGACCGCATGCTCGCCAGGCCGGGCAACGACCCGGCGGGCCCGTGGTTGATGTCGCGCGGGCGGGCGCTGTTCATGAAGGAGCACGACCCTTCGGTGCTCGGGTTCGGCGGCTTCGTGGCGTACTGGGAGAGCATCGACGACCGCGACGCGTACGAGATCTCGCTCGGGACGGCGCTGCGGGAGGACGTCTCCGAACGCCTGCAGATGCCCAGCCACTGGACGGGCCGGTACACCGGCGGCGGTCTGGAGGTCGGGGTGAAGAAGTTCATCACCCACGAGAACGTCGCCGTGACCACCCTGGAGATCACCAACACCGGCACGGAGCCGCGCCCGGTGCCCGTCACGGTGACCTCCCCGTACGCGAAGACGGCCGGCGGCGACCGCGAGCTGACCGGCGTCGTGACGGCGCGCAACCGGCTGACCACGATCTTCCCCCGGCTGAGCGGCGACGGGCTCAAGGCCGCCGACGGCACGCTGAAGGGCGAGGTGAGCGTCGATCCGGGTGAGACCGTGCGGACGAAGGTGCAGATGGGCTTCGTCACCGAGGAGCTGGCGCGCTCGCGCGCGGAGTACGACGGCTACAAGGGGCGTTCGCCCGAGCAGGCGCTCCGGCGGCACCTGCAGGACTACAACGCCTGGTGGGCCGAGAACGTCCCGTACATCGACGTGCCCGACGAGAACATCAAGAAGTCCGTCTACTACCGCTGGTGGCTGATGCGCTTCAACTTCCTGGACGCCGACATCCCGGGCAACGACTTCCAGTTCCCGACGTCGGTGGAGGGGGCGCTCGGCTACAACAACGCGATCGTGCTGACCGTGCCGATGTTCGTGCAGGACCTGAAGTACCTGCGGGACCCGATCTACTCGTACGGGCCGTGGGTGTCGGCGGGAGAGGTCTCGCGAAACTCGAAATATACGGATAACCCGGGCGATCCGGAGAACTGGTCGAACAGCTACACGCAGTACATCTCGGCCGCGGCGCTGGAGAGCTACCAGATCCACGGCGGGCAGCCGGCGATCCTGCGCAACCTCGCCCGCTACGCCGAGAAGGACGTCTACGGCCAGCTGGAGGCGTACGACTCCAACGACAACGGCGTGATCGAGTACGACTGGGAGGCCATGACCGGCAACGACGCCGACGCGGTGTCGTTCCACTACTACGACCGGGCGAACGAGCGGCTCGAAGGCGCGTACGTGTACGCCAACGCGACGGCGGCGGCGCAGGCGTACGAGCTGATCGGGGACGAGGCCAAGGCGGCCGAGATGCGCGGCGTGGCCGACAAGGTGAAGAACGGCATCCTCACCCTGCTCTGGGACGACGAGGCGAAGCTGTTCAAGCACCGCGACCTGCAGACGGGCAACCTGATCCCGTGGAAGGAGTCGAACAACTACATCCCGTACGCGACGGGGCTCGTGCCGACCGACGACCCGAAATATCGGGAGGCGCTCCGTTTGTGGGCCGATCCTGCGGAATATCCGATCTTTCCGGCTTATACCGCCAACCAGCGCGACAAGGCGGAAGCCGCCGAGGCCGGCCAGCCCGGCTCGAACAACTTCTCGCAGATCAACTCGACCCGGAACTTCGCGCTGTTCTCCAAGGCGATGCGGCAGTACGCCAACCCGTACATCACCGCTGAGCAGTACAAGCAGCTGCTGTACTGGAACGCCTGGGCGCAGTTCGTCGGCGGCGACACCCGCTACCCCGACGCCAACGAGTTCTGGGCCGACTGGGACCAGGAGAGCAAGACCATCGGTTACCGCTCCTGGATCCACCACACGATTCTCGGCAGCAGCAACTGGACGGTCATCGAGGACGTCATGGGCCTGCGCCCGCGCTCGGACGGCAAGGTCGAGCTGTGGCCGGTCGACATCGGCTGGGACCACTTCACCGTCAACGGCGTCAACTACCGGGGCGCCGACCTGACCATCGTCTGGGACAAGCCCGGCGACGGGACCGTCCACTACAAGGGCGTGCCCGAGGGCTACTCGATCCTGGTCGACGGCAAGCGCAAGGTCACGCTGTCGGGCCTGGCGCACGCCGTCTGGGACCCGGCCACCGGCCGCGTCGAGGGCGGCCAGGTCGTGCACGCCGAGAAGGCGCCCTCGCTCAAGACGCCCGCCGAGGTGAAGCTGCGCGGCGAGCGCGTCGAGGACCTGTTCCAGAAGGCCGGCGTGGACCTCACCTCCACCCGCCCGAATCTGGTCGAGTCGGCCACCGCCTCCCACGGCGACCCGGCCGGCGCGGTCGACGGGTTCACGATCAACGAGCCGTACTGGGGGAGCCAGGGCTCCGGCGAGTCGCGGGACTGGCTGGAGGTGGACCTCGGCACGGCGAAGAAGGTGGACCAGGTCAACCTGTACTTCGCCAACGACCGCCGGCCCGGCGGCTACAGCGAGCCGGCGTTCTACTCGGTGCGGTACCGCGACGGCGACACCTGGAAGGACGTCCCCGGCCAGGTCAGGAGCCCGGCCTACCCGAGGGCGAACCTCAACGAGGTTCGCTTCCCCGCCGTCACCGCGGACAGGCTCCGGGTGCTCGTCACCCACCGGCCCGGCCACGCGACCGGGCTGAAGGAGGTCCAGGCGTACGAGGCCGGCGGCAAGCCGGGTTCGGCGGCCAACCGGGCGCCGTACGTGCTGGCCGTGCCGGACCCGGCCTTCAACCGGCCGGGGCAGGCCAGGATCGAGGCCGTGGTCAAGGACGACGGCCTGCCGGAGGGCACGCTCACCACGCAGTGGTCGAAGGCCGAGGGGCCCGGCGAGGTGTTCTTCACCGAGCCGGCCGGCACGACCACGGTGGCCGCTTTCTCCGAGCCGGGGACGTACGAGCTGGAGCTGACCGCGAGCGACGGCGCGAAGCGGACGAGCGCCAGGGTGACCGTCACCGCCGGAGCGCAGGGCGATCAGGCGAACGTGGCCCCGTATGCCACGCCCACCGCCTCCTACACCTCGCCGTGGGAGCAGGTCACCGCGGTCAACGACGGCATCGACCCGCCGCGCTCCAACGACGGCGCCAACCCGCGCTGGGGCACCTGGCCGCAGCAGGGCACGCAGTGGGTGCAGCTCGCCTGGGACGAGCCCGTCCGCGTGGACAAGGCCGAGGTGTACTTCTTCGACGACGGCGGCGGGGTGCGCGTGCCCGCCTCGTGGAAGATCCAGCACTGGGACGGCGACTCCTTCGAAGACGTCACCGGCGTCGAGTCCTACCCGAGGGCGGTGGACGCGTACAACGCGGTCTCGTTCGACACGGTGACCACGTCGCGGCTGCGGGTCCAGCTGGAGTCCGGCGGGGCGTCGGTCGGGCTGCTGGAGGTCAAGGCGTACGCGGTCCCGCCCGACTCCGTGCGTCCGGTGCACGTGCCCACGCTCGTGGACACGCTGCCCGAGCTCCCGGACACCGTCGAGACGCAGTACGCCGACGGCGCCCGCGGCCGGGCCGCCGTCACCTGGCAGCAGGTGACGCCCGGCCAGGTCGACACGGCGGGCACCAGCTTCACCGTCACCGGCCTGGCCGAGGGCGTGCGCGGGCCCGCCCAGGCCACGGTGTACGTCCGCGCCACGTCGGCGGTGACGATCACCTCGATCGCGGAGGAGGCCGTCACGACCCGGACCGGGGTCGCACCGGCGCTGCCGGCGACGGTGGTCGCGACGTACAACGACGGTTCCAAGGACAGCTCGGTCGCCGTCACCTGGAAGCCCGTGGCCCCTGAGCGGTACGCGCAGCCGGGCCTCTTCACCGTGACCGGCCAGGTGCCGGGGACGACCGTCCCCGGCAAGGCGACGGTGACCGTCCGCTGACTCCTCTCCCTGTCCTGGCCCCCATGCGCGGGCGCCAGGACAGGGAGCTCTTTCCATCCTGTCGCCGTGACCTTTCTCGGCAAACGCGAAAACGCATTGCCGCACTTGTTCTCAGAACGTATGGTTGTGCGCTTGTGATCGCAGTGGTGGAGCGGGTCCTGCCTGTCCGGCTGGGGGCAGGATTCCGGTGGTTGCTGGCGTCGAGCTGGCTGACGAATCTCGGTGACGGGGTCGCGGCCGCGGCGGGTCCGCTGCTGATCGCGACGTTGACTCGCGACCCGCTGATGATCGCGCTGTCGGCCCTGGTGAGCTGGGCTCCGCCGCTGCTGTTCAGCCTGTACGCGGGCGTGCTGTCGGATCGGTACAACCGGCGCAGTATCGTGCTCGTCGCCAACGCCGTGCGGGCCGTGGTGCTGGCGGCGCTCGTCGCGCTCATGGTGACCGGCACCGTGACCGTGGCGACGGCGCTGGTGGCGCTCACGCTCCGGTCCATCGCCGAGGTGTTCGCCGACAACGCGACGGCCACGCTGACCCCCATGATGGTCAGCAAGGACGATCTCGTCGTCGCCAACGCCCGCCTGGGCACGGGGTTCATCACGCTCAACCAGCTCGCCGGGCCGCCCATCGGCGCGGCACTGTTCGGCCTGGGCCTGGCCTGGCCGTTCGCGGGCCAGCTGCTCCTGGTGGTGGCGGGGATCGTCCTGGTCGCCCGGATCACGTTGCCGCCGCACGGCCGGCCCGCCGACGATCTCAGGCCCAACGCCGGGCGGGAACTGATCGCCGGGTTGCGCTGGACCATCCGGCACGCGGCGGTCCGCACGCTGGCGCTCACCATCCTGATCTTCAACTTCACGTTCGGCGCGGCCTGGTCGGTTCTCGTCCTCTACACCCAGGAGCAGCTCGGCCTCGGCGCCCTGGGCTTCGGTCTGATGACCACCATCGGCGGGATCGGCGGCCTGATCGGCACCGGCCTGTACGGGGCCATCACCCGCAGGGTGAGCCTCGGCGCGCTGATGCGGATCGGACTCATCGTAGAGACGTTCACTCATCTGGGCCTGGCCCTGACCCATTCGCCGTGGGTCGCCGGGGGCATCTTCCTGGTCTTCGGCGCGCACGCGTTCATCTGGGGCACGACCTCGGTCACCGTCCGCCAGCGCGCGGTCCCGAGCGAACTGCAGGGCCGGGTGGGCAGCGTCAACAGCGTCTGCAGCTACGCCGGTCTGGTGGCCGGCTCGTTGATCGGCGGCGTCCTGGCCACCCACTTCGGTGTCGCAGCCCCCTTCTGGTTCGCCTTCGCCGGCTCCGCGGTGTTCGTGGTGCTGCTCTGGCGACCCCTCATGCTCATCGCCCACGACGACTGAGAATCCGCGGTAACGGGGTGGAAACGCCGAGGGGATCGATGCCGACAAGGCGTCATAATCCTGTCCGGTGGGAGGCGGGAGCCGGGACCGGAGAGGCGGGCAAGCGCACATGGCCGAGACCCCGGTGGAACGCGACACCACGAGCGGGGAACCCGGCTCAGCGCGCCCTGCCGCGCTGCCTGACTCAGCGACCTCCGACGGGAGGGCTGGTGGGGACGGCTTGGCGGTCTCGGCCGAGCGGAGGCGTCCCTGGGTGACGGCGGCGCTCGTCGTCGCCACCGCCATGGCGGTGGCCTCGCCGGTGCTCGGGGTCGCCGCGATCCTCCTCTGGGCCGGCCTGCCGCCGGAGTGGACGCCCGCCAGGACCGTCTCCCCGCAGTCGGCCGTCACCGTGACCTTCCCCGCAGTCGGCGCGTTCCTTCTCTACCACCGGCCCCGGCTCAACATGGCCTGGCTGATGTGCGCGGGCGGCTTCGGCGCCGCCGTCAGCGACCTGTCCAACGCGCTGATGTTCCGCGCCGCCGCCGACGGCGAGTTCGCCGTCGCGGGCTGGTTGCGGCTGCCGACCCACGTCGGATGGGCGGTGTGCGGCCTGACCCTCACGATGCTGCTGCCGCTGTACTCCCCGGACGGCCGTCTGCCGTCGCCGCGCTGGCGGCCGGCGCTGCTGCTGGGCTGCGTCGCGATCACCGCGGCGACGGTCAGGAACGTCTTCCGCTCGCCCCCGCCCGCCGAGGGCTACCCCTACCCGCAGGTCATTCCCAACCCGCTGAGTGTCCCGGCGCTCGACCCGTACTCCGACGTGATCGCGACCGTGGGGTGGGCCGGCATCTACACCGCGATGGCGCTGGCCGCGCTGTCGATGGCGGTGCGGATGCGGCGGGCGGACCCGGTGGTGCGGCGGCAGATCGGCTGGCCGCTGTTCGCGTTCTCGGGCTACATCGTCTTCCTGGTCGCGAGCGCGGTCTCGGAGGACTTCCGGTGGCCGGCCGTCGCGTGGGCGGCCGTGATCCCGTTCGCGGTGGCGTTCGCGGTGATGCGGTACCGCCTGTACGGGATCGACACGGTGGTCAGCCGCGCCTTCGTGGCGACCGGCGTGGTGGTCGTGGTCAGCGCCGTCTACTTCGGCGCCGGCACGCTGTCGAGCCTGCTGGTCTCCGGCTACGACCAGGTGGCGGGGGTCGCCGCGGCGTTGTTCGCGGGCGCGTTCTTCCAGCCGCTGCGCCGGGCGCTGCAGCGGGCCGTGGACCGGCTGCTGTACGGCCCCGTCGGCGACCCCGGCGTGCTCGCCGAGCGCCTGACCCAGGCCGTCCGCCGCGGCGACCCGGCCAGGGCGCTGACCTCGGTGGTGAGCGTGCTGCGCGACGGTCTCGCGGTCGAGGGCGTGGCCGTCGAGGTGGCCGACGGCGAGCCGCGCTACGTCGAGAGCGGCCGGGCCGGCGGCCGTCCCCGCGAGGTGCCGCTGGTGTGGCACGGCACACGCGTCGGCCGCCTGCTCGTCGGCCCGCCCGGCCCGCGCCGCTTCCCGGCCGCGCACAACGAGCGTGTGCTGGCCACGCTCACGCCGTACGCGGCGGACGTGGCCCACGCCGTGCGGATGGCCGCCGACCTGCAACGTTCGCGGGAGCGCATCCTCACGGCCCGCGAGGAGGAGCGCCGCCGGCTGCGCCGGGACCTGCACGACGGCCTCGGCCAGACGCTGTCGTCCCTGGCGATGACCATCACCATGGCCCGCATGACGCTCAAGAAGTCGCCGGAGGCCGCCGACGAGCTGCTCGGCGACCTGCACGCCGGCATGAGCGCGGTCACCCAGGACATCCGCGAGCTGGTCCACGGCCTGCGCCCGCCCGCCCTCGACGACCTCGGCCTGGCCCGCGCGATCCGCGACCTGGCCGGCCCCGCCGACGTCGTGGACGCCGAGGGCGACCTGTCGGACCTGCCCGCGGCCGTCGAGGTGGCGGTCTACCGGATCGTTCAGGAGGCGCTGACGAACGTCCGCAGGCACGCTCACGCCACGCACGCCCGGATCATGCTGCAGCGGGAGCCGGAGGTGCTGCGCGTGCTGGTCGAGGACGACGGCCGGGGCCTGCCCGCCGCGCCCCACGCCGGCGTCGGTCTGGGCTCGATGCGCGAACGGGCGGCCGAGCTGGGCGGCATCTGCGTGGTGACGGGGGAGCCGGGCGCGGGCACCCGTGTCGAGGTCATGCTGCCCCTGCCCGTCTCCGTCGGGCCATGAGCATTCGCTCATGCCAGGCGCGCGATCATGTATTGGTGTCATGAGGGTGCCGCTCCCATAGTGGACCGCATGCACCGTTCGCTGAAGGTCGCGGTCGTCGGTGACCGCGACGAGACGTTCCGCCCGCACGTGGCCACCGACGAGGCGCTGCGCCACGCCGCGGCCGCGCTCGGCGTCGAGGTGGAGATCCGCTGGCTCCCGACCGCGCCGCTCGAGACCGACCTGTCCGGCGTGCGGGCCGCCGACGTGCTGTGGTGCGCGCCGGGGAGCCCGTACACGAGCCTGACCGGCGCGCTGGCGGCGCTGCGGCACGGCCGCGAGCACGGCGTCCCGACGCTCGGCACGTGCGGCGGCTGCCAGCACATGGTGATCGAGTATGCCCGCAACGTCCTCGGTTTCCAGGACGCCCAGCACGCGGAGTACGACCCGTACGCCTCCCGCCTGTTCGTCTCCGAGCTGACCTGCTCGCCCGCCGGCAAGACGATGCCCGTCACCCTCGCCCCCGGCTCCCGGGCGGCCACCCTCTACGGCGGCACGCGCACCGAGGAGCGGTACTACTGCGATTTCGGCATCGACCCGGCCCACCAGCGCACACTCCACGACGGCGGCTTCCCCGTCACCGGCGAGGACGACGACCGCGAGGCCCGCGTCCTGGAGCTGCCCGACCACCCGTTCTACCTGGCCACGCTGTACGTCCCGCAGACCCGCTCGACTCCGGACGCCCCGCACCCGCTGGTGGTCGGCCTGCTGCGAGCGGCGCTGTGACGTTCACCCAGCTCAGGATCCTGCGGGCGGTCGCGCGTACGGGGAACATGACGCGGGCCGCCGAGGAGCTGGACACCACGCAGTCGGCGGTCAGCCACGCGCTGCGCGCCCTGGAACGCGAGCTGGGCGTCACCCTGCTCGCCAGGGGCGGCACCGGGGTGAGCCTGACGGCGGCCGGGCGTGCCGTGTGCCACCGGGCGTCGCTCATCCTCACCCAGCTGGAGGCTCTGGAGCAGGAGGCCGCCGCCGCTCGCGGGGACGACGCCGGCAGTCTGCGCGTCGGCGTCATCCCGAGCGCCAACGCCCGCCTGCTGCCGCCCATCCTGCGGGCGTACGGGCAGGCGCATCCGCGCGTGCGGCTCACGGTGATCGAGGGCTCGGACGACGAGGTGCTGGAATGGCTGGTGACCGGCGCCGTCGACGTCGCCACCGTGACCGCCACTGGGCCGGGGCTGACCACGTTCCCGCTGGCCAGGGACCGGCTGCTGGCCGTGCTGCCCAGCGGTCACGGGCTCGGCGCGGGGCCTGAGGTGGCGGTGACGGATCTGGCGCGGCAGCCGTTCATCATGTCGACGGGCGGGTGCGAGCCGTTCATCGCAGAGCTGGCCCGGCAGGCGGGCGCGAGCCTGCGCTGCCATTACCGGGTACGTGACACGGGCAGCATCCTCGCGATGGTGGCCGAAGGCCTCGGGGTGAGCATCATGCCGGAGCTGTCGCTGCCGGCCCGGTTCCCCGGCGTGGCCGTGCTGCCGGTCGTGCCGCAGGCCGTCCGTACGGTGCTGCTCGCCCTTCCCGCCGACCCGCTGCCGGTCGCCGCCGCCTTCGCGGAGCTGGCACGTTCCTTCGCGTGATCAGTCGCGCAGGGCGGGCAGGCCGGCGGCGAAGGCCGACAGGGCGCGGACGAGCGTGGGCATCAGATCGGGGCAGTTGGCGGCCAGCTCTGGGTCCTCGGCGTAGACCTGGGCGAGGGCGGGGGAGGGGTTGGCGGCCGGGTAGAGCATGCCGGCCATCCCGGTGGCCACGGCCGCCAGCTCCTGACCCTCGCGTTCGGTCAGGCCGGTCCCCCGGGCGATCCGCGCGCCCAGCTCGGCGACGGTGCTCAGCACCGTGTGCTTGAAGGCGCGGGCGGCCGGGACGGACACGTTGTGTTCCAGGGTCGTCGCGGTGTGGGAGAGCAGGTCGCAGAAGAGCGGCCGCTCCACCAGCGTCTCGGCGAGCGCGGACATCGCCTCCGCCGTGCCGCCCGCCGCGGCCACCCGTGCGCCGGCCTCGGCGGCCCACTCGCGCCACTCATCGGCGGCCAGCTCCAGGTAGATCTCCTCGCGGGTGCCGAAGTAGCGGACGACGTTGGACTTCGCCAGGCCGACGGCCGAGGCGACCGCCCCCAGGCTGACGTTGCGTACGCCAGAGCCGCGGGCGAGCTCGCGCGCGGCGGCGAGGATCGCCTCGCGCCGCTGCTGCTTGTGCTCGGGCCGCCGGGCTCGGAGAAAGTCCGACCTGGTCATAACGCTCCACAGCATACGTGGGCCCATTTAAGAGAACACCGTTGCCTTGTTAAGGAAACAGCGTTCTGTTAGCGTCCGGCATGACATCGGCTTCTGGGAGGACGGCGAGTGACCGAGATACGGATGAAGGTGAACGGCGCCGACGAGTCGCTCGACGTGGAGCCGTGGGCCAGCCTGCTCGACACGTTGCGCGAGCGCCTCGGGCTGACCGGCACCAAGAAGGGCTGCGACCAGGGCGCCTGCGGCGCGTGCACGGTCCTCGCGGACGGCGTGCGGATCAACGCCTGCCTGGCCCTGGCCGTCCAGTACGACGGCAGCGAGATCACCACCATCGAGGGCGTGGACCACCCGCTGCAGGAGGCGTTCATCCGCCACGACGGCTTCCAGTGCGGCTACTGCACCCCCGGCCAGATCTGCTCGGCGATCGGCATGCTGGCCGAGCACGCCGCCGGAATGCCGTCCGCGGTCGGCGCGACCGGGCTCACCGAGGACGAGATCAGGGAGCGGATGAGTGGCAACCTGTGCCGCTGCGGCGCCTACAACGGCATCCTGGACGCGATCATGGAACTGAGATGAGACCCTTCGCGTACGTCAGGCCCGCCGACGTCGAGGCGGCCGTGCACGCTGTCGCCACCGAGCCGGGCGCGAAGTTCCTCGGCGGCGGCACCAACCTGGTCGACCTGATGCGCGAGGGCATCGAGCGGCCCGACACCGTGGTCGACGTCACCGGACTGCCCCTCGACACGGTGGACGACCTGCCGGACGGCGGGTTGCGGATCGGCGCGCTCGTCCGCAACAGCGCCCTGGCCGCCGATCCGCGCGTCCGCGCCCACTACCCGATGGTGCCGCAGGCGCTGCTCGCCGGAGCCTCGCCCCAGCTGCGCAACATGGCGACCGTGGGCGGCAACCTGCTGCAGCGCACCCGCTGCCCGTACTTCTACGACACCGCCTCGGCCTGCAACAAGCGTGAGCCGGGCGCCGGGTGCGACGCACTCGGCGGGTTCAACCGGGGGCACGCGATCCTGGGCGTGAGCGAGAGCTGCATCGCCGCGCATCCGTCCGACATGTGCGTGGCGCTGGCCGCGCTCGACGCCGTCGTCGAGGCACGCAGCGTGCGCGGCACACGGCGGATCCCGATCGAGGAGTTCCACCGGCTGCCCGGCGACACCCCGCAGGTCGAGACCGCCCTCGCCTCCGACGAGCTGGTCACGGCGGTGGAGCTGCCCGCCGTCCCGGTCGCCGCCCGCTCCCGCTACCGCAAGGTCCGCGACCGGGCGTCGTACGCGTTCGCGCTGGTCTCCGTGGCGGCGGCGCTGGAGGTGCGCGACGGCGCGGTGACGGGCGTTCGGCTGGCGCTCGGCGGGGTCGCGGCCAAGCCGTGGCGGGCCCGCGCGGCCGAGGAGGCGCTGCTCGGTGGCCCGGCCGGCGAAGAGGCGTTCCGCCGGGCGGCCGAGGCCGAGCTGGCGTCGGCGAACGTCCGGCCGGGCAACGCGTTCAAGAGCCGGCTCGCCGAGGCCACGATCGTCGCCACGCTGAGAGAGCTGAGCACGGAAGGGGACGCGGGATGAGCACGAAACTCGCCGAGGCCGGGCAGGCGGAGGCCGTCCGGCACGTCGGGCGCCCGGTCGACCGCTCCGACGGCCCCGCCAAGACCACCGGCGAGGCCAAGTTCGCGGCCGAGTTCCCGTACCCGGACCTGGCGCACGCGGCCCTCGTGCACGCCACGATCGCGCGGGGCCGCGTCACCGCCGTCGACACCGAGGCGGCCCGTGCCGTGCGAGGCCTGATCGACGTGCTCACCCACGAGAACGCGCCCGCGATGCGCCCTCTGTCGAGACTCAACCTGGGCTCGTTCATCAAGGGCACGACGGTGAACTACCTGGCCACCGACGAGGTCCACTGGAACGGTCAGCCGATCGCCGTGGTGGTGGCCGAGACGCCGGAGGCCGCGCGGCACGCGGCCTCGCTGGTGCGGGTGACGTACGAGGAGTCGCCCGCGGCGTGCGACTTCGCCGCCGCGGAGCCGGACGCCGTCCCGCAGAAGGGCAACGCGATCATGCGGAGCGCGGCGGACAAGGGCGACGCCCACGCCGCGCTGGCCGACGCGCCCGTCAAGGTCGACCTGCGCTTCACCACGCCGCCGCACAACCACAACGCGATCGAGCCGCACGCCACCACCGCCGTCTGGCAGGGCGACCGGCTCACCGTGCACGACGCCACGCAGTCCATCGCGTTCCTGCGCAAACACCTGGCCATGCGGTTCGGCGTGCCGGAGCGCAACGTCCGGGTGATCGCGCCGTACATCGGCGGCGGGTTCGGCGGCAAGGGCATGGTCTGGGCGGGCACGCTGCTGGCGGTGCTGGCCGCCAGGGCGACCGGCCGCCCGGTGCGGCTGGCGCTCACCCGCGAGGCCGTCTACCACACGGTCGGCGGGCGCACGCCGAGCACGCAGCGGGTGGCGCTCGGCGCCGGCCGCGACGGACGGCTCACGGCGCTGATCCACACCAGCGTGGCGCGCTCGGGCGGCATGCCCGAGCAGATCACCTCCGCCTCCCACCATCTGTACGCGGCCCAGAACATCCACCTGCGCCAGAGCCTCGTCCGCCTCGACCTGCTGCCCCCCACCGCGATGCGCGCCCCGGGCGAGTCGATCGGCACCTTCGCCCTGGAGTCGGCCGTGGACGAGCTGGCCTGGGAGCTCGGCATGGACCCGATCGAGCTGCGCATGCGCAACGAACCCGATCGCGACCCGCTCACCGGCAAGGCGTTCTCCCACCGGATGTTGCGGGAGGCGTACGCGCTGGGAGCCGAGCGGTTCGGCTGGCGCGAGCGCGACCCGCGGCCCGGCAGGATGCGGGACGGCCGGTGGCTGGTCGGCATGGGGGTGGCCACGGCCTACCATCCGACGCTGCGCATGCCGGCGAGCGTGACCGTGCGGCTGGGCGCCGACGGCACGGTCGTGGTCCGCTGCGGCCTGCACGAGATCGGGGTGGGCGCGGCGACCGTACAGGCCCAGATCGCCGCCGACGAGCTGGGCGTGCCGCTGGAGTCCGTACGCGTCGAGCTCGGCGACTCCGATCTGCCGAACGGCCCCATGGCGGCAGGGTCGGGGCAGACCGTGAGCGCGGCCGGGAGCGTGCTGGCCGCCTGCGACAAGCTGAAGCGGCAGATGCTGGCGCTGGCCGGGCCTGCGCTGCGGGGCCGGCGGCCGGAGGAGGTGGAGGCCCGCGACGGCGGCCTGTTCCATGGCGGGAGCGGGCGGACGTACGCGGAGATCCTGGCAGCCGCCGGGCGCGACCATGTGGAGGCGGCGGTCAAGGGCGGCTGGACGGGGTTCCTCGCCAGGACCGCCCGCGATGGCAGGCGGTGGGTGCGGGCGGCGTCAGGGGCGCAGTTCTGCGAGGTGCGCGTCGATCCCGACACCGGCGAGGTACGCGTGTCGCGCTGGCTCGGCGTCTTCGACGTGGGACGGGTGGTCAACGCCAAGACGGCGGCCGGTCAGCTGCGCGGGGGCATCGTCATGGGCATCGGCATGGCGCTGTCGGAGCAGGCGCTGGTCGACCCCCGTACGGGCCGGGTGGTGAACCCGAGCCTGGCCGAGTACCACGTGCCCGTGCACGCCGACATCCCCCGCATCGACGTGCACTATCTCGACGACCCCGACCCGACCATGCCGCTCGGGCTGCTCGGGGTGGGCG
>NZ_SMKQ01000175.1 GCF_004348995.1 Nonomuraea terrae
GGGTGTGCACGGTCGGGTGGGCGACATCGTGGGCGCGCAGATGGCCGCACATGCCCCAGCGCTCCTGCGGCGGGCTCTCCATCAGCGCCGACTCCCCCAGGTGCGCGCCGTCGCCGTCGCCGAGGGCGTCCAGGACGGCGGCGGTGCGGCGGGCCTCGCGGGCGACCGTGTCCTCCCAGATCTCCCGCCATCGCGCCACCCTCGGCCGCACCAGGGCGACGGCGCTGTCGTAGAAGCTCCGGAGCGGGTCGAGGTCACCGCGGGCGGTGCTGCCGGAAAGGCGCAGGAAGCCCTCGACGGCCAGCTCCCGCCGCCGTACGACGGCCGCCTCCACCACCTCGGGCGGCCCGTCGGGGAGAGCGGCGGCCTCGGCGTACCGCTCCGGGTCGGCGACGATCTCCGGCGGGAACGTCATGACGGCGTCGCCCGCCTCGGGCAGGCCGGCGTTCGACATGACGACCATCACCTCCAGGCCGCCGTGGTTGACCGCGCGGTGGATGGTGCCGGGCGTGAACCACACGGTGGACCCGGCACGCAGCTCCGTCTCGCGCGGGCCGTTCAGGTCGAGGGTGCGCAGCGCGCCGCGCCCGCCGACGACCACGTACGCCTCGGTGGAGGCGGTGTGCAGGTGCGGCGTGCCGCCCTCCAGGCCGTCGGAGCACGCGCCGAGCGCGTACACCGACAGCCGGCTGACCGACGTGCCGCCGGGGAACGTCACGGCCGGGCCGCCAGCGCCGCCCTGCCGTGGTCGGCCAGGCGCGCCGTGCCGTCGTCGCCGCGGTCGCCGTCGGCGATCACGACCGCGTACCGGAAGCTCAGGGTCCGGCCGTCCGGCAGCTCGATTTCCTCGCTGAAGAACGGCGCCGGGCACAGGCAGGCGAACTGCTCGGAGCGGGCGAACCACTGCGGCGGGTGCTGCGGGTTGGCCGCGTCGTCCACCATGACGATGGTCGAGTGCTCGCCGCTCTCGTCGTGCCGGCCGCGGAAGCCGAACCACTCGGCCCGTAGGCCGCGCAGCTCGTCGCCGCCCGCGCCCTTGGGCGACTGGATGATCCCGCCGGTGAACGAGCGGGGCCCACGCCAGAACAGGCCGCCGTACCCGGCGTTCTCGCGGCCTTTCGTGGTCGGGGAGCCGAACCAGAGGGCGGCGCCCGACACGTTCGTCATCGCCGTCTCGAAGACCAGCGCCCAGGTGGTCCCGTCCACGATCGTCGTGGTCAGCGAGCGGCGCTCGTCGATGACCGGCGCGCCGTCCTGCGCGCTCCAGTCGAGGGTGTGCGCGATCTCCACCCGCTCGGGGGTGGACGACAGCGTGGTCATCTCGCGGTGCGCGGCGCTGCCGTTGTTCTCCAGCTGGACGTACCTCCCCTCCACGAACGTGGGCCCGCCCCAGAAGTTGTGCTCGCCGACGTGCGGCAGCGACCAGGCAATGCCCTTGTGCCAGACGTGGTCGTGCGGCCGGAACAGCGACACCAGCGCGCCGCCGAGGGTCCGGATGGGGTGCAGGTACGGCTTCGGCGACTCCAGCACCGGCGTGTCGGGCCGGTAGGTGTAGGTGAACAGCTCGACGTCGCCCGCCGTGACGGCGACCGAACGACCGAGGGTGTGGGTGGCCTGCAGGGTCACGGGTTCCTCACCTTTTCCCATGGGGCGCCCGTGCCGTCCATCTTCTGGGCGAACGGGCTGTCGGCAGTGATCTGTCCGGTTCGTACGCGCTCGCCGGTGAAGGCGGAGGCGTACAGGGCGGCGATGAACTCCATCGTCCGCCGGGCGTCGGCGACGGTGACCGGGGGTGCCTCGCCGCGGTCGAGCGCGTCGAGCACGGCGGCCAGCCAGCCGCTGTGACCGCTGCGCCGGTCGGAGGGGTCCTGTCCCCACAGCGCGGTCACCTCGTCGTGCCCGGGCGCCGGGGTCACGGTCCAGTCGTCGTCGGTGTAGCCGTACAGGTGCTCGACCTCGACGGTGGCGCGCTCGTAGTCGAAGCGGAGGTGGGAGGTCTGCTTCGGTGACAGCACCGAGTTGACCACCGTGGCCACGGCGCCGCTGTCGAACGTGACCAGCGCCATCGACACGTCCTCGGTGTCCACCGAGCGGGCCTGCCGGGCGGCCACGGCGGTGACCTCGCGCCACGGGCCGAGCACCGAGAACAGCAGGTCGAACTGGTGGATGCCGTGGCCCATCGTCGGCCCGCCGCCCTCGGACTCCCAGGTGCCGCGCCACGGCACCGCGTAGTAGTCCTCGTCGCGGTACCACTGCGTGAGGCAGGTGGCGAGGAGCGGGCGGCCCAGCTCCCCGGCCTCCGCCAGCCGGCGCAGGCGGAGCGCGCCCGCGCCGAAGCGGTGCTGGAGCACCGTCGCGACGTGCGCCGTCGAGCGGCTCTCGGCCTCGGCCAGGGCGTCGAACTCGGCGAGCGTGAGCGTCGGCGGCTTCTCCACCAGCACCGTCACCCCGGCCTCCAGGCAGGCGATGGCCAGCGGCGCGTGCAGGTGCGGCGGCGTGCACAGGTGCACGAAGTCCGGCTTCTCCTCCCTCAGCAGTTCCTCGGTGCTCGCGTGGCTGCGCGGCACGCCGTACTTGGCGGCGAACTCGGCCGCCCGCCCGGCGTCGACGTCGGCCACGGCCACGAGGCTCGCCCGGCCCGAGCCGATGACGGCCTGCGCGTGGGCGTGCGCGATCCCACCGGTGCCGATGATCGCGGCCCGGTAGTTCCGTTGCGACATGTTCTGTCTCTCCTGTGGTGGGGGTCAGGCGCCGTCGATCTCGGCCTGCAGCTCCTTGATGAACGCGGTGGCCGCCTGCTCGGGGGGCTCGCGGTCGAACAGCACCTCTTCGGTGTGCCGCTTGATGATCGCCTCGATGTTGCTGGCGCCGTTCGGGGTCACCCTGGGGGCCGGGCCGACCTTGATCCGGTCCATGTACTCGACCGCTTCCTTGTCGGTCTCGGTCAGCTTGGGGGTGATGGCCTCGCGGATCTTGGTGTTGGCGGGCACGCCGCGGTCGGTCAGCATGATGTTCGCCGCCTCGGGGTCGTTGGCCAGGAAGTCCACGAACAGCGCCGCCTCCGCCGGGTGCTCGCTGCGCGACGAGACCGACCAGTACATCGAGGACTTGTAGTACGCGCCGGGCGACTTCGCCTCCGCCTCGCCGGGGAGCTTGAGCAGCTTCAGTGTCGAGCCGCTGGCCGTGGTCAGCGAGGTGAGCTGGGTGTTCCACCAGGTCGCGAAGGCGGAGGCGTTGGTGGCGGTGCCCGACTGGTCGAGCGAGCCACCCGCCCGCTCGACGCTGACCGACGCCGGCGGCGTGACGCCCTGCTTGGCCAGGTCGCGGATGTAGGTCCAGAACGAGGTCAGCACCTCCGGCGGCACGACGACCTTGCCCTGCTCGTCGAAGAGGGTCGCGCCGTGCTGCCGGGCCCAGATGTTGAGCCCGCCGGCCTCGAAGCCCAGCGACTGCACGCCGGTGATCTTGCCGCCGCCCGCCTTCGACACCTGGGCGCCGACGTTCTTCAGGTCCTCCCAGGTCCAGGTGTTCTCGTCCGGCATCTCGACCTTGAGCTGGTCGAGGAGATCGGTGTTGACCACGATCGAGTACGTGGACAGGCCGACGGGCAGGGCGTACTGCTTGCCGCTGACCACGCCCGTGTCCAGGGCGGACTTGTCGAAGTCGGCGGTCTTCAGGAACTTCGCCATGGTGCCGAGGTCGAGCAGGGCGCCGCGCTCGGCGTACGAGGAGAGGTAGAGCTCGTCCATCTGGATGACGTCCGGGGCGTCGTTCGCGGCCACGGTGGTCGCGAGGCTCTCCCAGTAGCCGTTCCAGTCCTTGAACTCGCCCTTGACGGTGATGTTCGGGTGCTTCTTCTGGAACAGGTCGATGACCTGCTGGGTGCGCTGGTGCCGTTCGTCCGCGCCCCACCAGGTGAAGCGGAGGGTGACCGGGTCCTTCGACAGCTCCTGACTGGCGGCGCCGCCTCCGGAGCCGCAGGCGCTGAGCATGAGTGCCGCCGCGAGGGCGAGAGCGATCTTTCGCATGATGGTTCCCCTGGGGGTTACTTGCCGCCGGTCGTGGCGATGCCTCGGATGAGGTAGCGCTGGCCGACGAGGAAGGCGAGGAAGACCGGGGCCAGGGACACCACGCTCATGGCGAACATGGAGCCCCACGACGTGGAGACGGTGGCGTCGACGAACGAGCGCAGCGCCACCGGCACCGTGTACATCTCCGGGTCGGTGAGGTAGATGAGCTGGCTGAAGAAGTCGTTCCAGGTCCAGATGAAGGTGAAGATCACCGTCGTGGCGAGGGCCGGGAGCATCAGGGGCAGGATGATCCGCAGGAAGATGCGCGGGTGGCCGGCGCCGTCGATCCTGGCCGCCTCGTCCAGCTCGCGCGGCAGGCCGCGGATGAACTGCACCATGAGGAAGACGAAGAACGCGTCGGTGGCCAGGAACTTCGGCACCACCAGCGGCAGGAACGTGTTCACCCAGTCGAGCTGGGAGAACATGATGTACTGCGGCACGATGATCACGTGGATCGGCAGCATGATCGTGCCCAGCATGATCGCGAACCACAGGCGCTTGCCGGTGAACTCCAGCCGGGCGAAGGCGTACGCGGCCATCGAGCACGACACGAGGTTGCCGATGATGCAGGCCAGCACGAGGATCGCCGAGTTGGCCAGGTAGTGGCCGAACGGCGAGGCCAGCGCGGTCCAGCCCTCGCCGTAGTTGTGGGTCTGGAGGCTGTCGAGGATCAGGCCCGGCCGGCGGAAGATCTCGTTGTCCGGCCGCAGCGAGCTGACCACCATCCACAGCACGGGATAGAGCATGACCAGCGCCAGCAGGATGAGCCCGGCGTGCTTGAGCGCCTTGCGCGCGAGATCAGTCATCGTAGACGACCCAGAACTTGGCGGCCCAGAAGTTGATCGCGGTGAACGCGGCGATGATCACCAGCAGGAGCCAGGCGAGCGCGGAGGCGTAGCCCATGTCGAAGTTCCCGAACCCGCGCTGGTACAGGTAGAGCGTGTAGAACAGGGTGGAGTCGGAGGGGCCGCCGCTGCCGCCGGAGACCACGAACGCCTGCGTGAACGACTGGAACGCGTGGATGATCTGCAGCACCAGGTTGAAGAAGATGATCGGTGACAGCAGCGGGATCGTGATCTTCCTGAACTGCGTCCACTTGCCGGCGCCGTCCGTCGAGGCCGCCTCGTAGTACATCACGGGGATCTGCCGCAGGCCCGCCAGGAAGATGACCATCGGGGCGCCGAACGTCCACACGTTCAGCACGATCAGGGTGCCGAGCGCGGTGCTCGGGTCGGAGATCCAGCCCTTGCCCTCGACGCCGAACATGGCCAGCACCTGGTTGACCAGCCCGTCGGCGCCGAAGATCTGCCGCCACAGCACCGCGATCGCGACGCTGGAGCCGAGCAGCGAGGGCAGGTAGAACGCCGAGCGGTAGAACGCCAGGCCGCGCAGCCCCCGGTCGAGGAGCAGCGCCAGGGCCAGGGCGGCGGCCAGCTGCAGCGGCACCGAGACGACGACGTAGACCAGTGTCACGCGGAGCGCGTTGTGCAGCCGGGCGTCGCCGAGCATGCGGACGAAGTTGTCCAGGCCGTTGAAGGTGGGCGGCTGGATGAGGTTGTAGTCGGTGAAGCCCAGCAGGAACGAGGCCACGATCGGGCCCGCCGTGATGAACAGCAGCCCCGCGAACCAGGGGAGAAGGAAGACGAAGGCGGCCTTGTTGTCACGCTTGCCGCCGAGGGTTCCGCCGCTGCCCCTGCGCATCCGCTGGAGCTCGCCGAGAGCGCTCACGCGAGCCTCCTCGACGCGATCATTCGTGACCTCCCGTCACGACGGGACGGATTCGCTCCGCCCCGTGGGAAAACGTATTCCGCAGTTTGCACGCCTGTAACGCAAGCGTCAAGAGTGTTGCAAGCGGAAGTAATCCGGCCGCCCTCGCTGGTTGGGCCACGTAGATCGTCAGCGGTCCAGGCTGCGGTTTTATCCCGTTGCGCCAGGGATTCCCAGCATGTCAGTGTCACCCCACGTTGAACGGCGATGACGGCGCAGGCGGTGTGGGATGAGGTATGCGGGGTTCCTACTCGCGTTCGTGGCCTCGTGGTGTTTCGCGTTCTCGGGCCCGATGGCCAAATTCCTCGACAGCGCCGGGCTGACGCCGTTGGAGGCCGTGTGGACGCGGATGGCGGGAGCGGGGCTGCTGCTGGTGGCGGTGCTGGCCGTGGTCAGGCCGCGGGCGTTGCGGATCCCGCGCTCCAGGTCGCCGTTCTTCGCGCTGTACGCGGTCATGGCGGTGGCCGGGGTGCAGTCGCTGTACTTCGCCGCCATCACGCGGTTGCCGGTGGGAATCGCGTTGCTGCTCGTGTACATGGCGCCGGTGATGGTGGTGGCATGGGTCCGTCTCGTACGGAACGTCCGGGTGGCACGAGCCGCGTACGCCGGGGCGGTCGTCGCGGTCGTGGGCCTCGGGATCGTCGTCGAGGCGTGGCAGGAGGTGCGGCTGGACGCGCTGGGTCTGGTGCTGGGGTTGCTGGCCGCGGCGTGCTCCGCCGGATATTTCTTGATGAACGATAGCTTCGGGGACGACGTGGACCCCCTCGGTCTCATCGCCTGGGGGATGACGGGGGCGGCAGTGGTGCTCACCCCGTTCGCGTCGCCCTGGGACATCCCCTGGGGCGCGTTCACGATGTCCGTCACGTCCGCCGCGGGCGGTCAGGCGTTGCCCGTGCTGGTGGCGTACCTGTGGATGGTGCTGCCGGCGACCGTGGTGGCGTACATCCTGGGGGTGCACGCCGTACGGCGGCTGTCGGCCGCCGTGGGCGCCACCGTGGCGTCGCTGGAGGTCATCGCCGGGGCGGTGCTGGCCTGGGTGCTCGCAGGGGAGACCCTGGGCGTGTTCCAGATCGTGGGCGGGGTGATCCTGTTGTCCGGCGCGCTGCTCGCCCAGACCCGCACCGGCTTCGCGGCGAAGCGCCCGGCGGTGCCGGCCTCGGACGTCAGACCCGAGTCGCCCATGCGCACCACCGCCGAGCAGTAGGCGGCGCGTCAACGGCGGGGGCGTGTGCTTTCCCGGACGATCAGGTGGCCTTGCAGGCACAACCGGCCGCCCGTCTCCGTGCCCGACAGGGCCAGGCGGATCGCCTCCGCGCCGGCGTGGGCGAGTGGCAGCGCCATCGTCGTCAGGCGGGGCGTCAGGTCGCGGGCGAGCGGAATGTCGTCGATTCCCGTCACGGAGACGTCGCCGGGAACGTCCACGCCGGCGGCCCTGAATCCCGACAGGGCGCCGATGGCGATGATGTCGTTGGCCGCGACAACGGCCTGCCGGCCGTCCATTCCCTCTTCCGCCAACCGGCGCGCCGCCTCGAATCCGCCGTCGCGGCTGACCGCGCAGGAAATGGTCCGGACATCCCGCGGGTCGACGCCGCCGGCCTGCAGTCCGTCGACGAAACCGGCCGTACGGTCGGACATGTTGCGCAGATCGCCGGCGCCGCCGAAAATCGCCACCCGCCGGTGCCCGGTTTCCGCCAGGAAAGCGCCCATGGATTGCGCGGCACGGTAATTGTCGAAGCCGATCGAAGGGAACGGCGTCTCCGTCTCGCCGACGATGACGGCCCGGCCGCCTTCGCGTTCGTACGACGAAAGTTCCGCGCCCAGCCGGCCTTCGAGCTCGTCCGCCATGAAGTGGCCGGAGGTGAGCACGAGCGCGCGGGGCCGCAGCGCGCGCAGCACGCGGATGGTGTCGAGTTGCCGGTCGGGCACGCCCATGGTCGACGAGACCGTGACGAACGCCCCCGCCGTACGGGCCTCGCGCTCCATCGCGGCCACCATCATGCCGATGGACGGGGTGGTGAGGTCGTCGGCCACGAGCGCGATCGCGTCGCCGGCCCGGCGCATCGCCCTGGCGGCGGCGTCCGCCGTGTAGCGCAGGGCCTCCGCCGCGGCCAGCACGCGGGCCTCGTACTCGGGCGCCACCTTGCGGGTGCTGCCGCTCAGGACCCTGGAGGCGGTGGAGACCGAGACCCCGGCCGCCGCGGCCACGTCGTGCAGCGTGACCGTGGGCCTCGCCGCGTGGGGCATCCTCGCGTCTCCTTCCGCCGTCGCGACAGACGGTTCGAAGAGTACTGCCCCACCCCCGGCGCCCGGCGGCTCAGGCCCACGTTCGGCCACGTGGTGAACAGCATGGATCAGCGGGCCCGCGACCCTGGTCGCCGCCGTGCGGGGGGCTGACGCGATCAGGTGCCGACGGTTCCGTCGACGCGTTCGCGCAGGATGTCGGCGTGGCCGTTGTGGCGGGCGTACTCGCCGTGCATGTGGACGAAGGCCCAGCGCAGGCACATCGGTCCCCAGCGCGGGCTGACGAAGATCGCGTCGAGCGGCATGCCGTCGGCGGCGTCCCGTGCGGCGACCTGCTCGGCGACCAGGGCGGACGGGCAATACGCTTGCCTAGCTCACAATACAAACGTATAGAGTGCTGGACGTGCGACCAATCTCTGAAGAAGACCTGACGGCGCGCGCCCGCATCCGCGACGCGGCGATGGCGTTGTTCGCCGAGCGAGGGGTCAAGGCGGCCACCATCCGCGGGATCGCCGAGGCGGCCGGCGTCTCCCCCGGCCTGGTGCAGCACCACTTCGGCACCAAGGAGGAGCTGCGGCAGGCGTGCGACGAGTACGTGCTGAGCTACGTACGCGAGCAGGTCGCCGTCGGCATCACCGGCCACAACCTGGGAGATCCCGAATACATCGAGAACGTCCACCGCAGCGCGCCGCCGCTGATGCACTACCTCGGCCGCGCCCTGGTGGACGGCTCCCCCGGCGCCGCCGCCATGTTCGACGAGCTCGTGAACGTGACCGAGCAGCATCTGAGCAGCGACGACCGCTCCGAGGCCGACCATCGTGCCCGCGCCACCGTACTGACCGCGATGAAGCTCGGCATCACGGTGCTGCACGATCACGTCTCACGCGCGCTCGGCACGGACCTGTACGGCCCGCAGGGCGCGCTGCGCGTCGGCAAAGCCCAGCTTGACCTGATCCAGCCGGAATTCCTCGGACGCGAACTGTTCGAACAGGCGCGTACGGGCCTGGAGAAGCTCGAGGGCAACCGATGAACGCGGCGGTACACGCGGAGGGCCTGGTCAAGACGTTCGGCCGGGCCAGGGCGCTGGACGGGCTCGACCTGACCGTCGACAAGGGCGAGGTGCACGGTTTCCTCGGCCCCAACGGCGCGGGCAAGACCACCACGATCCGCATCCTGCTCGGCCAGATGCGCGCCGACGGCGGCCGGATCACGTTACTCGGCGGCGACCCCTGGCGGGATGCCACCGAGCTGCACCGCAGGCTCGCGTACGTGCCGGGCGACGTCACGCTGTGGCCCTCGCTGACCGGCGGCGAGGTCATCGACCTGCTCGGCAGGGTGCGCGGCGGCCTCGACCCGAAGCGCCGCGCCGACCTGCTGGAGCGCTTCGAGCTCGACCCGCGCAAGAAGTGCCGCGCCTACTCCAAGGGCAACCGGCAGAAGGTGGCGCTGGTGGCGGCGTTCGCCTCCGACGTGGAGCTGCTGCTGCTGGACGAGCCCACCTCGGGCCTCGACCCGCTGATGGAGGCGGTCTTCAACGAGTGCGTCGTGCGGGAGAAGCAGCGCGGGCGCACGGTGCTGCTGTCGAGCCACATCCTGTCGGAGGTGGAGACGCTGTGCGACCGCGTGAGCATCATCCGCGCGGGCCGCACGGTCGAGTCCGGCACCCTCGCCGACCTGCGTCACCTCACCCGCACGTCGGTGACGGCCGAGCTGGCGGGGCCGGCGAACGGCCTGGCCGGGCTGCCCGGCGTCCACGACCTCACCGTCGACGGCGCCCGGCTGCGCTGCCAGGTCGACCAGGACGCTCTCACCGCCGTACTCGGTGAGCTGGCCCGGGCGGGGGTGCGCGCGCTGACCACGCGACCGCCGACCCTGGAGGAGCTCTTCCTGCGCCACTACCAGGGAGCCGCGTCATGACCGGCACCTGGAGCCTGATCCGGCTCGTCCTGCGCCGCGACCGCGTGCTGCTGCCGGTGTGGATCGTGATCACCGCGCTGCTCCCGGCGAGCATCGCCTCCTCCACCGCCGGTCTGTACGCCGACCAGGCGGCGCGTGACGCCTTCGCGGCGGCCTCCATGAGCAACCCCGCCCAGCTGGCGATGCGCGGCGTCATCTACGACGCCGGCGTCGGCGGCCTGACCGCCTGGACGCTCGGCTCGTCGCTCGCGCTGATCGGCGGCCTGGTCAGCGTCCTGCTGGTGGTCAGGCACACCAGAGCCGAGGAGGAGACAGGGCGGCGCGAGCTGCTGTCGTCCGGCGTCGTCGGCCGGCACGCCCCGCTGGCCGCCGCGCTGGCGGTCGTGCCGGCCGCCAATCTGCTGCTCGGCCTGCTGTCGGTGCCCGGGCTGGTGGCCACCGGCCTGCCCGCCGGCTCGTCGCTGCTGTTCGGGCTCTCGGTGGCGGGAGGCGGGTGCGCCTTCGCGGCGGTGGCCGCCGTCACCGCGCAGCTGACCGCTTCGTCCGGTACGGCGCGCGGCCTCGCGATCGGCGTCGGCGGCCTGATGTTCGCGCTGCGCGCGGTGGCCGACAGCGGCGGCGTCGCCTGGCCGGCCTGGCTGTCGCCGTTCGGCTGGGCCCGGCTCACCCGCGCCTACGCCGGCGACCAGTGGTGGGTACTGGGGCTGTTCGTGGTGTTCGTGGCCGTTCTGGCGGCGGGCGCGTTCGCGTTGTCCGTCCGCCGCGACGTGGCAGGCGGCCTGCTGCCCACCCGGCAGGGCCCGGCAGAGGGGACGCTGCGGGGCGCGTTCGGCCTGGCCGGGCGCCTGCACCGGGGCTCGCTCGCGGGCTTCGCGATCGGCTTCGGCCTGCTGGGCGCGCTGGTCGGCCTCTCGGCGCGCGGCCTGGACACCCAACTGGACACACCGCAGTTCCGTGACCTCGCCGCGGTCATCGGCGGCTCCGGCGCGCGCGTCTCCGACGTGTTCTTCACGTTCGTGATGTACGTGCTCAGCCAGCTCGTCACGGGAGCGGCGCTGGTGTCCGCGCTGCGCGCCCGCGGCGAGGAGGCGGCGGGCCGGGCCGACCTGCTGCTGTCCGCCCCGGTCGGGCGGCTGCGCTGGGCGCTGAGCCACCTGGCGTTCGCGGTCGCGGGGCCGGCGCTGCTGCTGGCCGTGCTGGGCGCGGCGGCGGGGCTCGCCTACGACGGCGGCGTGCTCCGCGTGGCCGGCGCCACGCTGGCCTACCTGCCCGCGGTCTGGACCGTGGTCGGGATCGCGACGCTCGCGTTCGGCGTCCTGCCCCGGCTGGCGGCCGCCATCAGCTGGACCGCGCTCGGGGTCTTCCTGGTGGTGGACCTGCTGGCGGAGTTCCGGCTGGTGAGCGGGGTCGTGCTGGACATGTCGCCGTTCGTGCACGTGCCGGCGCTGCTGCTGGACGGCGCCGCCTCACCCGTGGCACCGCTGGCGGCGCTCACGGCGGTGGCGGGGGCGCTGGCCGTCGCGGGCCTGGCGCTGGTACGCCGCCGCGACCTGACCCCCGCCTGACCTCCAGGGGGCCGGCCTCGCCCGAGGCCGCGGGCAAGCGCTTCCTGGCCGTCGCCGGCGGCCCGGCGCCGAGCTTCCTGGAGCCGGCCGCGATCCTGAGCCGGCGGCTCGGCCCCCTCGCCGCGCGCACGGGAGGAGCCGGGGGACGACCCGCCACGCCGATCGTCCACAACGACCGCGCCCGTGAGGAGCTCGGCCGGCGTCCGCGCGCCGCCGAGAGCCTGCGCGGCCTCCACCTGCTGGAGCCAGAAAGCTGACGCGGTGCTCATGGCCGGATGCGCAGGGCCTTCACGTGGTCCTCGTCGAAGTCTTCGAAGTGGAATTTCAGACCGGCGAAAGGACTGCCCGGGAAATCCCCTGTGATCGTGCAGGTCACGACGAGCCCTTCGTCGGCCGGTTCGACATCGGTGATCGTGTACTCGACGGGAGGGACCTCGGTGCGCCAGGCCCGGATGGCGTCGATGCCCGCGTACTCCCTGCCTTCGTCCTCGACGAGGGCGTCATCGGTGAACAGGGCGAAGTACGCCTCGGTGTCCGGTGAAGGGGCGAGCTCGAAGTAGCGCCGGATGATCCGGGGAGCGGTGGCGGTGCTGGTCATGATCGTTCTCCTGTTCGGGTCGGCCGGTCACACGGTGTGCTCGGCGTCGTAGCCGGTACCCGCGAGATCGGCGAGCGCCGGTATCCGGCCGGGGCATTGCCTCGTCTCAGCCTATGAACGTCGCGGTGGACTACCTATGCCGGAGAGAGTCGGAAATTTGCTCGTTCGTCTTCGCGACCGGTCATTCTCTGTACGATCGGATCGTGGACGTGGTCAGCGACGCGGTCGCCGTCATCCGTACCGGTCGGCCGCATGCGGCGCGCACCCGCCGGACGGCACCGTGGGGGCTGCGGTTCCCTGCCGCCCCCGGGACCGGTTTCCACGTCGTCCTGCAGGGCCGGTGCTGGCTGTTGTCCGCGGGCCGCGACCCGGTGCCGCTGAGCGCCGGGGATGTCGTGCTCGTCCCGCACGGCCACGAGATCGCCCTCGCCGACTCGCCCGGCAGCGAGCTCGTCGACGTCGCGCCCGACATGGACGACTCCTGGGTGCCGGCGCCCGACACCGCCGGCCCGCTCACCGTCCTGATGTGCGGCTCGTACCAGCTCGACCGGATCGGCGCCCACCCGTTGCTCGCCGAGCTTCCCGCCTTCATCCACCTCCCGCGGCGGGTGGGCAGGCGCACGGCGCTCAACGCCGTCGTCGACCTGCTCGGGGACGAGCTCGACCAGCGCAGGCCCGGCACCGACGCGGCGATTCCCGCGCTGCTCGACGCCATGCTGCTGTACATCCTGCGCACCTGGTACCGCGACCACGCCCCGCGCGGCGCCGGCGGCTGGGCCGCGGCGCTCGACGACCCGGCCGTCGGTTCCGCGCTCCAGCACATGCATGCCGAGCCCGCGACAGCCTGGACCGTCGAGCTGCTGAGCCGGCGGGCCGGTATGTCCCGGGCCGCGTTCTCCAAGCGCTTCGCCGAGCTCGTCGGGCGCCCGCCGATGGCGTACCTGACCTGGTGGCGGATGACCACGGCCGGACGGATACTCCGCGGCGGCGACGACGCGCCGCTCCGGGCCGTGGCCGAGCGGGTGGGATACACCTCCGAGTTCGCCTTCAACCGCGCCTTCAAACGCGAGTTCGGCGTCACCCCCGGCGCCTACCGCCGCCGAGCCACCCCCCGGCACCTCATCAAGGCGTAGAGCGGGCGCGCTCCTGCGGAGGCAGCCTCATCGGGCGACCGGTGGCGAATATGGCTTGAGATTCCAGTGGGTGGAAGGTGCACATTCGAGCCATGAGCAACGCGCGGGATCTCTACACCATCGGGCAGCTGGCCCAGCGCACCGGGCTGCAGGCGCGCACCATCCGCTTCTGGTCCGACAGCGGTGTCGTGCCTCCGGCCGGCAGGTCGAGCGGCGGCTATCGGCTTTACGACGCGGAGGCGGTCGCGCGGCTCGACCTGGTCAGGACGCTTCGCGATCTCGGGCTCGGTCTGGACGACGTCCAGCGGATCCTGCGCGAGCAGTCCACGCTGAGAGAGCTGGCCGCGACGCACGTCGAAGCCCTCGACGCGGAGATCCGCACTCTGAAGGTACGGCGTGCCGTCCTGCGCGTGCTCGCCCGCCGTGACAGCACCACCGAGGAGATCACCTTGATGCACGCACTCGCCCGGTTGTCAGCCCGGGAACGCCAGCAGATCATCGACGCGTTCGTGGACCGCGCGTTCGCCGGCGTCCTCGACGAGGACGCCGCGCTCGTCGCGGGATGGATGCGCGACCTGCCGTCCGATCTGCCGGAGGATCCGACGTCGGAGCAGGTCGACGCCTGGGTCGAACTGGCGGAGCTGGTCGCCGACGAGGGCTTCCAGCGGACCGTGCGGGACATGATCGTGAGCGGCGACGACCGCTTGGAGTTCGGCCTCGACCTGCGGCCCCTGGTCCTGGAACACGCGGGCGGCGCCATGGAACGGGGGATCGCCCCGGAGTCGGCGGCGGCGACCGCCGTCCTGGACCGGATCGTGCCCGCCGGCCTGCCCGCCGAGGAGACCGCCTCCCTGATCTCCTGGCTGGGCATGGTCGCCGAGCCCCGGGTGGAGCGGTACTGGCAACTCCTGAGCGTCCTCAACGGCCGGCCGCCCGCACCGCCGGCGGTCCCGGCCTTCCGATGGCTGCTCGCCGCGGTGGTCGCCCACCGCTAGTCAACCGCTTGGTCAGCCCGTACGGATGACGTCGTCGTGGTCGGTGGCCACGGAGACCGAACGCCACTCGTCGAGCTCCCGGCGTACGCGCTCCAGTTTGCTCTCCACCGCCGCGACGCAGTCGGAGCCGAGCTGGAGGCGGAGCGGGGCCTTGCCGGAATCCACCACGTCGACGATCGCCTTGGCGGCCTTGACCGGGTCGCCGGGCTGCTGGTGGTTGACGTCGGCGGCGCGGGCGCGCGTCGCGCCCACCGGCCCGCCGGCGTAGTCCGCGATCTGCGCGCCGGTGGCCTGCAGGCTTGAGGAGTCGAGGAAGTCGGTACGGAAGTAGCCGGGCTCCACGACCGTGACGTGCACGCCGAGCGGCGCCAGCTCGGCGTGCAGCGCCTCCGACAGCCCCTCCACGGCGAACTTGGTCGCGCCGTAGACGCCCCAGCCGGGCGAGCCGACGAACCCGCCCACGGACGACAGGTTCACGATCGTGCCGGACCCCTGCGCGCGCAGCACCGGCACGACCGCCCGGGTGACGGCCAGCAGGCCGAAGACGTTGGTGTCGAAGACGGCGCGCGCCTCGGCGTCGCTCGTCTCCTCGACGGCGCCGAGCAGGCCGCGGCCGGCGTTGTTGACCAGGACGTCGATGCGGCCGAACGCCGCCCTCGCGGCCTCCGCCACCGCCCGCGCCTGCTCCTCGTCCGTCACGTCGAGGGACACCGGCAGCAGACTCTCGCCCGCGTCGGGGAAGGCGGCCAGGACGGACTCCACCTTCCGCGCCGTCGCGACGACCTGGTGACCGCGCGACAGCGCCTCATGGACGATCTCGGCGCCGAACCCACGGGACGCGCCGGTGACGAACCACACGCTCATGACGTCGCTTCCTTACTTCCGGCTATGGCAGTGCCTCGGACGATACGCTCCGCCGGTTCCCGCTCAACCCCATCTCCCCCAAATGCCGACAAAGCGGACGTCGGGGTACGCGTCCGCGCCGAAGACGTCGGGGACGCGCCGTGTCACATACGGCCGGGGTGCCCCGTCCAGGGGGCATGAGAGTTCTTGTCGCCGGCGCCACGGGCGTCGTCGGTCGTCAGCTCGTCCCCCTCCTCACCACGGTCGGGCACGAGGTCGTCCCGTTCACCGCCGATCTGCTGGACCGCGCGGCTTCGGTGCGCGCCGTACGGCGGGCGGCGCCGGACGCCGTGGTCCATCTGGCCACCCGCGTTCCGGCGATGATCAACCCCAAGACGTTCGCCCGGGACTTCGCGGTCACCAACCGGCTGCGCAGCGAGGGGACGCGGAACCTGCTGGAGGCGGCGGGCGGCGCGAAGGTGATCACGCAGAGCCTCGCCTACGTCTACCGGCCCGGCGCGGAGCCGGCGGACGAGGACGAGCCGCTGTGGGACGACGCGCCGGCGCCGTTCCAGCCGTCGCTGCGGGCGCTGGCCGAGCTGGAGCGGCTGACCAGGGAGCAGGGCGGGCTGGCGCTGCGCTTCGGCCACCTGACCGGCCCGGGCACGCACTACGACGCCGACGGCTCGATGACCCGGCAGGTCGCCGAGGGCAGGCTGCCGATCCTGGGGGACGGCGGGTCGGTCTTCTCCTTCACCCACGTCCACGACGCGGCCACCGCGATCGTGGCCGCGCTGGACCGGGAGGTGACCGGGGTGCTCAACATCGTGGACGACCACCCGGTGCCCCTGCGGGAGTGGGTGCCGGCGTACGCGGCCAAGCTCGGCGGTCCGGCGCCGAAGCGGCTGCCGGTGTTCATGGGGCGGCTGTTCTCGGGGGCCTGGGGGGTGGCGTTCATGACCCGGCTGCGCGGAGCCGGCAACCACCGGGCGCGGCTGTGGCTGAACTGGCGTCCCGGTCACGCGTCGTTCCTGTGAACGGTTTGCCGATCGGCGGCAAGGAGCCGGCGCTCCCACGGGCAGGCGTGCACGTTGTGCCGCTTGCCCACGGGTTGTCAGCATGCGGGTGAAGGCTGCTGAGGGGGATGAGATACATGATCGCCCGCGAATGCCCGGTCCTGCGGTCCGATGTCAGTGTGCTGGACGTGCTGGCGGTGATGGTGCGCGGCCGGCGCCCCGGGGTGGTGATCGTCGGCTTCGACGGCCGGCCCGTGACGGCGCTCTCGCCGCAGGAGGTGCTCGACCTGCTGCTGCCGCGGCCGTTCCGCGAGAGCCCGAACCTAGCCGGGGCCGCCCGGAGGAGATCGGTGACCACATCCTGGCCGAGGCGGCGCTAGGGAGCCGAAGGCCGGGTGACGGTCTCGGCCGGCCAGCCGAGCAGGCGCGCGCCCAGGGTCGCCGTCTCGAGCGCGTGCCGCTGGATCGGGTTGTCCAGGCGGTAGCCGGTCAGCTCGCGGACCCGTTCCAGGCGGTAGGTGACCGTACGGACGCCGACGTGCAGCCGGCCCGCCGTGAGCGTGGCGACGCCGCCGGTGGCGAAGTAGGCGAACAGCGTCTCCAGCAGGGTGCCGGGCCCTCCCCTGGCGGCGCGCAGCGGGCCCAGCACCGCCTCGACCAGTTCGGTGATCGCCGCCTGGTCCCTCAGCAGCACCTGCAGCACGAGCAGGTCGGAGGCGCGCAGCACGCGTTCCGGCAGCTGCAGCCGGCGGGCCAGCGCCACCACGTTGCGGGCCTCCTCGAAGGAGCGCACGACCCCGCCGGGCCCGTGGTGGGCCCGGCCGACGGCGACCCGCAGCGACGGGTCGTCCGTCATCATGTCCTGGACGAGGGAGGCGAACGCCTCGCTCACGCCTTCCACGTAGCCGGAGGACACGCAGACCAGCAGGCCCTCCTTGGTGGCGACCATCAGGTCCTGCAGGCCGAACCGGTTCAGCAACGACGCCTCGACGTGCCGGGAGACCGGGCCGCCGTCGTAGAAGGGCCGCTCTGCCTCGGCGATGGCGACGACGTGGGAGCCGGCCAGCCGCAGCCCGAAGCGGGCCGCCCGCTCGGCCAGGGCGCCGAGGTCGCGGCGGCCGTGGAGAAGGTCGTCGATGAACTCCCGGCGCAGCGCCTCCTCACGCCGGATCATCATGCGCTGTGCCCGCTCGTACCCCTCGACCAGCGCCACGATCGACCGGTCGGCCGCCCTGAAGACGGCTTCCCCTGCGGAGCGGAGCTCCTCGGCGCGCCTGCTCCCGGCGATGCCCGGCAGCAGCGGCCAGGCCATCCAGGTGGCGCTCAGGTGTACGTCGATGATCGCGCGCAGCGGCACTCCGTCGCGCGCGGCCGACTCGCCGCACGCACGCATGGACGACAGCTCCGCGGCGTCCGGGCGCCGCCCCGTCCTGCTGACGTCGGCCAGCAGCGGAAGGTACTGCCTCAGCCACTCGGCGGGAACGCCGCCGGCGTCGGCGCCGGCACGGTCGGCGATCTCCGCCAGGCGCGCGTGGTCCACTTCGTGCCGTTTCGGATCCATAGTCCCAGACTCGTCCAAAGGTCCAGCCTTCGGCAACCTGCCGAGACGCTCGAGCACCTATGCCGGTTTCCCCTTACCGGCCATCGGCAAGGTGCCCCGGGGCGTGGTGGTCGACGGGCTCGCGGTCCTGGTAGATGTCGGGGACGTCGTCGAGGTCGCGGTCGGCGGTCTCGGCCTCGTGCAGGAGCCGGTAGGCGCGGTTGCGCAGGCGGAGGACCACCGTCGCCAGCAGCGCCGCGATCAGCGAGCCGGCCAGCACGGCGATCTTGACGTAGTCGCCCCGTTCGGCGCCGAAGGCGAGGTCGCCGATGAGCAGGGACACCGTGAAGCCGATGCCGGCCAGCATGGCGAGGCCCAGCACGTCCACCCAGGTCAGCCCCTCGTCGAGGTGGGCACGGGTGAAGCGGGCGACCAGCCACGTCGCGGCCATGATCCCGACGGGCTTGCCGATGACCAGGCCGGCCACGATGCCGAGAGCGATCGGGTCGCCCAGTGCGGTGACGGCGCCGTCCAGCCCGCCCAGGTACACGCCCGCCGACAGGAACGCGAACAGCGGAACCGCCACGCCGGCCGACAGGGGCCGGAAGCGGTGCTCGAAGTGCTCGGCCAGCCCGGGGCCGGCGTCGGGGCCGCCGGCACGCATGTTCCGCACGACCGGCACGGCGAAGGCGAGCAGCACTCCGGCGACGGTCGCGTGCACACCGGAGGCGTGCACCAGCGCCCAGACCGCCAGGGCCGGCGGCAGCAGCAGCCACCAGGACCGTACGCGGCGCTGCACCAGCACGGTGAACAGCGCCAGCGGCACGAGCGCGGCCAGCAGCGGCACGGGCGCCAGGTCGCTGGTGTAGAAGACGGCGATGATGAAGATCGCCAGCAGGTCGTCGACCACGGCCAGGGTCAGCAGGAACGTCCGCAGCGCCGCCGGCAGATACCGGCCGACGACCGCGAGCACCGCCAGCGCGAAGGCGATGTCGGTGGCGGTGGGGATCGCCCATCCCGCCGCGGCCCCCTCGGCGTTGCGGGTGACCAGCAGGTAGAGCAGGGCCGGGACCAGCACACCGCCGACGGCGGCGGCGACCGGCACCGCCGCCCGCCGTGGCGAGCGCAGGTCACCGGCGACGAACTCGCGCTTGAGCTCCAGGCCGGCCACGAAGAAGAAGACGGCCAGCAGCCCGTCGGCGGCCCAGGTCGCGAGGTCCAGGTCGAGGTGCAGCGAAGCGGGGCCGATCGTGTGGCCACGCACCGACTCGTAGGCGGCCGACCACGGAGAGTTGGCCCACATCATGGCCAGTGCGGCTCCCCCTAGGAGCAGGGCCCCGCCGATGGTCTCCTTGCGCAGGATGTCGGCGATGCGGCGGGCCTCTGTCCAGGAGCCCCGTCCGAACAGACGGGCTGCACTGCGCGCAGGCTGGGTCATATCACTCCAAATCAGGAAATTTCGGCCTTGCCAGAAGCCTGGCGGGGAAGCCGCGGTACGCGACAGGGCCGCCGGACGCAGCCCCGGCGAGCCGGACCTTGCCGGGACACGGCAACGTCGGAGTCCCGGTTCCCCCGACCATGAACGGCACCTCCGTGACTCCCGGGGAGAGGCCGCGGAGGTGCCCGTCC
>NZ_SMKQ01000176.1 GCF_004348995.1 Nonomuraea terrae
GGTGGAGTCCCTCCTGGTACGCCGGGCCGCGGCCGAGCGGCGGCGCCGCCGCGTCAACCGCACGTTCACGACCGCCGCCGCCTGTCTCGTGGTCGCGGCCGGCGTCTTCGTCGCGGTCGGTTCCGTGACCGGCGAGCCCAACCCCGACAGCATCCACAGCCCGGCCGCCGCCCTGCTCATGACCGGCCGCACCTACACCGTCACCGACCCCGCCAGCGGCGTGACGAGCGTCGTCGGCCTGGAGGACAAGGGCTGGGGCACCCACGTGGCGCTGGAGCTCAAGGGCGTCAAGGGGCCGCTGCAGTGCCGCCTGCTGGCCGTGGGCGACGACGGCCGCTCCGAGGTCGTGGCCAGCTGGGGCGTGCCCGACAAGGGGTACGGCGTGCCAGGATCGCCCGACCCCCTGCTGCTGCACGGCGGCACCAGCCTCAGCCAGGACGAGCTGAACCACTTCACCATCCAGACCGTCGACGGCCGCACCCTGGCCACCGTCGCGGTGTGAGGTACCGCCACCACCTGGCCGCCGCGCTGTTCGCCGTCGGCGCGCCGCTCCTCGGCCTGCTCGTCGTGGTGGGCGGCACGGCGCTGAAGGCGTTCGGCCCCGAGGCCCTGATGGGCGACGGGCTGGTCCGGCTGCTCGTCGACCTCGTCGTCTTCTTCGCCGGGTACGGCGTGGTGCTGTTCACCCAGCTCCGATATTTCAACGTCCTGGTGTTCTTCGGGGCGTTCTTCACCTTGTTCATCGGGATCAACGGCATCGCGACCTCCGTGGAGCAGCAGGTGCTCAGGCAGCGCGGCGAGATCACCGCCTGCACGGTGCGCGACGTCGAAAGGCGCGAGTGGACGTCGACGGACAGCCAGGGTCACCCCACGACCCACGTCGCCTACGACTACGGGCTGGCGTGCGCCGATCCCCGGGTCGAGCGGATGACGACCGGCAGCCGGGTGGCCGAGCGGGGCGAACGGATCGACGTCGCGCACGACCCGGCCGCTCGTCTCGAGCCGCGACCGGCCGCGTCGGCGGGCGACCCGGGGTCTTCGCTGAGGCAGGGCGTCATGCTGTTCGCGATCGGCGTCGTGCTGCGGTTGTTGAGCGAGATGGGCGTCCCGCCGTTCCGCGGCGCGGAATCGCTGCACGGCTGGAGCCGGCGCTTCCGGCGGCGTCGCAGGTCGTGAGACGGGTCAGGCCGGGTGGCGCACGGCGGTGAAGTGGGTGGTGAACCAGTCGCGGGCGTGACCGGCGACGGCCTCCAGCGCGCCGGGCTCCTCGAACAGGTGGGTGGCGCCGGGCACGACCGTGAGCCGGTTGTCGGCGCGCAGCCGCCGCTGCGCCTCCTCGTTCAGGTCCAGCACGACTGGGTCGCGGCCGCCGACGATGAGCAGCGTCGGCGCGCGTACCGCGGCCAGCCGGGGCCCGGCCAGGTCGGGGCGGCCGCCGCGCGAGACGATCGCCGCGACGTCGTTGCCGGGCTCGGCCGCCGTCCACAGCGCCGCCGCCGCGCCGGTGCTGGCGCCGAAGTACCCGATCGGCAGCCCCTTGGCCTCCGGCTGCTGCCGCACCCACTCGGTACGTTCCAGCAGCCGTTCCGACAGCAGCCCGATGTCGAAGACGTTGGCTCTGTCGGCCTCCTCGTCAGGCGTGAGCAGATCGAACAGCAGCGTCCCCAGGCCCGCCTCGTTGAGCGCTCCGGCCACGAAGCGGTTGCGCGGGCTGAGCCGGCTGCTGCCGCTGCCGTGCACGAACACCACCATGCCCACAGCGGTGTCGGGAACGATCAGATCGCCGGACATCTCGATGCACCTCCATCCACCGGCTGCTACCCCGAGACCGGCAGCTCTATTCGGCGCACGACTGGGCATGGCACAAGGACAAAGGGGCATAGACGGGGGCAGACATGGACAGCGAACCGGGGCGCGGCCGTACGATCGCCGCGTCCCCGCTCGAACGCGTCACATCCGGCTTGACGACGGCGCTCGAAGGCCTGCGGACCATGGGCGTCGAACGCTGGCTGCGCATGGAGCGCGAGGCGCTGGCCCAGACCGTCAAGATCACGGGCGCGTGCGTGCTGAGCTGGTGGCTGGCCGCGTACGTGCTCAAGGTGGAGATCCCGGTGCTCGTGCCCATCGGCGTGCTGCTGACCATGTCGGCGACCGCGTACAGCAGTCTGGTGCGGGGCGCCCAGCAGGTCGGGGCCGTGGTCACGGGCGTGGCGGCCGCGACGGCGGTGATCTGGCTCCTCGGGTACAACGCGGTGACGCTGGCCGTGCTCGTGGTGGCGGGCCTGGTGCTGACCCGCCTGCTCAACCTGCCCGCCCAGAACGTGCAGATCCCGATCACGGCGCTGCTGGTCTTCGCGCTCGGCAGCACGTACGGCTTCGAACGTCTGGCGGACGTGCTCGTGGGCGCCGGCATCGGGATCGCGGCGAGCTTCCTCATCATGCCTCCGCGCTTCGTCGACAAGGCGTCCCACGAGCTGGCCGCGCTCTCCGACGAGCTGGCCGACCTGGCCGAGGACATGTCGGAGGGCCTGCGGAACGGCTGGGACGAGGACATGGCGAGCGACTGGCTCGCCCGCGCCCGCACCCTGTCGCAGCGCCTGGAGGCCGCCGAGGAGGCGGCCGAGGAGGCCGCCGAGGCCGTACGCCTGTCGCCGCGCCGCAGCCGCTACAACGAACGCATGGACCAGGTGGCCGATGCCGCGACCTGCCTCGACCACGCCTGTCACCAGCTCAGGGGCATCGCGCGGGGCCTGGTGGACCTGATCGCCGGCGTCCGGGGCCTGCCCGGCGAGCGCGGCGCGGACATGCCGGAACTCCTCGCGGACGAGCTCGCCTCCCTCTCCCGCGGCTTCCGCGCGTTCAGCATGCTGCAGCACGGACGCGCGAAGCCGTCGGACCTGGAGGACCTGCGCGCCGCGCTGAACGAAGGGCACCGGCAGCACGAGCGGCTCGCCGAGGTGTTCATCCACACCGGCCACATGGAGCTGCGGCTGCTGCAGGGCGCGCTGCTCGACGACTGCGCCAGGATCCGCCACGAGATCGACCCCGACACCGGCCCGCACAAGGCCGCCTTCCCGCACGCCTAGCCGAGGACAGCACGGCGGATGGTCGTTCAAGAGGACTGCGCCCCCTTGGGGCGACCGTGCCGGGCCGCGTTTCGATCAGCATTCGGGCGCGCCGACGGGCTTCAGCTGCTCAGACACCGCCTGCGGGCGCGGATCCCGGTGTGATGGTCCACGGGATCTCTTGGTTGCCCGGTTGGCCAGGGCTGAGCGTGAGATGCGCGCAGCGGCGACCTTGGTCTCGCAGCGGATTCGTGACGGACGTGATGCGAAGCCGCTGGCCGGCCGGTGACGCATCCCAGCCGAGGTAGGCGGCGTCCGGGTGAGTCTCCCGAAGGGCCTGGTGGGCTCCCAGGGCGAGTTCGTCGCTCATGGCGATGACGAGCGCATCGGGGCTCAGCCGGGGGGCGAGTGCTCGGGCCGCTGTGACGCCGTCTCGTTGACTGTTGCGTGCCACGACGGCGACCGGTGTGCTCGTCCAACTGAGCCCGGCCTGTTCGATGGCGGCGCGGTAGCCGCGCAGACGGGCGTCGGTGACGGGATACCGTGCGCGTGGCGGCAGACTGCCGCCGGTCGTCGTCATGTGCTCGCGGTCGCGATCGAGAGGGAATGAGATCACCACGGGCGTCCGGCCTGTGCGGAGCCCTTGGGAGGCGACCGCCAGCGCGGCCCCGTAGTCGTCCTGGGTGACACAGGTGATTCCTCGGCGTGGCGGACCGCCCTGGATGGCGGCGGGGCGGGGGTCGCCGGCGACCGCCGCCAGCACCGGATCGTCCTCTGCGGTGGTCCACAACACGAAGCCGTCGACTGCCGCGGACAGCACCCGATCGGCGTCGGCGGCGTCGCCACGCGTGGGGATGAACGTGAGACCGAGACCTTCGTCGACGCAGACCTCCGCGACCCCGGCCAGGAACTCCGCCGCTTGCGGATCGTCGAACGCGTACGTCAGGTGCTCGCTGAAGACCACCCCGATCTGTTGCGTCCGCCCGGATTTGAGCGCGCGGCCCACGGCGTCGGGGCGATACCCCAGCTCGCTGGCCGCGCGGTGCACGCGATCCCGGGTGGCGGCCGCGACCCGGGCAGGCCGGTTGAAAGCGTAGGAGGCGGTCATGGGGGACACCCCCGCACGAGCCGCCACATCCTTCAGCGTCACGCGTCTGCGGTTGGTCGGCACGGGGCCATCCTAGTTGTGTAACGTTACACATATGTCCAACTTGATCGCTCACCCCGCCGGAGTGTTCCGTGCTGCGCCTTTCCTCGGCTTCGCCGGATTCGGCGCCTTCTGGGGGGTGTGGGGTGCCGCCCTGCCCCTGCTGCGCGCCCAAGCCGGTGTGAGCGATGCGCAGTTCGGCGTCGCCCTGCTCCTCGTGGGCGTCGGAGCTCTGCCCGCCATGCTGATGACCGGGCGGCTCGTCGACGCGCTCGGGCTGCGCATCGCCGGAGTGCTGCTCGCACTGCTGGGCGTCATGGGCGTCGTGCTTTCCGTCGCTTCGGTCCACTACGTCGGATTGTGCGTCGGCATCCTCGCGGTGGGAGCCAGCTCTGGAGCGGCTGATGTGGCGATCAACACGCTGGCGGCGACGGTCGAAAAGCGGACAGGACGCCCGGTCCTGGCTCGTTCGCACGCGGCGTTCTCCGCCACGGTGGCGGTCTCGAGCCTGGGTGCCGGCGCGCTTGCCGCAAGGGCGGGCAGCCTGCCGGCGATCTTCGCCGCGGCCGCCGTGGTCGTCGTCGCTCTCGGTCTGGCCGTCGTCGCCGCGACGCGCTCGGCCCCCGCTCAGGACGCTGCCGCACCGACGAGCCAGGACCCGCCGACGCACGCCGGTCGCGGGTACTGGCGGATCGCGCTGCTCGTGATCGGGGCGGTCGGCGCGCTGGCGTTCGCGTCGGAGAACGCCTACCAGACCTGGGCTGCCGTCCTCCTGACGGACGCGTTCACCGCCTCGCCGGCACTGGCCGCCGTCGCGCCGGCCGTCTTCGCCACGACAGCCGCACTGGCTCGCCTCGCCACCGCGACGATCACCATACGCCGGCCGATCGCCACGCTGGTCGCGGCAAGCACGATCGCCACGGCCGGAGGCCTCGCGACGGCGTTCGCCGCCACGCTGCCGCTCGCACTGGTGGGCATCGTCGCCGCCGCCGCAGGCACCTCGACACTCTTCCCCACCCTGCTGTCCTATGGGCTTCGCCCGGTTTCCGACGCGTCACGGGGACGAGCCACATCCGCCATCTCCACGGTCGCCTATCTCGGCTTCGTCGCCGGCCCGGCATACTTCGGCCTGCTCGCTGACACCACTGGAGTGCAGAAGGCGTTCCTCGGCATCGCCGCACTCACCGCCGTGCTCCTGGCTACCATCCCGGCCGTGTCGGCACTCAGGCGAGCAGGTGCCGTCCGCTCCCTCGACGGGAAGCCGTTCTCGATCCGCACCTGACCGGACGCGGTTCTCGTTCCGTGCTCGTCAACCCCGGAGCCGTCAGCCGCGACGCCGGCCCGGACGCGCGAGTGGCCCGTCTTCGTGAACACCGCCGCGGCCGCGACCGCGCGCGCCGGCCGAGGTCGTCGAGCCGGCCCGGGCCCGGGCCGGTGTACAGGTCGGTGTCCAGATCGGTGTCCAGGTCGTCCGGCCACGGCCCGGCCGGTGTGAGCGCGTGCCGGCACTTCACCCAAGCGCCTCCGGCCCGGATACGCCTGAAGGGCCTGAGCCCGCACCCCGGTGGGGTCGTGGTCCATGGTCACCCGCAGGACGACACCGCGGACACGGTGCGCAAGCGGTTCGCCCACGCGCTGCCGACCCGAGGCGTGCGGGACTACGAACGGGGCCGCGTCCGCGACCGCTGGCACGTGAGCCTCGTCCACTTCGCCGGCCCGCTCGCGAACCCCCGGGAGCTCGTCGCCTGGTGCGACGCCCACGCCGCCGCCGACCTCGGCACGACGGAACTGGTCACGGCCGAGATCGTTCCAGTACCTCCTCACCGGAACAGGCATCCGCCTGCGGAGCCTGGAGAGTGCCCGCCTGACCGGGTGACCTCAGGACAGAGCCATCTCAGGACGGGCCATCTCAGGACAGCAGGTCCACGCCGATCCCGGCGCCGCGCCGCTCCGCCTCCTGGTACGCCGCCCAGGACAGGCAGAGGTCCTGCCACGGGAGCCCGACGGGCGCGTACACGGTCAGTCCGTCGCCCGTGCGGCCAGGATGGTCGCCGCGGAGCACGTCGCCCAGGATCGCGTCGGCGGCCGAGGCGGGCAGGCCGGCGGCGGCGAGCGCGCCCATGGCGGCGGCCAGCTCCCGGTCGTCCACCACCGTCAGCGCCGCGCGCAGCAGGTCGGCGGCCAGCTCCTGCTTGCCGGGCTCGTCCGCGCCGAGCGTGGTGAGGTGCTGCCGGGGACGGGCGTCGGCCAGCCCCAGCAGCGGCGCCCGCGACCACGTGGCCAGCAGGACGATGTCGGCCCGCGCCGCCACCTCACCCGCCGACGCGGCGACCTTCCCGCCGTGGCGGTCGGCGAAGGCGGTCGCGCGGGCGGGATCGGTGTCGTGGACGACGAGCTCGCCGCGCCGGCCCAGTGCACGCAGCCCCCGCACCATCAGCTCCGCCTGGGCCCCGGCCCCCACGACGCCGATCATCGCGCCGGGGTCGGGCCGGCTCAGCAGGTCGGTGCCGAGCGCGGCGGCCAGCCCGGTGCGCCACGCCGTCACGGTGGCCGAGTCGAGCAGGGCGAGCAGCTCGCCGTCGGCCCCCGAATGCAGGCAGATCACCCCGCGCAGCGCCGGCCGGGCGTTCGGGAACTTGGCGTTCACCTTCACCGTGTACGCCTCCACGCCCGGCAGCACCCCAGGGATCAGCGCCGTCGCCGTGCCAGGGAACGGCAGGTCCGAACGGATCCGCTGCCCCGCCACCCCGGCCGCGCCGGCGGCCATGAACCCCTCGCGCAGCGCCGCCAGGCACGCGGAGATGTCGAGCACGGCTTCGAGGTCGCCACGGGTCAGCACTCTGGTCATCCCGCCATGATTCCAGCCCCCTCACGCCAGCAGCAGCGCGGTCAGGAATTGCAGCAGGTGCCAGGCCGCGTACGCGCTCAGTGAGCAGAACGCCCACTCCTTGCCCCTACTGATCCGGGAGATCCAGCGCAGCTCCTCAGCCGGTTCGCGCCGGGCGCGCAGGCTGCGGGTGACGAAGTACGCCGACACCAGCCACGCCGCCCCCGACCCCATGATGAGCGCGGTGGAGAGGGCGAGCAGGACCGGTGGCTGTCCGGGGTCCAGCCCGGGGGTGAACTGGCGGAACCAGGCCCCCAGCACGCCGGCCAGCAGCACGGCGGTGATCCGCCGGTCCTTGCGGGCCTGTCGCTTGAGCCATTGAAGGTCGCGACGCAGATGGTTCTTGAGCACCGGATCACCTCCGAGGAGAAGTAGCTGGTGCGAACCAGCTAACGGGAGGCTCCGGGAAAGATCTGCGACCTCATCTCCGAGAATTCACGACGTTTATCGAAATTTCAGGCCAAGTCCCGTAAGTCTTCCGCCGCCCTGCGCGCCTCGAAAACGTCGCCGACCTCGTCCAGTGTGCGCACGGCGTCCCGCAGATGGACGACCGCCTCGTTCCTCCGCCCGAGCCGCGCGCGGACCAGCCCGAGCGCCCGCAGCGCGCAGCCGAGGTCGCGCCGCGTCCCGCATTCAAGATGTACGTCCCTGGCCTGCAGGGCGTACTCCAGGGCCTCCTCGGGGCGGTCGAGGTCGAGCAGGACCATGGCGAGCGTGGTCAGCGCCGCCGCCCAGCGGTCGCGGGTGCCGGTCTCGTGCTGCAGCTCGACCGCCTCGCGGGCCGGCTCCAGCGCCGCGGCCGGCCGTCCCGCCGTGTGCAGCGCCTGCGCCACCGACAGCAGCGCGCTCGCCCGGTTGTCCCGCAGCTCCTCCCTGATCGCCAGCGACGCCCCGGCCGCCCGCAGCGCCGACCGGTGCCGCCCCAGCGACAGGTACGTGTACGCCAGCGTCTCCTGCACGTCGGCCTCGGCCCGCCGGTTCCCCTTGCCCTGCACGATGTCGAGGGCTTCCAGCGCGTACACGAAGGCCACCTGCGGTTGACCCTGGCGGCGCCGCACGCGGGCGAGCCGGTTGAGCATGCGGGCCTCGACGGGCTCGTCGCTGGTCACCCGGCCGATCGTGAGCGCCTGGTTGAGATAGTCGTCGGCGCGCCCGTAGTCGGCCAGGCGCCAGTAGACCAGCCCGATGTCGCCCAGCGTCTCGGCCTTGCCCTGCTCGTGGTGGAGCTCGACCTGCACCGCCAGCGCCTGCTCGTAGTAGTCGAGCGCCTCGTCGTAACGGGAGCCGTTGCGGGCGACGCGGCCGAGCGCGCACAGGGCCCGGCCGATGCCGTACTGGTCGCCGGTCGCGGTGTAGCCGGCCAGCGCGAGCTCGGCGTCCCGGCGAGCCTCGTGCTGCAGGCGCAGCACGTCGTAGATCTCGGCGAGGCAGAGCAGGGTCTCGGCCTCGGCGTGCTCGTCGCCCAGCTCGTGGCAGATCGACAGCGCCTCCAGCCCTTCCGACAGGGCCGCGTTCGGCTCGCCCAGGTTGCGCTGGATCGTGGCCAGCGTGATCAGGCTCTGGGCGGTGCCGCTGCGGTCGCCGATCCGCCCGCGTACGTCGAGGGCCTGGCCGGCGTACTGGAGCGCGAGCTCGTAACGCTCCTGCGACAGGTGCAGGCGGGAGAGCGTGTGCAGGCCGCGGGCGACGCCGGACAGGTCGCCGATCTCGCGGTGCACGTCGAGGGCCTCGCCGGCGCAGCGCAGGGCCTCCTCGTTGTGGCCGGCGATGCCGTGCACCTCGGCCAGCTCGTTGAGCGCGCGGGCGCGTCCCACGCTGTCGCCGAGCGCGGTGAAGTCGGCCAGCGCCTCACCGACGAACCTGGCCGCCAGCGTGGACGGCCCGATGTCACGGTGGATCGAGCCCAGATGGCCGCGCATCAGCGCGATCGCCCGCCGGTTGCTCACCTGCATCGCCGAGGCGAGCCCGACCTGCTGGACCTCCAGGTTGTTCGCGTAGTAGCGCAGCCGCCGGAACGGCTCGAACACCGCCTCCGCCAGCCGCCAGGCCATCCCGTGCGCGCCGTTCTCGCCGGCCAGCCGTACGGCGGAGACCAGCGAGCGGCGTTCGGCCTCGAACCACTCGCCCGGCGTGTTCGGATGGATGGCGACGGCCAGGTAGTGGTCCAGCAGCCGCACCCGCGCCTCGCGCACGCCCGCCTCGGCGTGCCGGCCCAGCTCCCTGGCCAGCCGCTTGACCAGGTCGTGCACCCGGTAGCGGGGCCCGGGCAGCGGCTCGACCAGGTACGCCCGGTGCAGCCCCTCCACCGCGGCCACGGCCTCCTCCACCGGCACGCCGAGCGCCGCCGCCAGCACCTCGGGCGCGAAGTCCCGCCCCGGCAGCAGCCCCACGTGCCGGAACGCCCGCCGCTGCGCGGGGCCCAGCGACTCGTACGCCAGGTCGAGCGCCGACCGGAACGCCTCCTCCGGGTCGCCCGCCAGCAGCCGGTCGGGCAGCCGCAGCTCCTCCACCCGCGACCGCACGCTCATCCCAGGGTTCTCGGCCAGCTTGGCCGCCGAGATCCGCAACGCGAACGGATGGTAGGAGCACACCCGCGCCAGCTCCGCCAGCGCGTCGCGGTCGGCCGCCCGCGGCGAGTCCTCGCCGAGCACCGCCACCAGCAGCGCCACCGCGTTGCCCGGGTCGAGCACCGACAGGTCCATGAGGTCGGCGTGCCCGGTGGCGCGCAGCGGCGCCATGCGCGTCCGGCTGGTCACCAGCACCACGCAGTCCTTGCCGCCCGGCAGCAGCGCCCGCACCTGCGCGGGGTCGGCGGCGTTGTCGAGGATGAGCAGCAGCCGCCGCCCGGCGATCCGGCTGCGGTAGAGCAGCATGAGCTCGGCCTCGTCGGAGGCCGGCATGTGCTCGCCGACGCCGAGCGAGCGCAGGATCTGGCCGAGCGCCTCGGCGGGGCTCATCGGAGGCTGCGTGGGCGACTGGCCGCGCAGGTCGATCACGATCTGCCCGTCGGGGAACCGGTCGGCGTGCAGGTGCCCCCAGTGCGTCACCAGCGCGGTCTTGCCCACGCCCGGCAGCCCCTGCACGACCATGGTGTTCGTCCGCCGCGGCCGTTCCAGCCAGGCGGTGAGCAGGTCGAGGCTCTGCTGGCGGCCGGTGAAGTCCGACACCTCGGCGGGGAGCTGGCGCGGCTTCGGCACCTCACCCACGGGCAGCGGCTCGGCCGGACCGCCGGGCCGCGTCAGGAACGGCGTCACCTGCCCCTTCCACGGGGCGGACAGGTGCTCCCAGCTCCCGGCGGCGGCGCGGAGCGCGGCCGGGTCGGCGATACGCAGCCGCTTGTACCTGGGCCGGACCAGCCAGCCGTGCCGCCCCCACTGCGTCAGCTGGCGTTGCACCACGTCGGGGGAGCTGCCCACGAGGTCGGCCAGCGTCTCCATGGACAGCGGGGGCGCCGACTCCGAGGCCAGCCGGTAGCGCTCGTCGAGGTGCAGCAGCCACACGGCGAGCCGGGCGGCGACGGGGGCGCGGGCCAGGGCCTCGTGCCTGCGGGCGGCCATGTTCCTGGCGAAGAGCTCCTGGACCAGCGCGGTCACCACGGCCGGGCCGGCGGCGGCGTGCTCGCGCAGCCGGCGCAGGTCGATCGGCCAGACGCGCACCTCGGTCAGCGCGTCGACCTTGACACGGTCGGCGGGGCTCCAGAAGGCCAGCTCGCCGACGAGGTCGCCGCCGCCGCGCAGGTCATGGACGGCCTCGCGGTCGCCGGCGGGGGTGTATTCGCGGGCGTAGCCGTAGTCGATCAGGTAGACGCGGCTGGCCGGCCGCAACGGGGAGCAGATCGTCTCGTTACGCCGGAACACGTGCGGGCGCGCGCCCTCGTCGACCAGAGACCTGAAGACGCTCACCCCGGACACCATCCCTCCAGGACGGCGGTGTCCTCACTTATGACACGTCGGAATCTGTGTCACATCAGTGGACTGCAGCGGAACGCCGCTGTCAATCCCGGGAGTCAGACGTTGGCGGTGTCGGCGCGGTCGGGGACGAAGCGGTAACCGACGTTGCGGACGGTGCCGATGAGGGATTCGTACTCGTTGCCGAGCTTGGCGCGCAGCCGCCGGACGTGGACGTCGACCGTGCGGGTGCCGCCGAAGTAGTCGTAGCCCCAGACCTCCTGCAGCAGCTGGGCGCGGGTGAAGACCCGGCCCGGGTGCTGGGCGAGGTATTTGAGCAGCTCGAACTCCTTGAAGGTGAGGTCGAGCACCCGGCCGCGCAGCCGCGCGGTGTAGGTGGCCTCGTCGATGGACAGGTCGCCGCTGCGGATCTCGTCGGGGACGTCCTCGGTCGCGGCCTGCGAGATGCGGCCGGTCGCCATGCGCAGCCGCGCCTCGACCTCGGCCGGCCCGGCGCTGTCGAGGAGCACGTCGTCGACGCCCCACTCGGCGGTCATCGCGGCCAGCCCGCCCTCGGTGACGATCACGAGGAGCGGGCAGTCGATGCCGGTGGTGCGGATCAACCGGCACAGGCTCTTGGCGTGGACCAGCTCCTTGCGCGCGTCGACGAGGACCGCGTCGGCAGGTGGGGTGTCGATGAGAGCGGACGCCTCCGCGGGAGAGACCCGGACCGTGTGGAGCAGCAACCCCAGCGCCGGGAGCACCTCGGAGGACGGCTCGAGGGCGTTGGTCAGCAGGAGCAGGTTGCTCATTACGGCCTCCTCAAACGCGCAAGGACCCGGAGGCTACGTCGCCCAGGTCCTTAGGTGAGGATATCCCACGGGTTAGTGGCGTCCATTGCGCGTCCAGCACGTGAACAGCGCGTCTCCTGAAACAACCCCGTTAAGGGCGGCGCACAATAGGGTTATATCGATTGTGAGGATGGCATGGCCACAGGAAAAGTGCGTTATTGGGCCGCGGCCAAGGAGGCGGCCGGAGTCGCCGAGGAGTCGTTCGATGCGGCGACTCTTGACGATCTCATGACGAAAATCACACAAAATCGCGCTGAACTGGCCAGAGTCGTCCGGCGCTGCTCATTCCTCGTGGACGGCACCCCGGTGGGCAAACGGCCCCATGACGAGGTGGTTCTCGCCGACGGGGTGACGGTCGAGGTGCTGCCGCCTTTCGCGGGAGGATGAGCGGGCGCGTACGCCACCCGTCAGACACCCGCGAACGGGGGTGAACGCGCGGCAGGCAGGGGAATGAGTGATCCAGCCACCCCCGGTTCGAGGCAGGGAGCCCCATGCGGAAGCTGATCGTTTTCCTGATCGTTCTCGTCGGACTTCTTGTCGTGGTCGACAGGGTCGCCGTGGCGGGGGTGGAGCGCGATCTGGCGAACAGGATCGCCGCGAGCGCCGATCTCGACGGCACTCCCACGGTGACCATCGAGGGCATCCCCTTTCTCACCCAGGCGCTGTCCGGCCACTATCCGGAGGTGCGCTTCGATCTCGGCACGCTGACCTACGGCGGTGTGCCGGTGCGCGACCTGCGGGGCGCGGCCTACGACGTGACGGCGCCCCTGGCCGACATCCTGCAGAACCGCCCCGACATCCGCGCCCGGCGCGTGAGCGTCAGCGGCACGCTCACCCGGGAGACGATCGACGGGTTCGCCCCGGACGGCGTGAAGATCGGCGGCAACGGGCAGCGGATGACGGCGTCGGGCGAGCTCACGGTGGCGGGCAACAAGGTGCGGTTCAACGCGGAGATGCGCGTCGAGGTGGCCGACGGCGGCATCAGGGTGCAGGCGGAGCGGATCGAGGGCGTGCCCAGCGAGTTCGCGCGGCTGGTCTCCTACACGATCCCGTTCGGCGGCGACCTGCCCTTCGACGTGCGGATCACCCGGGTCCAGAACGTTCCCCAGGGCCTGAGGTTCACGGCCGAAGCGTCTGACGTGCCGATCCGTGGATGAGATTGAACCGCTTCGCCCCGCCGTACGTGATGGGGACGTGAGCGCAGCGGGCACCGCCGACGAGGAACTCGTGAGGACCCTCTTCGACGAGCACGCCGGGCCGCTCTACGGCTACGTCCTGCGACTGACCGGCGACTCCGGCCGGGCCGAGGACGTCGTCCAGGAGACGCTGTTGCGGGCCTGGCGGCATCCCGACGCCCTGGCCGGCCGGCCGATCCGGGCATGGCTGTTCACGGTGGCCCGTAACCTCGTCGTCGACCAGCATCGCGCCAGGAAGTCCCGGCCGCCCGAGACCGGGGACGAGGCGCTGGCCGTCGTCCCGGCCGAGGACGAGCTGGAGCGGGCCGTCGAGTCGTGGGCGGTGGCCGAGGCACTGGCCGCCCTGCGGCCTGAGCACCGCGACGTGCTGCTGGAGGTCTACTACCGGGGGCGATCGGTGAAGGAGGCGTCGGCGACGCTCGGCATTCCGCCGGGAACGGTCAAGTCGCGTACCTACTACGCGCTGCGCGCGCTCAAACTGGCGCTCGAGGAACGGGGGCTGGCGCCATGATGACGTGTGAGGAGGTCAGGATCGCGCTGGGCGCGCACGCGCTGGGCGCGCTCGACCCGGAAGAGGCGGAGGAGATCGACCTCCACCTGGCCACCTGCCAGGCGTGCGGCGCCGAGCTGCTCGACCTCGAAGGCGTGGCCGGGTTCCTGGGCAAGGTGTCGGAGCGCGACGTCGAGCTGGTGGCCAGGCCGCCGCGGCGGGTGCTGGAGCGGCTGCTGAGCGACCGCGCCAGGCGCACCCGGCGAGGCCGCGTGCTGCTGGCCGCGGCGGCCTCGGCGGCCGTCCTGGTGGTGGGCGGCACGGTGTGGACGGCCGTCCACACCTCGCAGCAGGCCGGCACCACGGCGGCGGCCCCGGCGATGGCCGACTCCGCGCGGCCCGAGTCGGCCGCGGACGCGCAGCGGTACCAGACGGGGAATGACGCCGCGGAGTCGGCGAGCAAGGCCGTGCCGACCGTCCCCGCTGAGGCGTCCCGGAGCCCCGAGAGGTCGGCGAGCGCCGCGCCGCGCGCGGACGCCCGGCCTGACCAGGAGTTGCGGGCGGTCTCCGGTCAGGCGTTCCAAGGCGCGAACGACGCCAGGGGCTACACCGCCACGGTGACGGCCTTCCCCGCGTCGGCCGGCACGGAGCTGAGCGTCGAGGTCGCCGGCATGCCGTCCGGCACGAGCTGCAACCTCGTCGTCGTCGGCCGCGACGGCACGCGCGACACCACCGACAGCTGGGTCATCGACCCCGCGCGGTACCCGGACAAAGCCGTCTACCGGCTGGAGACGACCCTCGGCATGCGGGACATCGACAGGTTCGAGATCGTGGACCGTGCGGGCGCCCTGCTCGTCGAAGTCCCGGTGCGGAAGTAATCGTGCGTCCGCGCGGTTGCAACCGACGATGACGGGCTTCTGGGTGGCGCTGGCGACGCTGGCGCTCGCGACGACGATCGGGGTGATCCGCCTGCGCCGTGATGGACGCGTACGCGACGGCGACGGTGACCGGCTGTCGGCCGCCGACCTCGGCTCAGTGCTGGGGGAGCGGGCGACGCTGGTGCAGTTCTCGACCGCGTTCTGCCAGCCGTGCCGGGCGACCCGGCGCGTGCTGGCCGACGTGAGCGCCCTCGTGCCGGGCGTGGCCCACGTCGAGATCGACGCCGAGTCCCGGCTCGACCTCGTGCGCCGGCTCGGCATCATGCGCACGCCGACCGTCCTGGTCCTCGACCCCGCCGGGGCCGTGGTGAAGAAGGCCGCGGGCCAGCCGCGCAAGGCCGATGTCCTGGTGGCCCTGGCCGCCGCGATGCCGGAGGAACGATGACCGCCTCGCCCGCTTCATCTCATCAACCGGACGAGATGTGACAGAAGACGAGACGCCGAGTAATGTCGTGCCCGTGGACCCATCGACAGAGCTGCTGACGAAGCGGCGCGCGGTTGATTTCTGCCGCGTCGCCACGGCACTCTGTCGCGCTGCCTGAGGACGATCTTGCGGACATCCGTTCCGCTCCCGTCGAGCCTTCAGGAGCATCCGCGATGCGTGCCGACCCCAGAGCGCTGCGCTTCGGCGCGGCCATTACTTCCCTGATCCTCGCCGCCACGCTGGTGACGGGGAGCGTCTGGCTGCTCGCCTTCCAGGCGGTGGCCTTCGCGCTCGGAGTCGTATGGCGATCGCCGTACACGATGCTCTTCAAGGCATTTGTCAGGAGCGCCCCGAAACACACCGAGGACGCCCGTCCGCCCCGCTTCGCTCAGGGGGTGGGGCTGGTCTTCGCGGTCGCGGGCCTGGCCGGATACCTCGCCGGGATCACGCCGCTGGCCCTCGCGGCCACGGCCGCGGCTCTCCTCGCCGCCTTCCTCAACGCAGCCTTCGGATTCTGCCTCGGCTGCGAGACGTACCTGCTTATTCGCCGACTACTACCCGCTGCCACAACGGAGGTTTCCCAATGAGCCGCTCTGCCGCCCTGGTGGACGCCGAATGGGTCGAGGCCAACCTCGACAACCCGAAAGTCGTGCTCGTCGAGGTCGACGAGGACGTCAGCGCCTATGACAAGGGCCACATCCGTGGTGCCGTGAAGGTCGACTGGAGGACGGACCTCCAGGACCCGGTCCGCCGCGACTTCGTCGACAAGACCGGCTTCGAGGCCCTGCTCTCCGACCGGGGCATCGCCAACGACGACACCGTGGTGCTCTACGGCGGCAACAACAACTGGTTCGCCGCCTACGCCTACTGGTACTTCAAGCTCTACGGCCACGAGGACGTCAAGCTGCTCGACGGCGGGCGCAAGAAGTGGGAGCTCGACTCCCGCGAGCTGGTGCGCGACGTGCCCCAGCGCGCCAAGACGCAGTACGTCGCCAAGGAGCAGGACTCCGCCATCCGCGCCTTCCGCGACGACGTGGTCTCCGCGATCGGCAAGCTCAACCTGGTCGACGTGCGCTCGCCCGACGAGTTCACCGGCAAGCTGCTGGCCCCCGCCCACCTTCCGCAGGAGCAGGCCCAGCGCGGCGGCCACGTGCCGACGGCCCGCAACATCCCGTGGTCGAAGGCGGCCAACGACGACGGCACGTTCAAGTCCGACGACGACCTGCGCACCCTCTACCAGGAGGCCGGCGTCGACTTCGGCAAGGACACCATCGCCTACTGCCGCATCGGCGAGCGCTCGGCGCACACCTGGTTCGTCCTGCACGAGCTGCTCGGCCAGGACAACGTGAAGAACTACGACGGTTCGTGGACCGAATACGGCTCGCTCGTGGGCGTGCCGATCGAGCTCGGGGAGGCCCGATGACTATGGACGGATGCGGCGCGCCGGAGCAGACCGTGGCGCTGCCCGCCGGTATCGACCTGTCCAGCCAGGCGGTCATCCAGGGCGTGGTGACCGGCGGCGCCGGCCCCGCCTACGCGCGGCTGCTCGACCACTCCGGTGAGTTCACCGGCGAGGTCGTGGTGTCCGACGAGGGCGTCTTCCGCTTCTTCGCGGCGCCCGGCGACTGGACCGTCCGCATCATCGCGGGCGGCGGTGTGACCCGCGACGTCAAGGTCGAGGCCAAGCTCGGCGAGGTCGCCCAGCTCGCGGTCGCCGTCTGACGATCGCCCAGCCTGCAGAGGCCCGTGTCCTTCCCGGACGCGGGCCTCACTGCTTGGCCGGGTAACGCATCAGGAGCGTGGCGCGTACGGCGTCGGGGCCGTGCGCGCGGTAGCCGTGCGGCACGTCGGAGCGCCACGAGACGTGCTCGCCGGGGCCGGCCGTGAGCGGCTCGCCGAGCGGGCCCGCGCTGAGGGTGCCGGTGAAGACGGTGACGTGCTCGCTGACGCCCGCGTGGTGCGCGGGCGAGGTCTGGGTGGCGCCGGGCCTGATGCGTACGCGGTAGAGCTTGTAGGTGACGTGGTCGTCCTCGAACAGCTCGAGCAGCTCCGACTCCATCGCGGTGCCGCGCATGGTCTGCGGCTCGGGCGGCGCGTCCAGCAGCGCCCCGATCGGCACCCCGAGCTGGGCGGTGACCGCCCAGAGCGTCTCCAGCGGCGCGTTGCGGGCGCCGGTCTCCACCTCCGACAGGGTGGCCTTGCCGATGCCGGCGCGCTTGGCGAGCTCGGAGAGCGAGACGCCGCGCGCCTGGCGCAGCCGCCGCAGGCGGTCTCCGACCATCCGCGGATCGGCGTCGATTGCGGGCCGCGACTTCATGTCGTCATAGTGACGCGATCCGGCCCGCCGGGGAACCGGAGAGGATCGCTTTGTCACCACCCGGCGAGAGGTCATTCCTCTGCTCCGGGTGCGCCAGGAGTGACAGACCGCTACGATTCCACAGATGTCCGGTTCGACAGGTGTGATGGCACCCCCAGAACCTGGGCCTACGCCGGCTCAGCGGTTGCCGTCGCCGTACTCGCTGCCCCTCCACGCGCTGCGCCTGGCGGGCAGGTGCGCGCTGCCGCTGATCCTCTGGTTCGCCGCCGGCGAGCTCGTCCGCTTCGTGCTGCTGTACGCCGCCACCGAGGTCGCCTACGGCGACTACCGCCAGGTGCGGCTGGTGGCGGTCATGACACTGCTGACCCTGATCGTGATGGCCGCGATGACGGTCGTCACCGGCATGCTGCACAGCCTGCGCGGCGCCCTGTGGGAGATGCGCGCGCGGGCCGGCGAGGGCGTCGCCGACGAGCGCTTCTTCCGTACGCTCGACCGCGTGGCCCCCGCCTTCGCCGTGCTCTACCTGGCGTGGGGCTTCCAGGTCGAGGACGCCCGCGACGTGCTCCAGATGGACCTGTTCCATCACTTCTTCGACCTGACGGACGCCGCGGTCTTCGGCGAGGAGAGCGTCGTCGGCCGGGGGCTCGTGGACCTCGACTGGCGGGTGTCGCTGGGCACCATGGTCGTGATGTTCGGGCTGAAGACGCTCTTCGCGAAGTTCGTCGAGAAGGGCAAGGGCAGCTTCTACGGCTTCCTCGCCGCCTTCTCCGAGTTCGCGTTCGTCTTCTACGGGCTGAACGCCACTGTCGCCTTCGCCGACGCCCGCGCGGAGTGGGTCGAGCACCGCAGGGTCGTCGCCGGCGCGGAGGACGCCCTGGCCGAGGCGCAGAAGAGCGTTCCCGGCTGGGACGCGGTCACCGGCTGGTTCGGCGAGTACTGGCCGCTGTTCCTCGAAGCCGTCGCGATCCCGCTGGCCTGGCTGACCGTGGCGATGCTGGTCTTCGGCGCGTTCTCCGACGAGACCCGCGCCGTGGTCAAGGGCACCCGGCTGGAGAAGGGCGTGGACCGCCTCGAATCCGGCCACGACCTCACGCGGCGCTCGTTCGACGAGCTCACCGGCGGGTTCCGTGACCGCTGGGTGCCGCTGTTCAACGCGCTGCGGACGGTGGTCAGGGGCGGCGCGCCGCTGTTCGGGATGTTGTGCCTGTGCTACGTGGGCCTCGCCGTGGCCCTCGCGCACGCCGACCGCGGGATGCGGCTGCTCGTCGGCGCGCGCGACGAGTGGGTGTGGGTCTACCAGGGGCCGGCGCTGTCGTTCGTCTGCGACCTGGTGCTGAACGTGCTCACGATGGCGCTGCTCGCGGCCACGTACGACATCGCCGCCACCCGCTCCCGGCTGCGGGGCGAGCCGCTCAGCGACGCCTGAACCGCAGCACGTCGGTGTCCTTCTCCAGCTTCGCCGCGGCGTCCCTGTCGAACAGATCCTCCGTCGGGGTGTCGGAGCGGTAGTTGCTCGGCCGGAACATCAGCTCCACCTCGTCCTTCACCGGGGTCGGCACGACGGCCAGGCCCTGGATCCGGTACGGCCGGCCGACGACGAGCCGGTCGGTCGGGGTGTCACCGGCGTCCTGGGTCTCCACCGTCCACGTACGGCCCGCGCGGTCTTCCAGCCGGACCTCCTTGGGACCGGCGGTCTTGGTGGCGCTGCCCTCGTCGACGACCTTCTTCGTGATGTCCACCGTGAGCCAGGTGACCCCGGGGCGGGGCTTGCTGCCCTGGGGCGGGTCGGTGGGGGTGACCTTCGCCGTCCACTCGATGCCCTTGACCCGGCCGGCCTGCCCGGCGGCGACGACCGTCTCCGTGGTCTCCTCCGCGGTCATCTTGTCGTAGAAGAGGTAGCCGTCGTACGTC
>NZ_SMKQ01000177.1 GCF_004348995.1 Nonomuraea terrae
GGGGATGAGGTGGCCGGGCGGGTCGTCGTCCGGCTCCCACCAGGGGGCGTGCGGCGCCTCCCGGGCGGAGGGCAGGACGAACGGGACGCCGCCGTCGGGCGTGGTGACGGAGGCGAGGTAGTCGCAGGCGGCGGGCACCATGGGCGAGTCGAACGCGTCGAGCTGGTCGAGGATCCAGAACGCCACCTCGACCGGCTCCGGCTGGCTGGCCGGGCCGCGCAGGTCGGGCTCCAGCGCGTGGCCGAACCCGCCGTCGGCGTTCTGGTAGCAACGCAGGGCGTCGAGCACGCGTTCGCGGGAGCCGCCACGGAACAGCGCCTCGAAGCGCAGCCGGTCGATCAGCCTGCCGTGCAGGTGCAGGTAGCGCTCCGCGCGGTCGAGTATGTCCATGGCTCCCCCTGTATCGGCGACGAATCGTGACGCGACGCTACCCCGTACGGGGCGGGGTTCTCTTGTCACAATCGGACATGCGGAGGAGCGAGGGCGGTGGGACATCGAAGTGACGCGGCGGCGATGCTGCCCGCCGTGCACCGGCTGGCCGAGGTTATGCGGGCCGGCGGCTGGGTGACGGAGGAGCCGGAGGCGCACCTGCTGCCTCACCTGCGGCGCGTGCCGGGCTGGGAGGTGCTGGGCGAGCGGCTGGTGGACGACGGCTTCAACGAGGTGCGGGCCCGGACCGGGACGGAGCTCCTGGGCATCGAGGCGCACCGCGCCGTGATCAGGCTCCTGTCGGTGATCGCGGAGCCGGCCTTCCTGGTACGGCAGGCCGGTGACGGCGTTTTCGAGTGCGTGACGGGCGTGATGCCCGGCGACCCACCGGGGTACCGGTCGCACGGGCACCTCGTCCGCGTCGTCGTGGAGCCGTCAGGGGGTGGCCAGGGCCTCGGTGGGTGACATGCGGGCAGCGCGGACGGCCGGGTAGAAGCCGGCCGCGCCGCCGATGACGAGGGTGGCGGCCACGCCGCCGAGCATGGCCCATCCGGGCACGATCGCCGGCCAGCCGCGCAGCCCCGCGTAAGCGGCCGTGACGCCGATGCCGAGCAGCACGCCGCCGACGCCGCCGATGGCGGACAGCAGCAGCGACTCGGCCAGGAACTGCGCGCGGATCTGCCCGCGCGTGGCGCCGAGTGAGCGGCGCAGGCCGATCTCGGCTCGGCGTTCCAGCACGGAGATGACCATGGTGTTGGCCACGCCGACGCCGCCGACCAGCAGGGCGACGCCGCCGAGGCCGAGCAGGAGCGCGTTCAGTGCGGCGTCGGTGGCCTGCTTGGCGGCCAGGACGTCGGACGGCCTGGAGACCTCGACCTCGTTGGGCTGCCGCGGGTTCGCGGTGGCGGCGAGCACGCCGCGCACCTGGACGACGTACGCCTCCTCGGCCCTGGCGTAGACGGTGGTGGCGTAGCCGTCGAAGCCGAGGCGTTCCTCCGCGACGGGCCAGCCGACCAGCGCCGCCGTGTCGAGCTCCGGCGCGAGCGGCACGGGGCCGAGCACCCCCACGACGATGAACCACTGCCCGCCGAGCCAGACCCGCTGGTCGGGCCCCGGCCGGACGACGCCGAGCCGGTCGGCGGCCTTCGCGCCGAGCACGGTGGCCGGATAGCGGTGGGTGGCCTCGTTCAGCCAGGCGCCGGCGGTGACGGCGGCGCCGACGTCGCGCAGGAGGTCGAGGCGGGCGGCGGTGACCGCGATGGCGCCCGACTCGGCCTCGGGAACGTGGTCGTTGCGGTACACCTTGGCCGGCGTGGCGCCGGTCGCGGTGACCGCGGTGACGGGACCGATCTGGCCGATCATGCCCTCGGCCTCCTCGGGCAGATGGGACGACTCGCCGAACAGGGATTGGCCGGGCGAGACGGTGAGCAGGTTCGTGCCGAGCGCTTCGAGCCGCCGGTTGAGGTCCTCCTGGCTGGAGGCGGAGATGCCGACGACGCCGATCATGGCGGCGATGCCGATGGCGATCCCGAGCGCCGACAGGAACACCCGCAACGGCCTGGATCGCAGGCCGGCCCCGCCGGTCCTGAGCACGTCGCGCGGCCGCATGCGGGCGGGGGTCAGGACGCTCATGTCAGCGCCCCCTGCACGATCCCGCCGTCGAGCATCTCGACGCGGCGGGGCAGCGAGGCGGCGATGTCGCGGTCGTGGGTGATGACGACGACGGTGGTGCCGCCCGCGTGCAGGTCGCGCAGCAGGTCCATGACGCCGGCGCCGGAGCGGGAGTCGAGGTTGCCGGTCGGCTCGTCGGCGAGCAGCAGCCGCGGGCGGCCGGCGACCGCGCGGGCGATGGCCACGCGCTGCCGTTCGCCGCCGGACAGCTCGTGCGGGCGGTGGCCGACCCGGTGCGCGAGGCCCACCCGTTCCAGTGCCTCGTACGCGCGCCGCCGCCGTTCGCGCAGGGGCGGGCCGGTGTACAGCAGGCCGTCGGCCACGTTGTCCAGGGCGGGCACGCCGGGGGCGAGGTGGAACTGCTGGAAGACGAAGCCGATGACGTTCGCGCGCAGGGCGGACAGCTGCCGGTCGGTGAGGGAGAGCACGTCGTGGCCGGCGATGCGGACGACGCCGCCGGACGGGCGGTCGAGGGTGCCGAGCAGGTGCAGCATGGTCGACTTGCCCGAGCCGGACGGGCCGGAGATGGCGACGAGCTCGCCCTCGCCGACGGCCAGGGAGACGCCGCGCAGGGCGGTGACGTCGCCGTACAGCTTGGTCACGTCGTGGAGTTCGGCGATCACGCGGGCACCGCCACGGTCGTGCCCTCCTCCAGACCGGTCACCTCGACCTGGCCGTCGGCGAACAGGCCGGTCTCGACGGCGACGTAGCGGGTGGCGGCGCCGTCGACGACCTGGACGCCGTAGCCGCCCTCGGCCAGGGCGAGCAGCGCGCCGACGGGGACGGCGAGGACGTCCTCCCGCCAGTCGGCGACGATCGTGACGTCCACGGGGGCCGCGTCGTACGCCTTCTTCAGGCCGGTCACGGACAGCGTGACCTCGACGGTGGTGGCGGTGTCGTCGCCGGTGCCCTGGGCGGCGACCTTGCCGACGCGGCTGATCTCGCCGTCCACCGTGGTGCCGTCGGGCAGCTCGACGGTGGCCTCCATACCCTTGCGGACCAGGTGTTCGTCGGCCACGTCGAGGTCGACGCGGACCTCGCGGCGGGTGCCGGTGGCGGTGAGCACGGGGCCGCTCGCGCCGTCGCCGAGCGCCTTCTTCAGGTCGGCGACGCGCAGCGGGCCGCGGGCGACCACGGCGTCGCCGGGCTCGACCTGGCCGGTGACGTCGAGGCCGAGGTCGTCCTGCCAGTCCTCGACGGCCTCCCGGGTGGCCCAGGTGAAGGTGCCGTCCACGTCGAAGCCCTCGTAGCCGAGCTTGCCGAGGTTGCGTTCGAGGAGCTCGACGTCCTTGCCCTCGACGCCGTCGCGCAGCGTGCGGTAGAGGGGCATGGTGCCGTACAGGAGGGGGCGGCGGTCGGCGTCCACGCTGTAGACGGCGTGGCCGCGGGTGACCGTGGAGCCCTCCGAGGGGAGCCAGGTGATCGTGCCCTGCGACCTGGCGGTGACGGTGATCGGGTCGCCGTAGCCGAGGGTGCCGTCCACGGTCTTGGTCTCGGTGAGCGTCGTACGGACGACCTGGGCGGTGGCGGGGGGCGTGCGGCCGGCCACCGCCGGGGCGGCGTCGCCGCCGAAGCCGGCCACGGCGGCCACCACGGCGGCGGCGAGCAGCGCGGCGCCGCCGCTCCAGGCGAGCAGCCGCAGCGGCCGGCGCGCGTCCTGCGTCACTTGCCCACTCCCAGCTTGGGGAACGCCTTGCCGCAGACCTCGAAGGCCTTCTCGAACGCGGGGTCGTCCCTCGTGAAACCGCGCATGGCGCCCGAGGGGAACCTGCCGTCGGCGGTGGGGTCGGGCATGTCCACGCCGTTCTCGCGCATGCACCGGGCCAACTCGCGCAGTTTGTCGACCTGCTCCGGATCGATCTCTCCGCGGTCCTTGAACGGCGCGTGCGCGCGGCACGCCTCGGTGGCCTCTTTGAGCTTCTTCTTGTCGACGTCCTTGATGATGGTGCTGAGACCGCCGCCTCCGTCCGCGCCCGGGTCCTCCATGGGGATTCCGTGCTCGCGCATGCACTGGGCGAACTTCCTGCCCTGCTCCGCGCGGTCGGCGGTGGGGGTCGCGCCGGCGCTCGCGGCGGGCTCGGCGGAGGCCGCCGCGACGGAGGCGACGCCCGTGCCGCTCTGCCCTCCGCACCCGGCGGCCAGGACGGCCAGGACGGTGACGATGAGTGTTCTTCTCATGCGCCCAACGTGCCGGGCGCGCTTCAACGCGAGCTGGGAGCCGCCTGGGAGTCAGGTAGGAACACGCGGAACGCGGCGCCCTCGCCGGGCCGGGCGTCGACCTCGATGCGACCGCCGTGGGCGCGGACGATGGCGGCGACGATGGCCAGGCCCAGCCCGGCGCCGCCGTCGGCTCGGGAGCGGCCGTGGCCGACCCGGTAGAGGCGGTCGAACAGGCGCGGCACGTGCTCGGGCGGGATGCCGGGGCCGGTGTCGGCCACCTCCAGCACGGCCGCGCCGTCCGTACGGCCCACCCGTACGGTGACGTCGGCGTCGGGCGGGGTGTGGCAGAGGGCGTTGCCGACGAGGTTGGCGGCCACCTGGCGCAGGCGGGCCTCGTCGCCGACGACGGAGACGGGAGCGAGCGCGCCGCTGAAGCCGGCCAGCCTGACGTGCCGCTCCGGCACGCGGACGCGGGCGTCGCGGATCGTGTCGGCGGCCACCTCCAGCAGGTCCACGGGCCCGCGGTCGAGCGGGCGTTCCTCGTCGAGCTGGGCCAGCGTGAGCAGGTCGTTGACGAGCACGCCCATCCGGGCGGCCTCGTCCTCGATCCTGCGCATGGCCTCGCCGGCGTCGCCGCCCCTGCGGTGCAGCTCGGCGAAGCCGCGTACGGAGGTGAGCGGGGTGCGCAGCTCGTGGGAGGCGTCGGCGAGGAAGCGCCGCATGCGGGTCTCGGAGTCGGTGCGCGCGGCGATCTCGGACTGGAGGCGGTCGAGCATCACGTTCATGGCCGTGGCCAGGCGGCCCGGCTCGGTGTGCGGGTCGCGGGCGTGGACCCGGCGGGCGAAGTCGCCGCGGGCGATCTGCCCGGCGGTGGCCTCCATCCGGGTCAGGGGGCGCAGGCCCAGGCGTACGACGGCGTTGGCGGCCAGGCCGATGAGGAGCAGCGTGACCGCGCTCACCGCGACGGCGATGGCGATGGCGGAGGTCTCGGTCTGCTCCAGCTCGGCCAGCGACTGGGCGATCACCCAGGTGTTGCCGTTCGGCAGCTCGACGGCGTGGAGGCGCCACGGGTGATCGGCGGTGCCGGGCACGGTGTACGTGACGCCGGTCCGCAGGTCGTCGATGACCGGGCGGTCGTCGACGGCGGTGTCGGCCTTCAGCCTGCCGTCGGGCGTGAAGATCATCACCAGCTGGGCGGACGCGAGCCGCTTGGCCAGCAGCTCGGAGAGGGCGTCGGAGCGGACCGGCTTGGCCGGGAACACCAGATCGCCCTTCGTCTTGCCGACCTTGGCCAGCTGCTCGATCTGCCGGTCCACCCGGCCCATCATGTTGTCGCGCAGCAACGCGATGCCGACCACGTTGGACAGCACCAGCCCGAGCGTGGCGAGCCCGAGCACGGCCATGACCAGCCGGGTGCGCAGGCTCCAGGCGGCGGGCCTCACCGCGGGATCCTCAGGGTGTAGCCGACGCCGCGCACGGTGTGGATGAGCTGCGGCTCGAACTTGTCGATCTTCTTGCGCAGGTAGTAGACGTACGACTCGACGATGCTGGAGTCGCCGTCGAAGTCGTAGCGCCAGACGCTGTCGAGGATCTGCGCCTTGCTCACCACCCGGCCGGCGTTCGCCAGCAGGTATTCGAGCAGGTTGAACTCGGTGGGCGACAGGTCCACCGGCACGCCCGCCCGTCGTACCTCGTGCGCCTGCGGGTCGAGCTCCAGGTCGGCGTAGCGCAGGACGTCGTCCTCGGGGCGGGAGCGGTTGCGGCGCAGGATGGCGCGGATGCGCAGCACGACCTCCTCCAGGCTGAACGGCTTGGCCACGTAGTCGTCGGCGCCGAGCGTGAGCCCTTGGACGCGGTCCTCGACGCGGTCGCGGGCGCTGAGGAACAGCACGGGGACGCGCTCGCCGAGCCGCCTGGCGACCTCGAACCCGTCGATGTCCTCCAGCATCACGTCGAGCACCACGATGTCGGGCCGGAACTCCCTGGCGGCCGTCACCGCCTCCGCGCCGGTCTCCGCCGTCCTGACCTCGAACGAGACCAGGCGCAGGGTCTGGGACAGCAGGGCGCGGATGTTCGGCTCGTCGTCGACGACGAGCACCCGGGCGGGTCGGTCCATGGGTAAAGGTGTACCCGAGTCAGCTCAATGCCAGCTCAAAGCCGTTATTTCAGGAAGAACACCGGTCCGCGGGCCCGGAAGGGCAGCGAGGCGCCCTGCGGCAGCAGGAAGGCGTGCTCCCTGCGGACGCGCAGCACGTCGCACTGCCCGTCGGTGATCACCAGGATGGGCCCGTCGGGCGGGAAGTCGTCGGCGCGTTCGAGCAGCCTGATGCCCGGCTGGAGCACGGTGCCGCCCCGGCCGCGGACCCGCACCTTGCCCGCGATCTCCTCGACCGGCAGGTATCCGGCGTCGTACGCGGCCGCGTCGCAGAAGACCACGCGGGCGCGGGGCACGTCGCGGGCGGCGGCGTAGGAGGCGATCGCGCCGAGCGCCTTGCCGAGCAGCTTCACGTCCATGGAGCCCGAGGTGTCCAGGACGACGCCGAACGTCCGCCTGCGGACGACCTCCTCCGGCCGGATCCTGCCGGGCCGCGGGATGTCGGGGCTCGACGCCTGCCTGCGGGAGGCGCGGGCGTAGGAACGCCGCCGCTCCTCGGGCTGGAAGTGCTCGTCGAACCAGCGCGCGAGCTGGGCGTCCCAGGGCAGCGGCGGCTGGTCGAGCGCGCGGATCTCCTGCTCCAGCCCGGCGGGCACGAACCCGCGTCCGCCGGTGTGGTGGTAGGCCAGGCCGTTGCGCAGGGCGTTGCGGTAGTACGCGTCGAGGTCGACGTAGCGGCCCTGGCGGCGCGGCGGGCGGTCGAGCACGTCGCCGAGCCCGCGTCCGCGCAGGGTGGCGAGTTTACGCACGCGCCGCAGGTCGCCGGCGATCCGGTCGTAGACGGCCTCGGCGGACATGCCGCTCAGCGACTGGTCGAACAGCAGCCCTTCCGGCATCTCGCCGACGCCCATCTCGACCAGCCAGCCGTTGATCACGTAGTCGCAGGCGACGTTCCACAGGTACGGCTCGCGCAGCCCGGCCCGCTCGCCGTGGCGCAGCGCGGCGTGCAGCATCTCGTGGGCCAGCACGAACCGCCATTCGAGCGCGGAGTGCCGGGCGAGCGGGTTGACGTAGATCTCGCCGGCCTCGGCGCTGACCGCGGCGATCGAGATGTCCCAGCCCCTGGCCAGCTCCACGTCGGAGACGATCGTCATGCCGCTGGCCAGCGCGCCGAGCAGCGGATAAGACGACATGAACCAGCGCAGCGCCGCGTCCCAGGGCCCCTTCACGTGGCCGTCGGCGGTGGTGCGCGGCGCGCCGGCCCGGTCGAGCGCGGCGGTGGCCGCCTCGGCGACGCCGATCGCGAACGAGCGCTGGAAGTCGAGGTGCTCGGCCAGCTTCGCGGAGCCGATCCGGAAGTCGGGCTCGCCGACGGGCTTGAACGGCGCGGGCACACCGAGCCTGCGCCACCGTTCGGACAGCGTCACCTCGTCGTTCTCCGGCAGCTCGGCGGGCACCGGTTCGGGACAGCGGCCGATCTTGAGCGTGCGCAGGAACCGCTCCACGGCCACGCAGCAGGCGGCGTGGTAGGCGGGGTCAGGGCGGTCTGCGTCGATGTCCTTGAGGGCGCACGTGCGCGGATCGGCGTGGCCGAAACCCACGTGGAGCAGGAGGTGGGCGAAGACCCACGACCACTCCTCGGCGGGGGCGCGGCGCTTGGGGTGGAACCGGACGTCGCCGTGGTCGGTGACGATCGCCCAGGTGTCGCCGGACAGCTCGCCGTCGCCGGCGTCGTACAGACGGCTGCGGAAGACGCGGAACAGCGGCAGGTCGACCACGGCGTGCCAGCCCTTGAGCACCTCCGCCCGCCACGGGTCGACCTTTGCTCTGCGCCTGGTCAAGACCGGCTCACGATGCTCACGATCGGGCCGCCATCAGCCGTGGCACGTCCCTGGCGACCTCGACGAGGAACCAGGTGGGCAGCGCGGGCGCGCCGTCTGCGTCGTTCGCGATGACCAACTGGGCGCATTCGAGCGAGATCTCGGCCAGCTCCACCAGCAGCGTCTTGGCGCGGAAGCCCAGGTCGCGGCCGCTGCCGGAGGCGCCGCGCTTGTCGGCGGGCAGCTCCTTGACCAGACGGGCGCGGAACGCCTCGGCCAGGAAGTAGAGCAGGTCGCGCTCCTCCGGCCGCCGGGGCCAGGGCGCCTCCCCCTTCAGCACGGCCTCCAGGTCGTACGCGTGCCGCACGGTCCTGACGTAGGCGCGGAAGGCGGAGGCGTGCTCGGTGGTGAGCGTGCCGAACGCGAGCGTGGCGAGGGTCTCGTCGGCGAGGTCGTCGCCGTACGAGCCGAGCACGTCGGACAACATGTGCCAGGCCCGTGGCGAGGAGAACGGCTCCTCGGTCTTCGGCGGCGGGCTCCACAGGTGGTCGGGCCGCTGCACGAGGTAGTCGACGATCCACGGATGGACGCCGTGCTCGGCCGCCCACTTCAGCCAGTCGTCGGCCGAGGCCCGCAGATGGATGTGGACCAGGCGGTTGATCAGCGCGGAGGCCATCGGGCGGGCCAGCGCGTTGTCGGTGGCCCGGTTGCCGGCGCCGATCACCACGGACCCGGCCGGCAGCTCGTACGTGCCGATCCTGCGGTCGAGGATCAGTGAGTAGAACGCCTTCTGCACCTCGGGCGCGGAGGCGTTGAGCTCGTCGAGGAAGAGGCAGTAGGGCTCGTCCCTGGCGATCGACTCGGGCGGCGCGAACCGGCTGCGGCCGTCGACCAGCTCGGGCACGCCGATCAGGTCTTCGGGGGCGAGCTGGGTGCCGAGCAGGGTCACGCACTCCAGGCCGAGCGCGGCGGCGAAGTCGCGCACCAGCGAGCTCTTGCCGATGCCGGGCGCCCCCCACAGGAACACCGGCCGGACCACGGCGACGTGCAGCAACAGCTCGGGGAGCTGCGCCGGAGTCACCGTGATCGTCGCTTGCACGGTCCCCAGAGTGGCGAATCCGGTGCGCCCCGCGCATCCCATTTATTCGGTTGCCCGCCGGGCTGGCCGCTGCATAGCGTGGCCGGCATGTCATGCATATCCGCCTGCACCGTGTTCATGCGCATCCGCCACAGCCGGGCCCTGGCCCGCTGACGGACGCGGTGACATCAGACTGATCTGAGCCGGCGCGTCCGCACGCGCGTGCCCAGGGCCCTTCGAGACCCGTCGAATCTCGAGGACCCAGAAGGGCAGTGCTGTGGCGAAGACTTTCGCGCACGGAAACTATTCACACACCCAGAAGAAGGCCAAGAACAGCGGCGGCGGCCGCACGCCCGTGGACCGGGCGCGGCGTACGCTCTCGCAGAACTTCATGGTCGACGAGCATGCCGTCGAGCTGATGATCAAGGCCGCCGCTCCGGAGGGACTCGTGCTGGAGCCCGGCCCGGGCGAGGGCGTGCTCACCTTCGCGCTGGCCGAGGCGGGCGCGCAGGTCATCGCGTACGAGGTCGATCCCCGGCTGGCCGGCCGGCTGGCCTCGCGTACGCGTGACGACTCCCGCATCACGGTGGTCAGGGGCGACTTCACGGCCGCGCGGGCGCCGCGTGAACCGTTCGCGGTCGCGGGGAACATCCCCTACGCGATCACGTCCAAGATCGTCGACTGGTGCCTGCGGGCGCCGTCACTGACCTCGGCGACCCTGCTCACGCAGCGGGAGTACGCCCGCAAGCGCACCGGCGACTACGGCCGCTGGAGCCTGGTCACGGTGGAGTCGTGGCCGTGGTTCCACTGGCGGCTGGGCGACACGGTCGGCAGGGAGGCGTTCCGTCCCGTGCCGTCGGTCGACTCGGCGATCCTGCGGATCGAACGCCGGCCCGAGCCTCTCGTGGCAGAGCGGCGCTCGTACCAGGAGCTGGTCGAGCTGGGCTTCGGCGGCGTCGGCGGATCGGTGCGGGCCTCGCTGAAAGCCCGTTACGACGGGGTGGACGCCGCGCTGGAGGCCGCGGGCGTGGCCCGCGACGCCGTCGTCGGGCACGTCCACCCCGACCAGTGGGTCACCCTGTGGGGGCGCCTATGCCGATGACGCGGCCGTGAGCCTGCCCGGCGCGGCAGGCGGAGGCCCTGGGGCCGTCGAGACGCGGCGGCCCCACGGCATCGCCAGCGCCAGGATCGGCAGCAGCACGATCGACGCGCGCGACCAGTACGAGTGCAGCGCCCACCAGGTGTTGACGTCGAACTGCGTCATGTAGAGGTAGCCGTAGCCGGACCAGAGGCAGACGGCGAGGACGGCCGGCCAGGCGAACCTCGTCGGCCGCGCGATCAGGAACGGCATGAACCACAGCAGGTACTGGGCGCCCAGCCGGGGCGTCATCACCATGAAGACGAGCAGGACGGCCGTGGTCAGGTCGATCGGGTCGGCGCGCCGCCACAGGAAGAGAACGACGATGACGCTGACGTAGATGAGGTTGGTGCCGAACGACGCCAGGTCGGGGCGCAGCGCCCAGTCGCCGCTGGTGAACCACGGCGTCCAGCCGTATTCGCCGACGATGGGCCGGATGTCGCGGATGGTGTCGATGACCGCCGGGATCTGCTGGAGCGACGTGCCGGCGAAGACCGGCAGCGTGACGAGGAAGAACAGCGGCACCAGCCCGGTGGTGAACAGCGCGGCGATCCGGGCCCGCAGGCCGGGCAGGAGCAGCAGCATGCCGGGGATCAGCCAGATCGGCCAGCTCTTGGCGCACAGCGCGAGCCCCATCAGCACGCCGGCCAGGGCGCCGCGCCGCAGGTGGGCGCGGTCGTCGGGGCCGGGCAGCAGGGCGCGGTGCAGCATGCCGCCGGGGCCGAGCACCCGCGGGATCGAGCCGCGCACGCCGTACGCCGCCACGCCGCCGCGCACCCTGGCCACCACGTCGGTCACCATGCCGGCCCGCTCGGGATCGCCGGGGCCGCGGGCGACCACGAACGCGGCCACGCCGAACACGAGCGCGACCGGCTCGACCTGGCCGTGGACGCAGGCGATGAGCACGGCGAGCGGGTTGAGCGCGTACTGCAGGGCGCGCAGCGACGCCTTCGGGCCGCCGGCCAGCTTGGCGACCAGCGGGATCAGCACGATGTCGGAGACCACGGTGACCAGGCGGCCGGCGTATTCCCACGGGATGCCGAGCCACAGCAGGATGCCGTAGACGTAGGGGATGGTCGGCAGGAAGTGCCAGCCGCCCTCGCTGGCCAGCACCGGGTCCTCCCCGCGCAGCACGGCCTCGCCCGCGGGTTTGAAGCTTTCCACGAAGTCGACGGGCTGCCAGGTGTCGACCGCGGAGGTGCACATGATGAGCACACGGATGGCCGCGCCCACAAGGATGGCGACGACGAGCGGAGGGCGCCAGTCGCGCCACTGGGCGACCAGGGCGAGGGTGACACCGGCGACGAGGACGATCCCCGTGAGAAGTGCGTAATCCATGGCGGGCTCTAGCCTGCCGCAACATGGGAAGTCCTGCCACCTGGGCTTGCCATTCTTATCCCCGACATGCCGACACGTATCCCGATACGGGATGCCGCTCTGTGTTGAACTTTTTCCATGGGGGGATCGCAGGTCAACCAGGCACTGATCAGGCTCTATTTCGAAGTGAGGGATGGGCTGCACGACCCGGTCGCCGCCTGGGCGAAACTCACAGGCAGCGCGGATTCCTATCGCCGAGCGAGGGGTGAACGGCGGGTGCCGCTGGACGACGGCACGGCGGCCGAGCTCGCGGCGGCGGCCATCGTGCACACCGCGGCCGAGCACGGGGCCGACCGGGTGGCGGCGCTCGCGACGGCGCCGCTGGCGCGGGTCGTCGGCGACCTCGGCGGCGCGGTGCTGACCGAGCATCCGTGCGCGCCGGAGCAGGTGCTGGGGCCGTGTTTCGCGGGCCCGAAGGCCGACGACTGGGCGCGGCAGGCGTATGTGCTGCTGTGGGGGGAGAACAACCGGATGGTCCGTACGGCGGAAACGCCGTGGGTGATCGCCGGGCGGTACAAGGGGCAGAAGGTGGTCGCGATCGGTACGCATCCGACGCGGCTGTCGGACGAGACGCTGGTCGTCCGGCCGGGCACCGACGGCGCTCTGGCCATGGCCATGGGGCACGTGCTGCTCAAGGAGTTCTTCCTCGACCGCTCCCCCTTCTGCGGGCACGCGATGGAGCACACGGACCTGCCGTTCCTGGTGCGGCTGCGCGAGCGCGAGGGTGCGTACGTGCCGGCCGGGCTGACGGGCGGGGCCTGCGACCGGCTCAGCGTGTACGGCGGTGAGACGGCAGAGGTGCTGCTGCCGCGCTTCGACGACGGGCCGCGGGTGCTGCGACGTGGGGTGCCGGTGCTGCGTGACGGCGGCGAGCTGGTGACGACGGTGTTCGACCTGCTGCTGGCCGTCTACGGGGTGTCCCGCCCGGGGCTGCCGGGCCTGTGGCCGGACGGGTACGACGACCGGCGGGAGCCGTACACGCCGGCCTGGCAGGAGGCGTACACGGGGGTGGCCGCCTCGCGGGCGCTGAAGACGGCGCGGGAGCTGGGCGTGACGGCGGAGAAGACCGGCGGGCGGTGCGTGATCGTGCCGGGGCGGCTGGAGACGCCGCACGCCGACACCGCCTACCGGGCGATGCTGGCGCTGCTCGTGCTCACCGGGTGCGGGAACGGGTGGGCGCAGGCGAGCGGTCCCGGCATCCCGCTGGTGCCGTACCTGTGCCTGCACGCCTGCGGCGAGGACCGGGCCGACGTCGGCGCGCTGAGCTGGGCGCTGGCCGAGGGGTTGTTCGAGCGCAGGACGTCGCGGTCGGTGCTGCTGGAGGCCGTGGAGTCCGGCTGGCCGATGGCGCCGCCGCCGCGCGTGCTGGCCCTGCCGCGGCCGATCTACCCGCTGCCGCCCGACGTGGACCTGCTCATCGGGCCGGACGAGCACTGCGACCTGTCGCCGCCCGACCCGGAGCTGGTGGCCGGGGCCGTGACCCGGTTGTGCGGGCCGGCGGCCCCGGCCGAGCCGGGCGGCGTGCGGGAGCCAGGACGGATGCGGCTGCTGGTGGACCACGCCTGGATGCACGAGTACGGCGAGGCGCTGCCCACCTACCGGCCGCCGGGCCAGGGCATCCCGCTCAAACCCACCCAGCTCGTCCGGCTCGGGTGACGGCCCGGATGGCGGCTCAGAATCCGGCGGTGATCCTGGTGAACTCCCAGTCGGATTGCGCGATGCCGCTGCAGTGCGCGGCGACGCCGCCGCCGGGGCAGGGCCGGTCGCGGTTGACCGCCCAGTACGCGAGCCTGGTGAGGCCCCGGTCCCTGGCCCAGTCGCGGATCTGCGTCCACGTGGCCGGCGTGGTCAGCTCCTGCTGGTCGGACAGGCCGTTCATGCCCGAGATGCCCATGCGCGCGTACGCCTGGGCGTCGCTCCAGCCGAACGCGTTCTTGAGCGCGTTCTTCAGGCCCTCGGACGCGTTGACGGTGTCCTGGTAGAGGTTCGAGCCGCCGAAGTTGAACGGCATGATCGTGTAGTTGTCGATGGGCACGCCGAGCTCCCTCGACCGGTTGATGAGCCGGACACCGTGCTCGTCGGGGCCGGTCCTGGTGGTGCCGAAGGTGACGACGACCTTGACGTTCGGGTTGTCCGCCTTGACGATCTTGAGGCCGTTCAGGATGCGGTCCTGGACGGTGTAGTTGGCGAACTCGTCGGTGTTCTCGATGTCGAAGTCCACGACGGCGGGGCCGACGGCGTCGATGACCCGCTGCACCGCGTCCGCGAACGCCTGCGGCGAGGAGCAGTTGGGGCCGAGCTTGTTGCCCGACCAGCCGCCGAACGAGACCTGGACGCTGCCGCCCTTCGACTTGATCGTGTTGATCGCCTGCTGGTCGGTGCCGCCGGTCAGCGGGCGCTGGCCGTCCCAGGCGGGGTTGCAGCCGCCGCCCGAAAGGATGAACGCCATCGTGAACGAGCGCACGCCGGTCGTGTCCATGACCGTGCCGGGGTTGGGCGGGCTGCCCCAGCCCATGTAGAGGTACGGGGCGCCGGGCATCCTGGCCGGAGCCGGGCCGGGGCCGCCGCCCGTGGCGGTGGTGGCCGTGACGGCGTTGCTGGGGGCGGAGAGGTTGCCGGCCGCGTCGCGGGCTCGGACGGTGTAGGTGTAGCTCGTGGCCGCGGCCCGGCCGGTGTCGGTGTAGGTCGTGCCGGTCACCGTCGCGACCTGGGTGCCGCCGCGGTAGACCTGGTAGCCGGTGACGCCGACGTTGTCGGTGGCGGCGTTCCAGGCCAGCGAGACGCTGCTGGAGGTGACGCCGGTCGAGCGGAGGTTGCCGGGCGCGGAGGGCGCCGCGCTGTCGCCGCCGCCCGTTCCCGCCCGCCAGAGCGCGGGCACGTTGGGCGGCTCCCAGCCGGCCTGGGAAGTGTGCGACTGGAGGCACACGTAGCTGACGCCGTTGTAGGTGACGACTGTTCCGGCGGCGTACGACGTCCCCGGCGCCCAGGCGGCGGCCACCTGCTGGACGGCGGCGTGAGCGGTGGGTGCGGTGACGAGTCCGGCGCCGGTCAGCGCCAGTGCCGCTCCGGTGAGGAGGGCGGTGAGCCTGCTGCGTAGTCTCATGACATTCCTTCGAGGTGCGGCTTGACGGTCTTGGAGAAGGACCAGTCGTGGCTGGCGTCCCAGTTGATGGACCAGGTCATGACGCCCCGGATGTCCGGGTACGCGCGCGGCGGCACGAACCCGCCGCAGTTCGTCCGCGTGGCCAGGCAGTCGAGCGCCCGGTTGACGACGGAGGGCGCGACGATCCCGCCGCCCGCGGCGCCGGGCCCGGCGGGCAGGCCGAGGGCCACCTGGTCGGGACGCAGACCGTTCTCCAGCTGGAGGCAGGCCAGGGCGGTGATGAAGTCGACCGAGCCCTGCGCGTACGCCTGGGCCTGGTCGCAGCCGAGCATCGAGCCGGAGTTGTAGAACTGCGTGTGGACGATCGTGAGGATGTCCTTGATGGACAGGGCGAGCTTGAAGTACTCCATTCCGGTCGACTGCATGTCGATGGTCTGCGGGGCCATCGTGATGATGAGGCCGGGGCCGGCCTGGGCGCGCAGCGACCTGAGCGCCTGCGCCATGTAGGTGGCGTTGAGGCCGTTCTCCAGGTCGATGTCCACGCCGTCGAAGCCGTACGTCCGCATCAGGGCGTGGACGGAGTCGGCGAAGCGGGTGGCCGCGGCGGCGCTCGCGACCTGCACGCGCCCGGTCTCGCCGCCCACGGACAGCACGACCTTCTTGCCGCGCTCGCGCAGGGCCTGGACGTCGGCTCTGAACTGGGCGTCGGTGTAGCCGCCGACGGCCGTGGCGAGCCCCGGGTCGAGGGCGAAGGCGACCTCGCCGGGAACGGCGGTGGCCGCACCGAACGCGATGGCGACCAGGTCGTACTCGTCGGGGACGGCCGACAGCCTGAGCTCGGCGGCCTGGTTCACGAAGTTGTGCCAGTAACCGGTGAGGACGCGCGCGGGCAGGGTGCCGCCGCCCGTGCAGCCGGTGGTGGTGGCCGTCACGGGGTCGCCCGCGGCCGACTCGCCCTGCGCGTTGTACGCCCTGACCGTGTACGTGTGCGTCTCACAGGCGCCGAGCCCGCCGATCGTGGCGCTCGTGCCCGTGACTGTGGCCTTGACAGCGGTGCCCTCGTAGACCCGGTAGCCGGTCACCGTTCCGGGCGACGCTCCTCAGGAGAGCGCGATCGAGGTGCCGGTCGCGGTGGCGGAGGCCGAGCCCGGCCTGCCCGGCACGCCCGGGGTGGGCTCGCCGTCGCCGCAGGCCGCTCCGTTCAGGGTGCAGCCGGTGATGCCGGGGAAGTTCCCGGGGTTGCCGGTGAAGCCGAACGTGGCCGCGGCGCCGGGTGCGAGGGTGGGCGCCCAGCTCGGGTTCGTGAACGTGTAGCGCTGGCCGCTCCTCGACATGACCGCGTCCCACGCGGACGGGATCGAGAAGCCGGCCGGGACGTCGAACTGGACGTTCCAGCCGTTCATCGAGGTGGAGGTGGTGTTGGTGACGGTGACCCGTCCCTCGAAGCCGGAGCCCCAGTCGGCCGTCTTGACGAACGAGGCGGTCGCCGTGGCGGCGTGGGCGGGGGTGGCGACGAGGAAGAGGGCCAGGAGCGGGAGAGCCAGGAGGAATCTCATGGTCCGTCCTTCGGGGGGTGTGGCCCGCCGTACGGCCCGCGCCGGGGGGTGAGGGCGCAGGCCGTACGGCTTGGGCCCGCGCGGGCGGGCCGGTCGGGGTCGGCGGTCCTTTGCAGGGGTTGTCAGGACGCGTCTGGACGAAGATTACTGTTAGTAAACTTTCCTAAGAGATGTGGCGATCGTAGTCCTGACAACACGTCCTTACAAGGCCCAATCGGGGAGTCCGCCACCGGAGGGGGGCGCACCGGGCGAAGATCTCGATCCGGCGTGGGATATCGTCCCCGGAAGCGGGGGCTTGGCGGGGGCTGTCCTGGAACGCGGGCTTGGCGACGTCCGAAACGGCTTTCGCTCTTTCTCACGAGGGAGTCGTCATGAGTGTTGATCCGTACGTGGTGGAGTCGTCAGAAGCCGCAGGCCTGTTCGAGTTCGGGGCGTGCGCGCCGGCCGGGGCCCGCGAGATCCTCGGCGTCGAGAGCGCCCGGCTGGGCGGCGGCGTGGTGTTGTCCATGCGCAACGACCCGGCGAACTACTGGAACAAGGCGCTGGGGTTCGGATTCTCCGGGCCGGTGACGGCCGATTTGATCGGCGAGGTTCTCGATCTCTACCGGTCCAAGGGGGCGCCGGCGGCGGTGCTGCAGCTCGCGCCGTCGGTGCTGCCTCCCGATTGGGACGACATCCGCGCCGCGCACGGCCTGTCGCGCGAGCGGCCGTGGGTGAAGCTCGCCCGCGACCTGTCGGAGGTGCCGCCGCCCCTCCCCGAGCCGGCCGTGGAGCGGGTCGGCGCGGACACGGCGGCCGAGTGGGCGTCCCTGCTGCTCCGCGGCTTCGGCATGCCGGAGGGGCCGCTGGCTGACGTGATGACCGTCTTCGCCGACCACCCGCGGTTCCGCGCCTACCTCATCCGGGTGGACGGCGAGCCGGTGACGGCGGCCGGCATGTTCGTCGGCGGCGAGACGGCCCAGCTGTTCGGCTGCGCCACCCTGGAGCCGCATCGCGGGCACGGCGGCCAGCGCGCGATGCTCCGGGCGCGCCTCGCCGACGCGGCCGCCGCGGGGTGCCGCACGATCTTCTCCGACACCGGCGCGGAGCTGCCGGGCGAGCACAACACGTCGCTGCACAACATGAAGCAGGCCGGGTTCGTCCCGGTGTACGAGCGCGACAACTGGCGCTGGCAGGCGGATCCCGCCTAGTTCACCGCTTCTTGCGGGCGATCCCCGCCATCCCCAGTCGTTCCCCCGGGGTCAGGTCGCCGGGGTCCACCGGCCCGTCCGGGCGCCAGAGCGCGGTGTAGACGACTCCCGGCTCCACCAGCTGGAAGTCGCCGAAGTAGCGTTCGATCTCGTCCGGGGTGCGCGCCCAGCCCTCCCCCAGGGTCTCGCGGGTGATGCGGGCGAGCTCGCGCTGCGCGGGCAGGCCGGTGTCGACGAGCGACGTGATGAACAGGTGGCTGCCCGGCGCCAGCGCGTCCCGGTAGGCGGCGACCACGGGGCCGGCGATCTCGGGTGACAGGTAGTGCAGCATGCCCACGAGCATGAGCGCGGCCGGGCGGTCGAAGTCGATCATCCGGGTCACGTCGGGATGGCGCAGGACGGTCTCGGGTTCGCGGACGTCGGCGGTGACGACCGTGGTGTCGTCGTCGCCGGCGAGGATCGCCCGGCCCTGCAGGTGGACCAGGGGGTCGATGTCGACGTAGGCGACGCGGGCCCGGGGGTTCAGCGCCCGGGCGACCTCGTGGGTGTTCTGCGCGGTGGGCAGCCCGCTGCCCAGATCGACGAACTGGTCGATGCCCGCCTCACCCGCCAGGTGGCGGATGCCCCGGACCAGGACCTTGCGGTTCTCCAGGGCGGACTCCCGGAGGCCCGGAATGTGTTCGCAGGCGTAGTTCGCCAGCTCGCGGTCGGCGGCGAAGTTGTTGCCGCCGCCGAGGAGCGCGTCGTAGGCGCGGGCGATGGTGGGCTTGCTGACGTCCAGGCCGGGGGGCGGCCACGCGGGCGGTTGCCGGTCGTCAGGCATCGGGATCACCTTCCGGATCGGGGTCGAGGCGTGTACCCGCAGTCTGCCTCAGCCCGCCAGGTCGCTGACAGGCCCTGACAGGCCCGTGCCAGAGCTGCGCGATCGGGGTTCCGGCGGCGGGGGCGCCGTCGCCGAAGCGGGGCCGCTCGTCGCGCAACCCGAGCGCGTCGAGCACCGCCCCCTCCACGTCACCCGGATCGCTGAGCGACGCCGGCTCCACCATCCACACCCCATCGACCCCGCGACCCGGCCGCCGGCCACGGTCGCGGGCTGCGGGCGTCAGGCGGAGGGCAGCCTCGATGGCCACGCGGGTCTTGCCGGCGCCGCCCGGTCCCACGAGGGTGACCAGCCGGGCGCGGCCGAGGAGGGCGGTGAGCCGCTCCAGCTCGTCCTCCCGTCCGACGAAGCTGGTCCGGGGCGCGCGGATGT
>NZ_SMKQ01000178.1 GCF_004348995.1 Nonomuraea terrae
GGCTCACGGCCATGCGTTTCGACACCAAGATCGGGATCGTGGTCCGTGCGGACCTGGCCGCCTGGCAGCGGCTCAACGTCACCGCCTTCCTCGCCGGCGCCGTGGCCGGCGGGGTGCCCGGGATGATCGGTGAGCCGTACGCGGACGCCTCAGGCAACGAGTATCTGCCGATGTTCCGTCAGCCGGTGCTGGTCTACGTGGGCGATGTGGACGAGCTCCGGGGCGTACGGGAGAAGGCCCTGGGGCGGGGGATGGACGTGGCGGTGTACATCGAGGAGATGTTCAAGACGGGCCACGACGCGGACAACCGGGCGGCGGTACGCGCGGTGGAGGCGCCGGACCTGGCCCTGGTGGGGGTGGCCGTCCACGGCCCCAAGAACGCCGTGGACAAGACCCTCAAGGGCCTCGCCCTCCATCCCTGACCCGCCTCGCGGTCAGTCGGCAGGGAGGGATCGCGGTCGGCGGTGAGTATCGCCGCGACATCCAGATGGTCTGATATTTCGGGGAATTCGCGAATCCTCGGAATTCGAGGGATTCGAGGGATTCGAGGTTTTCGGGGAATTCGATGGTTCGGGGGAGACGAACGCCGGCTCGGTCAGCGCTCAACCTGAGCTCCCGGAAGAGAGCCTGGGATCAAGGATCGAAAACGCCGTTGTTGTTCGAGACGTCGCCGCTGTTGATGGGAATTCCCTCGTTGAAATACTTGCCGCTGTTGGTGGAAATTCCGGAATTGGCCGGGCCGCTGACCGTCGTCGGAGAATCGGGCATGGAGGAGTTGTAGGCGATCAGGCGGTTTTCTGCGGGTGTGCTGAGCGCGCTGTTGAGGTCGATGCCGCCGAGCAGTCGCGCGAGCGCCGACCGCTCGCGGAGTGGTGTGTCCGCTGACGCCGTGCTCTGGGTCAGCGATGCGACGCATCCGATAGCAGCGATCATGGAAATCCGTACGAACGATACCAACATGCCCCTCCATTTTCGCGATGGTGACTCGCCGCCCGAGGATAGCGCGGGTAGCCGGACAAATACCCAATGCAATGGCGCATGTCGGTGCGGGCTCGGCGAAAGAAAGGCGTTCGTTGTGATATGCGCGGTGATGGACGGTGCCACGTCATCACTTTGCTTTCAGGTGTTCTGTGAGTGTGGATAACCGATTGTTGTCCACAGAACGCCGTTCGGCGGCTGTCCGCCCTGGCCGGTTGGGACACCCTTGCGGCCATGAACCCGCTTCCCGCCGCACCCGTCCCGCACCGCCCCAGGCCGTCGGAAAGTCCACCGGTCAGTGCGCTGCCGTCGCTCGTCAAGCGGGCTCGGCGTGTGACGCGCACGGTTTCTGAGGCCGTGGCCTGTCGCCAGACGGCAGCCCACATCTGGGGGCTCCAGGCCATCCCCGATCCGGAGACCGACTGGCCCGTCGAGCTCGTCGCGCACGGCCACGTCGCGCTCTCCGGCTGTGTCACGTACGTCGTGCCTCTCCCGGAGGAGGACGTCACCGAGCACAACGGGGTCCTGCTCACCACCAGGGAACGCACGGCCCTCGACTGCGCCCGTGCGCTGCCACGGATGGAGGCGGTGGCGATCCTCGACCGGTTCGCCCGTGCAGGGGTCGATCTGGGGGCTCTGTGGCACCGGCCGCTCAACTCCTGGCGCCTGCGCGACACCCTCAGCCTCGTCGACCCCGGGGCCGCCTCACCTCAGGAGAGCCGGCTGCGGGTCATCCTCATCGACGGTGGCCTGCCCCGTCCCACCACCCAGATCAGGGTCGATCTTGACGGCGGCCGGTGCGCGTACCTCGACCTGGGCGGGGAGGAGTTCAAGGTCGCGGTCGAGTACGACGGCCGCCGGCACCACACCTCGCCCGCCGACCTCCGGCGCGACGCCGACCGGCGCGAGGAGCTGCGACGGCGCGGCTGGCGGGTGATCGCCGTCCGGTGGGACGTCGTCCCCGGCCAGACCGCCGACCTCCTCCACCGCGTGGCCGACGCCCTGATCGAACGCGGCCGGCAACCCGGCCCGGACGGCACCACCCGTATCCTCGCCGCATCCGCGCCTCCCGCCGCCGCTCCCGCTACCGCTGAACCCGACGCCACTCGCGCCCGCCGGCTCTCCTGCCTCACCGAACGGACAGGACGCGCCGGCGGCGACAGCCGTCCAGGAATCCGACGTCCCTATGGCGCGGCGTCCTTCCGCCTCCGCCGCCTTCTCGTACGACGGTCTGTAGCGCGACCGAGCGGGCGTGGGTGGCCACGCGGAGTCGTGGGGGGTCGCGCGTCCGCGTCTGTGTCGCGGGCGGCGTACGACGGGGTGGGTGTGGAGGCGGTCGTCAGGGCGCGCTGGTCTGCGTCCAGAGGTGAGGTGGTCGGCGGCGTGTCGGGTGCCGGCCGTCTCCATGAGTGAGGTGGCCGTGAAGATTCGTCGTGTGTCAGGTCGGCAGGTGGCCGGCGCGCGTCGGCCACCTGCCGACGGGCTTCCCCGTCCAGGGACGGTGCGTCGCCGGCGGGACGGCCGTCGCCTCCTCCGCGGACCTGGTGGTGGCGGCTGCGGCGTCATCGAATCGGGCTGCCTGCTCCGGCCCGCTCCTGGACGGGCCGACGATCCTTGACGCCGTGCACGCACGTGCTCACGCTCATCGGCGGGTGGTGGGCGTGCCGCACGGACTCGCGCACCTACGTGCTGCCGGATGGCGAGGGTCAGGCCACCGAAGCCACACTCGATCTCCGCCGGTATCGATGGAGCCGGCGGGGGTGCGGGTCGGCCGCCTCTGGAGGTGAGGCGGCCGGTGGCACGTTGGGGGGCGTTCTCTGCGCGGGAGGTGGTTGTGGGTGTTGGGGTGGGCCGCGGCGTTCCGCGGCCCGAGGGGCGGGTGCGCGGCGTGGCGTTCGCGCGGGCCGTCGCTCATCCCACGCGCCGCCCGCGTGCTCGCGTCGGGTCCGCGTGCCCGGGTCAGCCTGCGTGCCCGGGTCGAGTCTGCGTGCTCGCGTCGAGTTGGGTCAGCCGATGGAGACCGGGAGTTCCTTGATGCCGTTGATGAAGTTGGAGCGCAGTCTTCTTGCCTCGCCGGTCTGGCGGAGGTGGGGGTAGCGGCGGGCCAGTTGCTCGAACAGCACGCGGAGTTCCAGTTTGGCCAGGTGGTTGCCGAGGCAGAAGTGGGCGCCGCCGCCGCCGAAGCCGATGTGGGGGTTCGGGTCGCGGCCGATATCGAAGACGTCGGCGTCCGGGAAGACGGAGGCGTCACGGTTGGCGGAGCCGTAGAAGATGACCACCTTGTCGTCGGCCTTGATCTCCTGGCCGCCGAGCACCTGGTCGCGCGTCGACGTGCGGCGGAACAGGTTGACCGGCGACACCCAGCGGACGATCTCGTCGGCGGCCGTCGAGGCCATGGTGGGGTCGGCGACCAGGCGGTCCCACTGCTCGGGGTGTTCGAAGAGGGCGAGCATCCCGCCGGAGGCCGCGTTGCGGGTCGTCTCGTTGCCGGCCACGGCGAGCAGGAGGACGAAGAGGTTGAACTCGTTCTCGTCGAGGGTCTCGCCGTTCTCGTCCGGCTGGAGGAGTTTGGTGACGATGTCGTTGCGCGGGTTCGCGCGGCGCTGGGCGGCGAGCTCGTTGGCGTACGCGTAGAGCTCCATGGCGGCTCCCGAGCCCTCCTCGGGAGAGGAGGCGTAGTCGGGGTCCTGGCTGCCGATCATGCGGTTCGACCAGGAGAACACCTTGTCGCGGTCGGTCACGGGAGCGCCGAGGAGTTCGCAGATCACGTAGAGGGGCAGGGGCGCGGCGACTTCGGTGACGAAGTCGACCTCGCCGCTCAGCTTGTCGAGGAGGTCATCGCAGATGTCGCGGATGTGCTGTTCGAGGGCGTTCATCGCGCGTGGGGTGAAGCCCCGGTTGACCAGGGAGCGCCGCCGCGTGTGCTCCGGCGGGTCCTGGTTGAGCATCATGAGCCGCTGCATGGCGACCTGTTCCTCGCCGACCTCGTCGAACAGCGCGAGTCTGCGCGCGGAGGAGAACAGATCGGAGTGCCGCGAGACGTGCACGACGTCCTCGTAGCGGGTCACGGCCCAGAAGCCGGGCTCGCCGTGGTGCCAGTGGACGGGGGAGTTCGCGCGCAGCCAGGCGAGCTGGTCGTGGGGCGGTCCACCGGTCGCGTATACGTCCCGGTCGACGAGGTCGATGTGCACGCGGATTCACCTCTGATGATCAAGCGCTTGGTTAAGCGTACTGAAACGTGTTCTATTACGTTGCTGTACGGCCGTCAAGGACGGCAGAAGCTCGTTCCTGATCTTGCCCTGAAGGGGGTATGGCGAGAGTAAGGGCAATTCTGCCTGCCGCGACGTGGTGCCGGAGGCGAGCAGTTTGTCGTCCGACGTTTTCGGGAGCGACGTTTCGGCAGGGTGAACGCAGTCATCCGCCCGGTTCATCGGGTGCTCCTGCGTGCATCATCCGATATGGGAGTTTTTCGAGGTCACGGATCGGACGTATCCCCCTCGGCGCCCTTGACACGCTCCGCCTCACCGCACGAGCATCAGGAGCAGAGACATCCGATGTATCAGAGAAGGAGCGGTGTGAAGCTGCTGCGAGTAGGACCTGTCGGACACGAGCGGCCGGTGGTGATGGACGCCGCCGGAGCCCTGCGCGACATCGGTGAGCCTGAGATCGACGGGGCTTTCCTCGCTTCCGGGGGAGTCGAGCGCGTCCGCGAGGCGCTCCAGCGCGGCGCTCTGCCCGTCGTCGACGCCGAGGGGCTGCGGATCGGCGCCCCGATCGCGCGTCCCGGGAAGATCGTCTGCATCGGGCTCAACTACCGTGACCACGCCGCCGAGTCGGGGGCCGAGGTGCCCGCCGAGCCGGTCGTGTTCATGAAGGCGAGCAACACGATGATCGGCCCGTACGACGACGTGCTCATCCCCAGGGGCAGCGTGAAGACCGATTGGGAGGTCGAGCTCGCCGTCGTCATCGGCAAGGAGGCGCGCTACCTCGGCAGCCGGGAGGAGGCGCTCGGTGTCATCGCCGGGTATGCCGTCGCCAACGACGTCTCCGAGCGCGAGTTCCAGCTGGAGCGCGGCGGCCAGTGGGACAAGGGCAAGTCGTGTGAGACGTTCAACCCGCTCGGGCCGTGGCTGGTGACGCCCGACGAGGTCGGCGACCCGCAGGATCTGCCGCTGCGCCTGTGGGTGAACGGCGAGCCGCGCCAGGACGGCACCACCAAGGACATGATCTTCGATGTCGCCGAGGTCGTGCGCTACCTGAGCCAGTTCATGGTGCTGGAGCCGGGTGACGTGATCAACACCGGCACTCCGGCCGGCGTGGCCATGGGCATGCCCGGTCAGCCGTACCTGCGGGCCGGCGACGTGGTCGAGCTGGAGATCGGCGGGCTGGGGCGCCAGCGCCAGAAGGTGGGGCAGGCATGAGCGCGTACCGGATCGTCGGGATGGAGACGCACGACGTGCGCTTCCCGACGTCCCGAGAGCTCGACGGCTCCGACGCGATGAACCCCGACCCCGACTACTCCGCCGCCTACGTCGTGCTCAAGACCGACGACGGCCATGAGGGGCACGGGTTCGCGTTCACGATCGGGCGCGGCAACGACGTCCAGACGGCGGCCATCAGCGCGCTGGAGCCGTACGTCGTGGGCAAGGACGTCGAAGACCTCGGCGCCCTCTACCTCGACATGGTCAACGACTCGCAGCTGCGCTGGCTGGGCCCCGAGAAGGGCGTCATGCACATGGCGATCTCCGCCGTGGTCAACGCCCTGTGGGACCTCAAGGCCAAGCGCGAGGGCAAGCCGCTGTGGCGGCTGCTGTCCGAGATGTCCCCCGAGGAGATCGTCGGGCTCATCGACTTCCGCTACCTGAGCGACGCACTCACGAAGGACGAAGCCCTCCAGATCCTGAAAAGTCAGGAAAAGGGGAAGCAGGAGCGGATCGCCTACCTCGTCGAGCACGGCTACCCGGCCTACACCACCTCCCCCGGCTGGCTCGGCTACGACGACGAGAAGCTGCGCCGGCTCTGCAAGGAGGCCCTGGATCAGGGCTTCGGGCAGATCAAGCTCAAGGTCGGCGCCGACCTCGACGACGACCGGCGGCGCCTGCGGGTGGCCCGCGAGGTCTGCGGGCCCGGCTTCCCGATCGCGATCGACGCCAACCAGCGCTGGGACGTCGGCTCGGCCATCGAGTGGGTGAACGCGCTTGGCGAGTTCGAGCCGCACTGGATCGAGGAGCCGACCAGCCCCGACGACGTGCTCGGCCACGCCGCCATCGCGAGGGGCATCGCGCCGATCCCCGTCGCCACCGGCGAGCACGTCCAGAACCGCATCGTGTTCAAGCAGCTGCTGCAGGCCGAGGCCATCTCCTACCTGCAGATCGACTCCGCCCGCGTCGGCGGGGTCAACGAGAACCTCGCGATCCTGCTGCTCGCGGCCAAGTTCGGCGTGCCGGTGTGCCCGCACGCGGGCGGCGTCGGGCTGTGTGAGCTGGTGCAGCACCTGTCGATGTTCGACTACGTGGCGATCACCGGCACCATGGACGGCCGCGTCATCGAGTACGTCGACCACCTCCACGAGCACTTCGTCGACCCGGTCGTCATCCGCGCCGGCCGTTACGCCGCCCCGTCCGCGCCGGGCTTCAGCGCGCAGATGCACCGGGAGTCCATCGCCGCCCACACCTTCCCCGACGGTGAGGTCTGGAGGACCGCATGACTCAGGAACTGAAGGCGCTCGTGACCGGCGGCGGCTCCGGCATCGGTCTGGCCGCCGCGCACGCCCTCGCCGCCCGCGGCATGAAGGTCGCCTGCCTCGACCTCAACCCGCCCGGCGAGCCGTTCGTCGGGATCAAGTGCGACGTCACCGACGACGCCGGGGTGCGGGCCGCGGTGGCCGAGGCGGCCGAGCGGCTGGGCGGCCTCGACGTGGTGGTCAACAACGCCGGCATCGGGGCGCAGGGCACCGTCGAGGACAACCCCGACAGCGAGTGGCACCGGGTGTTCGACGTCAACGTGGTCGGCATGGTGCGCGTGACGCGGGCGGCGCTGCCGTACCTGCGGAGGTCGGAGCACGCCTCGATCGTCAACACCTGCTCGATCGCGGCGACGGCCGGGCTGCCGCAGCGGGCGCTCTACAGCGCCACCAAGGGAGCGGTGCTGTCGCTGACCCTGGCGATGGCCGCCGACCACATCCGCGAGGGCATCCGGGTCAACTGCGTCAACCCGGGCACCGCCGACACCCCGTGGGTCGGCAGGCTGCTGGAGGCGGCCGACGACCCCGAGGCGGAGCGGGCGGCACTGAACGCCAGGCAGCCGATGGGCCGCCTGGTCAGCGCGGAGGAGGTCGCCGCGGCGATCGCCTACCTGGCCGGCCCCGAGGCCGGCGCGACCACCGGCACCGCGCTCGCGGTCGACGGTGGCATGCAGGGGCTCCGGCTCCGGCCATCCCACTAAGGAAGGAACACCCCCCATGAAGTTCGGACCGGTGGTCGCGGTCGCCGCCCTCGTGGCGGTCACCGCGTGTGGCTCAGGAACGTCGGCGGAAGGAGGAGGCGCCAGCGCGAAGATCGGCATCGACCATCCGAGGGCCGACTCCGACTTCTGGAACTCCTACATCAACTACGTCCCGCAGATGGCCGACGAGCTCAAGGTCGACCTCATGCCGGCCACCAACTCGCAGAACGACGTGAGCAAACTCGTCAACAACGTGCAGGCCCTCGTCGGCCAGGGCGCCAAGGTGATCGTCATGGCCCCGCAGGACACCGGCGCCGTCGCCAACACCCTCCAGCAGCTGGAGAACAAGAAGATCCCCGTCGTCACCGTCGACACCCGCCCCGACAAGGGCAACGTCTACATGGTCGTACGCGCGGACAACCGCGCGTACGGCACCAAGGCGTGTGAGTTCCTCGGCGAGCAGCTGGGCGGCAAGGGCAAGGTCGTGCAGCTCCAGGGCGCGCTCAGCTCGATCAACGGCCGTGACCGGTCCGAGGCGTTCCTGGAGTGCATGAAGACGAAGTTCCCCGGCATCACGGTGTTCAGCGAGCCGACGGAGTGGGAGGGCAGCAAGGCGGCCTCCATGCTGCAGACCCGCCTGGAGCAGAACCCCGACATCAAGGGGATCTACATGCACGCCGGCGGCGTCCACCTGGCTCCGACGCTGCAGGTGCTCAAGCAGAAGGGCCTGCTCGTCCCGCCGGGCGACCCCAAGCACATCTTCGTGATCTCGAACGACGGCATCCCGCAGGAGTTCGAGGCGATCCGCAAGGGCGACATCGACGCCACGGTGTCACAGCCGGCCGACCTGTACGCCAGGTACGCCCTCTTCTACGCCAAGGCCGCGGCCGAGGGCAAGACGTTCAAGCCCGGTCCGACCGACCACGGCAGCACGATCATCCAGCTGCCGAACGGCCTGGAGGACCAGCTTCCGGCGCCGCTCGTGACGAAGGAGAACGTGGACGACCAAGCCCTCTGGGGCAACCAGGTCAAGTGATGAAATTTCATGTTGAAGCCCGAAACGTCGTGAAGCGTTTCGGGCCGACCACGGCGCTCGACGGCGCGCGGATCGCCATCGCCGAGGGCGAGACCCACGCGCTCGTCGGCAGGAACGGCGCCGGCAAGTCCACCCTGGTCTCGATCCTCACCGGCCTCCAGGGGGCGGACGAGGGCGAGGTGCTGTTCGCGGGCGAGCCGGCGCCCGCCCTCGCCGACCGCGACGCCTGGCGGCAGCGCGTCGCCTGCGTCTACCAGAAGTCCACGATCATCCCCGCGCTCACGGTCGCCGAGAACCTCTTCCTCAACCGTCAGTCATCCGGCGGCGCGATGATCAACTGGCGGGCGCTCCAGGTCAGGGCGCGCGAGCTGCTCGACACCTACGAGGTCGACGTCGATCCGCAGGCACTGGCCGGAGACCTCAGCGTGGAGCAGCGCCAGCTCGTGGAGATCGCCCGCGCGCTGTCGTTCGGCGCCCGGTTCATCATCCTCGACGAGCCGACCGCCCGGCTCGACGGGCCGGCCATCGAGCGGCTGTTCGCGCGCATGCGCTCGCTGCGTGAGCAGGGCGTCACGATGATGTACATCTCCCACCACCTCGACGAGGTCTACGAGATCTGCCAGAGCGTCACGGTCTTCCGCGACGCCCGGCACATCCTGACCAGGCCGGTCGTCGACCTGCCGCACGACGAGCTGGTCGACGCGATGACCGGCGAGGCCACCGCGGCGTACGAGGCCCGCCCCCACACCCCCGGCGACGACGTGGTGCTGTCGGGCGAGGGCCTCACGCTGGCCGGCCGCTACACCGGCGTCGACATCTCCGTACGGTCGGGCGAGGTCGTCGGCCTGGCCGGCTCGGCCAGCAGCGGCAAGGTGGGCGTCGCCGAGACCCTGGCCGGGCTGCGCAGGCCCGACACCGGCACGGTCACCGTCAACGGCACCCGGGTCAGGCCCGGCGACGTGACCGCGGCGATGCGGGCCGGGCTGGGGTTCGTCCCGGAAGACCGTCATCACGAGGGGTTCGTCCCCTTGCTGTCGGTCGGGGAGAACGCCACGTTTCCGATCGCCAGGAAACTGGGCCGCTACGGCGTCGTGTTCCCGCAGTGGCGACGGGCCAGGGCCGAAGAGATGATCAGCGCACTCGACATCAAGACGGAAGGCCCTGACCAGCCGGTCGGCGACCTGTCCGGGGGCAACGCGCAGAAGGTCGTGTTCGCCCGGGCGCTCGTCGACGACCCCAAGGCGCTGGTCGTGATCAACCCCACCGCGGGCGTCGACGTCAAGGCCAAGCAGGCCCTGCTCGGCGCCGTCGAAGACGCGGTCGAGCGCGGAGCAGGCGCCGTCGTGGTCTCCGACGAGCTCGACGACCTGCGGATCTGTGACCGGGTGCTGGTGATGTTCCACGGCAGGGTCGTCAAGGACGTGCCGCGCGGCTGGACCGACCACGAGCTCGTGGCCGTGATGGAAGGCATAGAAGATTGACCACTTTGACTGCACCGTCCCCCCGGGTGCGGCTGGCCAGGTTCCGTGACCTGACCCTCGTGCCGGTGATCGTCCTCCTGCTGGTCGTGGGGGCGTTCCTCGATCCGACGTTCCTGACGGCGGGCAACCTGACGAACGTGCTCCAGCAGCAGTCGGCGATCTCGCTGCTCGTGCTCGCCGAGGCGATGATCCTGATCGCCGGGAAGTTCGACCTGTCGCTGGAGTCGACGGTCGGCACCGCGCCGGCCATCGCGGTGATGCTGGTGGTCCCGGTGACGGCCGGCGGCTTCGGCATCGGGCTGCCCGGCGTGCTGGTGATCCCGTTCGCCCTGCTCATCGGGGCGGCCATCGGCGCGTTCAACGGTTTCCTCATCGTCAGGTTCCAGCTGTCGGCGTTCATCGTGACGCTGGCCATGCTGATCATCGTGCACGGCTTCCTGCAGGGGCCCACCGAGGGCAAGACGCTGTTCCAGCTCCCCGAGTCGATCCTCTACCTCGGCAGCGCCGTGTGGCTGGGCCTGCCCGCCGCCGTGTGGATCGCCGGTGTGCTGTTCGCGGCGGGCAGCTTCGGGCTCGGCTACCTCAGACTCGGCCGCGCGCTGTACGCGATCGGCGGCAACGCCGACGCCGCCCGCGCCGCGGGCATCCGGGTCGACCGCGTGCTCTACGGCGTGTTCATCATGGGCGGCACGCTCGCCGCGCTGGCCGGCATCCTCGAAACCGGACGCCTCGGGGCGATCGGCAACAACCAGGGCGTCGGCTGGATCTTCATGGTGTTCGCCGCGGCCGTCATCGGCGGCGTCAGCATGGACGGCGGCAAGGGTACGATCCTGGGCGCGCTCACCGGCGTGCTGGTGATCGGCCTGGTCCAGAACATCCTCACCCTCATCGGCGTCTCCGGCTTCTGGCAGCCGGTCATCTACGGCGCGATCATCCTGGTCGCCCTGATGATCAGCCGGATAGCGGGCGGAAAGGCACAAGATTGACCAAGAACCTCAACGTCGAGCTGCCACGCCAAGGGCTCGGCGGCGCCCCGCTCGGCAACCTGTTCGACACCGTCCCGGAGGAGCAGGCCCGCGCCACCCTCGACGCCGCGTGGGAGAGCGGGGTGCGCCTGTACGACACCGCGCCCCACTACGGGCTCGGCCTGTCCGAACGCCGCGTCGGGTCCGCGCTGGCCGGCCGCTCGGGCTACCTGCTGTCCACGAAGGTCGGCCGCCTGCTGGTGCCCACCGACGCGGGCGACACGCCCGACGACGACCACTTCGCCGTGTCGGCCGGGCTGCAGCGCGTGTGGGACTTCTCCGGTGACGGCGTGCGCAGGTCGCTGGAGGACTCCCTCGAACGCCTCGGCCTGCCGGCCGTGCACATCGCGCTCATCCACGACCCTGACGACCATGTGGAGCAGGCCATCGCGGAGGCGTACCCGGCGCTGGCCGAGCTGCGCGACGAAGGCGTGGTACGGGCGATCGGCGTCGGCATGAACCAGTGGGAGGCGCCGCTGCGCTTCGTCCGCGAGACCGACATCGACGTGGTCATGCTGGCGGGCCGCTACACGCTGCTCGACCAGTCGGGCCTGCCGCTCCTCGACGAATGCGCCCGACGCGGCGTCCGGGTGCTGGCGGCCGGGGTGTTCAACAGCGGCATCCTCGCCACGCCGGAGCCGTCGGGCACGTACGACTACCAGCCGGCGCCGTCCCCGCTGGTGGAGCGGGCGCGGCGGATCGCCGAGGTCTGCGACCGCCACGGGGTCACGCTGCCGCAGGCGGCCATGGCCTTCCCGCTGCGCCACCCGGCCGTCGCCACGATCGTCGTCGGTGCCCGCGCCCCCGAGGAGGTCACGGCCAACACCGCCCTGTGGTCCCGTTCCGTCCCCACCGACCTGTGGGACGACCTCGAATCGGAGGGCCTCCTCCCGAAGAACGGATGACCCTCCTGCCGGCCCACCGGCCTGCGACGGCTGGTGGGTCTTCTCGAACGCCCTTCGTGCACCATCGTCAGGGGCGTCCGTCGGCCGGGCCGTGGTGTGCCTGTCCCTCCGGGCGGCCGCTGACCCCGAGATCATCACCCCCGTCCTGAGGGCACTCAAGGTCTCGTTCCCTCATCGCTGCGTGGTCGTCCGACCAGGGGGCCGCGCCGCTCCCGGCGAACCCGCTTTCCTCGGAGGAAGCGGGCCGGCCTGCGTTGGAGTGATCGGCGGCTCTCGGCCTCTTGCGCCGTCCGCTCCAGGTCGCCGCGCTCCTCGGTCTGGAGTCCCGAGGCCATCCGGTAGCCGCCCGGGAGGCGTCCCGCGCCAGGGCGGCCCGGCGTTCTAGGCGGGGGGCGGGTCGTCGAGGACCACCACTCCGTACTCGGTCAGAAGGTCGGCGTTTTCCGCGTCGTGGCGCCCGTCGGCGGGCCCGATGCCCTTGAAGTAGCCTTCGATGGCTCCGGGGTGGTTGATCTGAAGGATCGTCGCGGTCGAAGTGATCGGCTGGAGCGTGTGGGGCACTGAACGAGGTCCGTGGATGTAAGCGCCGGGTTCGGCGTCGTGCACGTCGCACTTGTCGAGCGAGTCCGATCCAACCCAGAACCGGACGCGGCCGGACAGCACCACCCAGCTCTCGTCCTCCCGACTGTGGGTGTGCAGGGGTGGCGCGCCGGCGCGGTCAAGGGTGAAACGGGTGGCGGTGACCACTCCATCCGTCTCGTCGGTCGACACGACCTGCTCGATCGGTACGTGGTAGTAGCGGAAGACCGGTCCGTCGCCGGGGTTCCGCACGAGGGCAACGCTCATCTGCAGTCCTTCCATGGTGGATCCGTCAGCAGCTGACGTGATGAGAGGTGATGTAGCCCGTTGATCGACGCCGCCGAACCGGATGGCGCTTGATCCGGTGCGCCTGGTTTCACGGTAATAAATTTAACTTTCAACTACAATGGCCGATGCCCACGGGGACTGCGGACAGCGGAACGGGCGTCAGACGTACTACTGGACGTCCCAGATCAGGACGGGTGCGGCAGCACGATTTCGATGACGCCGCATGCCGTTCGGTGAGCTAACTCACAGCACGAAGGTGGCATCGGGCGAACGGGGCCGGTCTTTCTGCGTGGCGGAAGTGGCCGCTGCTCGATCCAGGCGTGACTGCGGGATGCCCTCATGCTCCGCGTGAGGCGTACCGCAGATGTCCGCTGAGCAGCGGGGTGGGTGCGGTGATGGAGCACAGCCGGTCGCGGACGTCGAGCGGCGCGGGGTCCTCACCGCGCTGCGTATCGGAGCCGCTCGTAGCCCTGATCCTCGGCCCGGTAGCCGGCGAAGTGGCCCGCAGCCCCCGTCACGAACGCCTCGTCGTCGGCCGGGAAGCCGCGGGGGCTCCGGGATGTCCGCCTCCGGCCGTGCCGGTTGGCGCGCCGGACCCCTGGCCGGTTCGGCGCCTCGTCGGGGGTTCCGTCACGGGGCTCACGGGCGTGCCGGCTCCTGTGGCCCACCAGGGCTGTCCTGATCAGGAGGGGATGAAGAGCCAGGAGGATGACGGGCCCGGCTCGTACGGCGAGTCGAGGCGTTTGGCGATGACGCCGGGCAGGCCCTGGTCGCGGGCGGCCTTTCGCACGGGGCCGGGATCGCCCGGCCACGACGGGGCGGTCTGCCAGTGGGCGCCGTTCAGGTCGAGCGACTCCAGGGCCGCGCGGCGCGCAGAGTACGGCTCCTCGACCAGCGACCGCCCGTCGTCGTAGAGGAGGTCGTAGAAGACGAGGATCTCCGCGCGCCCGAGCGTGGCCACCTCCCCGTCCAGCACGGCCGTACGGCTGCCGAACGACTCCGCCAGCCCCCGCAGCCACGGGTGCTCCCTGGCGGCGTCCGTACGGCCGCCGTCGATCGGGACGAGCAGCCGGCGCCCGCCCCAGGCGAACTCGAAGGCGTAGGAGGAGGCGTCCTTCGGGGGACGGGCGCGCTCGACCGGCAGCATGGGCTCCACCTCGGGGAACGGGTCGCGCACCGCGGAGCCCATGCGATGGATCATCCAGTTGTCGCCGCGCGTCCTGAAGAGCACGAACCGGCCGGAGGCCCGCCGCCCGTTCAGGACGACCTTGACCTCGCGGTCCGACCACTTCTCCGTCTGGTACGTGCCGGTGTCCCAGACGGTCATGGTGCCGCCGCCGTACTCGCCTTTCGGGATCTCGCCGTGGAAGGTGAGGTACTCCATGGGGTGGTTCTCGGTGTGTACGGCCAGGTGGTTGATGTCGGGGTCGGCCGGCAGCCCCTTGGGGACCGCCCAGGAGACCAGGACGCCGTCGCGCTCCAGGCGCAGGTCCCAGTGCAGCGACCGCGCGTGGTGCTCCTGGATGACGAACGCGTTCCCGTCGGGGGAGGGGGACTCGGCCTCAGGGACGGGCTCGGGGGTACGTTTCGGATCGCGCTTGCTCCGGTATCGCTCCAGTTTGTCGGCCACGGCACCGGTCCTACCCGCGGATGCCCGCCCTGATCTGACGCCGGGGCCACGGTTCGCGGCACCGGCCGCATTCGTCCGATGTCAGTCGAGCTCCAGCGCCCGGCGCAGCCACGACTCCACGCCCGCCACGTGCACGGTGGCCCAGGACCGGGCCACATCGGCCTGGCGGGCGACGATGGCCTCGTAGATCGCGGTGTGCTGCTCGCGTGTCTTCTCCATCGCCCCCTCCTGGGTGAGCCCGCGCCAGATCCGGGCCCGCGTGGTCGGGCCGGCCAGGCTCTCGATGAACGAGCAGAGCACGCTGTTGCCGGACCCTCGCGCGATACGGTGATGGAACTCCAGGTCGTTGGCCACCAGCTCCTCGACCGTGGGCTCGGCGGGCAGCGACTCGAGGATCACCCGCAGCTCGTCGATGTCGGAGTCGCTCATCAGTTTGGTCGCGATCGCCGTGGCGGCGGGCTCCAGGATGCGGCGGACCTCGAAGAACTGCAGCACCGTGTCGTCGCGGTGCAGATCGAGCACGAATGACATGGTGTCCAGCAGCAGCCGGGGCTCCAGGCTGGTGACGTACGTGCCGTCGCCCTGGCGCACGTCGAGCACGTTGATCAGCGACAGGGCGCGCACGGCCTCACGCAGCGAGTTGCGCGACAGGCCGAGGCGTACGGCGAGGTCGGCCTCCTTCGGCAGCCGGTCTCCGGGGGCCAGCTCGCCGGAGAGGATCATCTGCTTGATCTTGTCGATGGCCGCATCGGTGACCGCCACGCTTTTCTCCCTAGACATCGGATGTCTAGGAGTCTAGAGCGTGGAAGCGGACCGGATCGACACCTGTCAGGCGGGCGGCCAGGCCCCTGGCCTCCAGGGTGCGCAGATGGGCGGCTGCCTCGCCGGCCGCCATGCCCCGCAGCATGGGGGGCAGGTCGGCCCACGGCCTGTTCCAGGTCATCATCGAGGCGACCTCCCAGATGGTCAGCGGTTCCGCCCGTTCGGAGAGGAGGGCGTGCAGCCGGTCGAGTTTCTCCTCGTGATGGTCGCGGATCTGGGCGGCCCGTGCCGCCACATCCGGAAATATCCACTCATGGGCAGGGAGAGCGTCGATCGCGCCCAGCTCGCCCACCCGGTCCAGCGACTCCAGGAAGTCGCCCAGCGGGTCGACGTCGTCGCGGTCGTACGGATAGATCCCGATGTGCGGGGTGATGGCGGGCAGCACGTGGTCGCCGGTGAACAGCCGGTCGGCGTCCTCCAAATGCAGGCAGATGTGCCCGGGTGTGTGGCCCGGGGTGTGCACGGCGCGCAGCTTGCGTCCCGGCAGGTCGACCAGGTCGCCGTCGCGCAGCTCGCGGTCGGGCGACGCCGGCGGTGTGGGACGGGCGCCCGCCGCCTGCCGCACCTCTCCGGGGTCGGCCCCCGCCCGCCGCAACATGTCGGCCTGGAAGCCGTCGTGCTCCTGGGAGGCGTACGCGGTCATCATCCTGACCAGCTCCGCGTCGTTCTCGTGCATGGCGATCCACGCGCCCGACGTCTCCCTGACCTGACCGGCGAGCCCGGCGTGGTCGGGGTGGAAATGGGTGACGACCACCCCGCGCACTCCGGCCACGTCGAACCCGAGCGAGGCAAGGCCGCCGCTGAGCGCCTCCCAGGCGTCCGGATGGTTCCACCCGGCGTCCACGAGCACCGGGCCCTTGGGCGACTCGACGGCGTAGACGAGCGTGTAGCCGAGCGGATTGCCGGGAATCGGCACCGGCACGCTCCACACTCCGCCGCCGAGGTCCTGCGGCCGCTGCTCCGCGTACGGCCTGCGCCTGGTCTTCATCTTCTCCCCGATCGTGTGACGAATGGCGTGGGCCGGGTCAGCTCACGCGCTCCAGAATGGCGCGGGCCGGGTCAGCTCACGCGCTCCAGAATGGTGGCGGTGGCCAGCGCCCCGCCCGCGCACATCGTCACGAGCGCGGTGGCCGAGTCGGACCGTTCGAGCTCGTACAGCGCGGTCGTGATCAGTCTCGCCCCGGTGGCGCCCACGGGATGGCCGAGCGCGATCGCGCCGCCGTTGACGTTCACCCGGTCGAGATCGGGCTCGTGCACGCTCGCCCATGACAGGACGATCGAAGCGAACGCCTCGTTCACCTCGAACCTGTCGATGTCGCCGATCGTCATCCCGGCCTGCGCGAGCACCCTGGCCGTCGCGTCCACCGGCCCGTCCAGGTGGAAGTACGGCTCCGAGCCGACCAGTGCCTGTGCCAGGATCCGCGCCCGGGGCCGCAGCCCGTGCCGCCGCGCCGCCTCCTCGCTCGTCACCAGCACGGCCGCCGCGCCGTCGGAGATCTGCGACGAGGTGCCGGCGGTGTGCAGGCCGCCGTCCAGCACCGGCTTGAGCGCAGCCAGGCCGTCGACGGTGGTCTCACGCAGCCCCTGATCCTTGCGGACGTCGCCGACCGGCACGATCTCCCGCTCGAACCGCCCGTCGGCCCACGCCTTGGCGGCCAGTCGCTGCGAACGCGCCCCGAACCAGTCGAGCCGCTCCCTGGTCAGCCCGCGCCGCTGCGCGATCCGCTCGGCGGCGGTGAACTGGTCGGGCAGGTCGATGCTCCAGTCGTCCGGACGCGGCTGGGCCGGCAGCACATTGCTGCCGAGCGGCGCCCGGCTCATGACCTCGACCCCGCCGCCGACGCCGACCTCGATGGCGCCCGCCGCGATCATCGCCGCCGCCAGGTGCACCGCCTGCTGTGACGAACCGCACTGGGCGTCGATCGTGGTGACCCCGGTCTCGTACGGCAGCCCGGCGTAGAGCCAGGCGTAGCGCCCGACGTGGCCGCCCTGCTCGCCGGCTTGGGTGACGCAGCCGGTGAAGACCTGCTCGACGGCCGCCGGGTCGATCCCGGAGCGCTGGACGAGCCCGCCGAACGCGGTGGCCAGAACCTGTTGCGGCTTCAGGGCGGACAACCAGCCCGCGCGCTTGCCGATGGGAGTGCGTACGGCCTCGACGATCACCGGTGTGCCCACAGTCACCTCCAGAACGATGCTCTGGCGTGACTGTAACGGGTTCTACTTTATCCCGAAAGGCTGCGTTCACGGGCCTCGCTCCGCGAGGCCGGCTCGGTCGCGCTGGCCGAGCGGGAGATGGTCGTCTCCTTCGACCTGTGTGTGCGAGTAGGTGTCCGATGGCGACGGTCTCTGGGTGGAGAGCTTCGGGTCGGCGACCGCTGACTGGTCCATGGTCACGGCCTGGGATGCGCCACCGTCGCCCTCGGTCCGCAGGGCGCAAGACCTTGCGCGCAGTGCCCGGCCCGCACCGCGGCCTGATCCACGATGCTCAGCTCACGCCGCGGTGCCCTGCCCGCGTTGTGCCTCACTGCCCAGCGCCGGGCGGGGGCCACGCGTCCTTCTGCTCGGGGAGCCCGAACGTCTCGAACAGGTGGGTGTCGAAGAACATCGCCACGTGGCCGATCAGGGCGCCGGAGAAGGTCAGGACCATGATGGCGAATCGCCGGTGGACGTCGCCTTCGCGAAAATACACCGCGAAAGCCGGCTGCCCGTTGGCCGCGACGGGAACGAACCTGAGGTCGCCCGGGCGCTCGGCCGGGCACTGGGTCCTGACGAGGTCGGCGATCGCCTCCGGGCCCTGGTACCAGCCGACGTAGGGCGGCATCTCCCAGACCGCGTCCTTGGTGAACAGGTCGACGAAGGCGTCGACGTCGTAGTTTTCGAACGCCGCGACGTAGCGCTCGAGCTGCGCGCGCTGCTCCTGCGTCAGCGGCTCCACCGGGTCGTCGGGGCTGGGGGAGACCTGGCTGAGCTGGGCGCGGGCCCGCTGCAGGATGCTGTTGACCGCCGCCGTGGACGTGCCGACCGCCTCGGCCACCTCGGCGGCCTTCCACTTGAGCACGTCGCGCAGGATCAGCACCGCGCGCTGCCGGGGCGGCAGGTGCTGCAGCGCCGCGACGAACGCGAGCCGGATGCTCTCACGCGAGGTCACGATGGCGGCCGGATCGTCGCCGCCCGCGCCCACCATGGTGTCGGGCACCGGCTCCAGCCACGGCACCTCGGTGTCCTGCACCAGCGGCGCGCTCGCCTCCTCGCTCGGCGCGCCGAGCCCCGTCGGCAGGGGACGCCTGCTGCGGCTGTCGAGCGCCGTCAGGCACGCGGTGGTGGCGATGCGATAGAGCCACGTACGCAGCGAGGAACGGCCCTCGAACCCCTCGTAACCCCGCCACGCGCGCAGGTAGGTCTCCTGCACGAGATCTTCGGCATCGTGCACCGACCCCATCATGCGGTAGCAGTGGGCCAGCAACTCCCGCCGCATCGGATCAGCCAGCCGGAGGAAATCCTCGTTCGTCGGCTTCTCGGTCATGGCCCCTGTATATCCGCCCCCACCGACAGAACGCGGCGCCGCTAGGAATCCGAGGG
>NZ_SMKQ01000179.1 GCF_004348995.1 Nonomuraea terrae
GGGTGCGGACGAGGGTGTCGGCGGTGAGGCGGCGGTCCGGGTTCTTGTCCAGGCAGGCCGCCACCAGCGGTCGCAGCGGCTCGGGCACCCCCGACACGTCGGGCTCGTCGTAGAGGAGGGCGCGCAGCACCGCCGCCACCGAGTCGCCCGCGAACGGACGCCGTCCCGTCGCCGCGAACACCATCGTGGCGGCCCAGCCGAACACGTCCGCCGCCGGCCCGATCGGCCCCATGTCCAGCTGCTCGGGCGCCATGAAGCCTGGCGTGCCGAACGCCCCGCTCTGGGTGACGGCGTGGTCGAGCGCGTGGGAGATGCCGAAGTCGATGACGACGGGGCCCTCGGGCCCGAGGATGACGTTGCCGGGCTTGAAGTCGCGGTGCACGACCCCCGCGCGGTGGATGGCGGCCAGCGCGGTCGCGGTCGCCACCGCGAGCCGCTCGAGACCGCCGCCGGTACGCGGTCCCTGCGTGCGCACGACCCGGTCGAGGGAGTCACCGGGGACGTATTCGCTGACGATGTACGGGCGGTCGCCGTGCATTCCGGTGTCGAGCACGCGGGCGGTGCAGAAGGGCGCGACCCGGCGGGCCAGCTCGACCTGGCGGAAGAACCTGCGGCGCCCCTCGGGATCCTCCGACATGCGGGCGTTCAGCACCTTGATCGCCACTTCGCCGCCGGACGGGCTCAGCCCCAGGTAGACGGCCCCCTGACCGCCCTCGCCGAGGAGCCCGGTCAGGCGGTGGCCGGCGACCTGACCGAGGTCGTCTCCCGAACGCGGACGAGACAATGCCCACCCTCCCCCATAAGCGGAAATTGCCGCACCGAATACTACGATTCAGCCCAATATCCGGATGACGCGGGTGGGGGCATTGGCGGACTTAATCCGAAATTCACCGAAATGTTCATATAAAAGACACCAGTCATTCCGCGTACGGAAACTAGTCCAGGCACTACCTCACGAACGGGCGGCACCACCATGGAGACGCGCGCCCCGGCGCGCGAGCGTGGAAGCATGAAACTGATAGCGATCGGCGCGCTGCTCGGCGCGCTCGCGGCGGTGCCCTCGGCGTCGGCGGAGTCCGTCTGGGGCCCCTGCCAGGGCGCCGAACGGCCCAAGGACCTGCAGTGCTCGTCCGTCGAGGTGCCCGTGGACTGGGCGAAGCCGGACGGCGGGACGATCAAGATCCAGATCGCCCGGCTGCCCGCCACCGGCGACACCATGGGGACGGTCTTCAGCATCCCGGGCGGACCCGGCGGTTCGGGCGTCGACGACCTCACCTACTACCGCGACAGCTTCACGAAACTACGCGAACGGTTCGACGTGGTGAGCCTGGAACCGCGCAACGCCGGCACGTTCGGCCGGTTGCCGCAGGAGTGCTTCACCACCGGCCCGTGGCTGACCCGGCCGGACACGCGCGGCGAGTACGCCCGGCTCGGGGTGAAGATCCGGCGGAACGCCCAGGAGTGCCGGAAGGTGGATCCCGAGTTCTTCGACCATCTCGACTCGGCGTCCGTGGCGCGCGACATCGACGCGATCCGCGCCTCTCTCGGGGAGCAGCGGCTGAGTTTCATCGCCACCTCGTACGGCGGCGTCCCGGCGGTGGCGTACGCGCGGCTGTACCCGGAGCGGGTCAGGGCCATGTACCTGGACGGCGCGGTCAACCAGTTGCGCGACGCGACGACCGACGCCCGGACGCGTTACCGCACGTACGAGGCGCAGTTCGACCGGTTCGCGCGGTGGTGCGGCACGTCGGGCGCGTGCGGCGCGGACGTGGCGGCGCGCTGGCGGAAGGTGGTGGCCGCCGCCGACCGGAAGCCGATCCCGATCAAGGGCGAGGACGGCGCGTACAGCGGGTTCGACCTGCAGGTGGCCGCGATGCCGCACCTGGTGAGCCCCGGGCCGGCGCCCGATCATCCGCGCTGGCGGCAGCTCGCCCAGGCCATCGCGACGGCGGAGCGCGGTGACGCCTCCGGGTTCGCCGACTACGTCAAGGCCGGGACCGGCAGCCTCAAGCCGCCGTCGTACGTCGGCATGAACGCCACGATGTGCGCCGACGGGCTGCGCTTCGACGGGTATCGCGAGTACCGGGCCGTGCGGGCGATGGGCGAGCGCGTCTCGCCGAACCTCGCCGGGATGGGGCTGTGGCATCGCCTCGGCTGCACCGGCTGGCCCGCCCCGGTCGCGAACCCGGCCGCGCCGCTGCCCGCCGGCCTGCCGCCGTTCCTCGGGGCCGGCACGTGGACCGACTACGACGACACGGCCGACATCGTACGGCGCGTGCCGGGGTCGGCGACGGTCCGCTTCGACGGGCACGGCCACGGCCTGTACCTGACGGGCGACACCTGCACGATCGCCCACGCCAACGCGTACCTGACGGACCTGCGCCTCCCGCCGGCGAACACCACCTGCCACCCGACCCGGCCGAACTGACGGTCGACACCCACCAGCGCCGGGAACCGCGCGGAAGCGAGCGCGCCTCCCGGCCCAGGCCCATGCTCCGGGCCAGGCGGGTGGCGAGAGCCCGGGAGAACCCCCGCCACCGGCGCCCGACCAGGTGCTCAGGCGAGCAGAGCCGCCAAGGCGGAGGCAGGTTCGGGGTGGGTGGTCAGGAGGGTGGTGACCTCCTGCGAGCCGGTTTCACCGGTGAGCGCGAGCCACTCGCCCGTGCATCCGAGCAGCCCCGCCACCGCGTCGCACGCCACAGGATGCCCCACCAGCAGCTCCGCCACCGGCCCGGCCGCCACCGGCGCGGCCCCGGTGACCGACCCGGCGGGCTTGGGGCGGGAGGTCCACGGCGGCACCCAGGCGTCCACGGCCGTCAGCGAGCCGGGGAACGTCCGCCCCGCCTCCCGGACGAGTGCCGGCATCAGCTCCCCCGCGCCGTCCCGCAGCGTGACGATCAGCTTGGGCAACCACGGCAGCAGCACGGAGTCAGGCAGCCGCGCGAACGCCTTGGAGATCACCTCCACCACGAACCCCGACAGCCCCGGGGCCGGCTCCACCGCGTGCACGAACCCGATGACGTACTGCGGGAACGCCGGGATCACCAGCGGGTTGCCCAGCAGTTCGTCACAGCGCGCCCGCAGCTCGGCCAGCGGCAGCAGCCCGAGCTGGTGGCGGGCGGCCCACATCAGCGCCACCTTGGCCGGCGACTCCGGGTGGGACTGCTGCACCGCGAGCTCCAGCTGGGCCCGGTCGCAGCCGAGCGCCATCGCGAGGCTCTCCATCGTGAACAGGAAGCCCAGCATGGCCGCGACCTGCCGCACGCCGGTGTCGTCGTCGACGACGGCGGTCGGCAGGAGCGTGCAGTAGTGGGCGTAGCCGGCCGTCACGAACGCCTCGCACCAGGCCGGCAGCTCCGGCTCGCCCGCCCGGTAGTAGGCGAGCAGCCGCCGGATGCGGCGCAGCACCTCGGGCGCGTCGTCGACGCCGCGCTCGGACGCGAGCAGCTCGACCGCCCGCGCGCCCAGCTCGTCGGCGAAGCGGCGGCTGCCGAGGAACAGGATGGCGTCCTCGACCGCCGCCAGCGCGACGGCCGCGGTGGCCTTCGGGTCCCACACCGCGCGCCGCAGCCGCTGCTCCAGCACCTGCTCGACGGTGACGCCCTCGTAGCCGAGCTCGATGATGGCGCGCTGGTACTTGCCGAGGGCGACGTCCCAGCTCTCCTGGATCGAGCGTTCGCCGAGCCGGCGCTCGCCCATGATGGGCCGCACCGCGTCGGACGGCAGCAGGTAGCGCAGCTTCCACAGCAGGTCGGAGCAGGGCACCAGCTCGGGCTCGGCATGCAGGTCGATCAGCGCCCGCTGGATCGTCCGTTTCTCCAGGTCGAGCCCGAGCGGGGCGAGCCGGTCGTAGACGTCTCTGGCCAGCGGCGGCATGGCGTCGTAGCCGACCTCGCCGAGCCGGTCGCCGCCGAGCAGGATCTCGCAGAGCCGCCGAACGTCGCGCCGCCCCGGCACGGAGTCCTTCTCGATGCAGGTGACCGCCGCGTCCTGGAAGTCGTACGGGGTGGGCCTGGCCCGGTTGCGCATGCCCGCCAGCAGGATCGAGGTCTCGTAGACCGCGATCGCGTCGGCGGTGCTGGCCAGGTAGCCGTTGCGGCGGGCCAGCCGGACGATGTCGACGCACCAGCCGAGCAGCTCGGCCTCGTCGAGCGCGTCCAGCGCGGGCGGCCTCGACAGGAACCCGCTCAACCGGTCGGTGAGCTCGCCCTGCGGCGCGGGCGCGGGCAGTTTGGCCGCGCGTTTGCGCGCCCCCTTCTGCCCCGCCAGCCGGAACGGCGTCAGCCCGCCACGGGTGAGCGCCTTGTCCCACGTCGCCGCCGCGATCGACACCGAGCCGGGCGCCAGCCCGAACTGCGCCTCGATGGCCGAGTGGCTGGACGGGATGAGGCCGTACAGCCAGGTGGTGCCGGTACGCGGGCTGATCTCGTAGGGGGCGGTGGACCGGACGCCGAACTGCTCGACGCGGGTGGCGGCGTGGAAGGCGCCGCAGACGTACAGGCAGTCGGCGGGGTCGGCGCCGGAGGCGGCCAGGTGCTCGCGCATCCTGGTCCACATGTAGCGCTCGCGCTCCTCGTCGAGGGCCAGCCGGTCGTCGTGGTCGGGGCGGAGCCGGCGGAACAGGCTGCCGATCATCACCATGACCTGGCGGTAGGTGTCGTAGTCGGCGCCCGCGAGGGGTTGCTCGACGTACTGGTCCCACCACTCCGACCAGTGGCGCACCTTGCCGTGGTGGAGGAGGTGCTCCTCCAGCTCGGCGAAGCGGGGGCGCAGGTCGCCGATCTCGACGCCGACGGCGTCGCCGTGCAGGCCGGTCTCCTCGCCCTGCCTCGGCTTGGGCTCCCCCTCGCGCGTCCACTGGTAGACGTGGTCGGTCGAGCGGTCGACCAGCACCAGCTCGACGCCGGGGGTGTCGAGCGCGTACGCGATGGCCTGGTATTCGGCGGACGCCTCGGTGATGGGCGCCACCACGCTGAGCGGCGCCAGCTCCTTCGGAAAGCCTTCGAGGTCGGTTGCGAACGCCTGCACGGCCACCGGCAGCCGGCAGTTGCGCAGCTCGGTGAGCAGCGGTTGCAGGTCTTCGCACAGCTCCAGGTAGATGACCTTCGGCTGCTTCTCGCGCAGCCTGCGCACCATCGCCAGCGCCGAGGCCGGCGAGTGGTGGCAGACCGGGAAGATCTCCAGCTCCTCGCGCAGCGCCCGGTCGACGTCGTCGACGAGCCCCGACAGGATGCCGGAGACGGCGACGGGACCGCCCGCGAACTGCTCGGCCGCGTCGAGGAGTTGCTCGCGCAGCGTGCCGAACGGGCTCGTCTGGTCGATCATGACAGCGTGGAGATGGCCTCGCGGCCGCCCTCGAGGAACTCCGGCCACAGGCCGCCGTCCTTCTTGCTGCGCGGCTCGACCACGCCGTGCCAGTACTTGTTGAGGATGGCGAGGTCTTCGGGGCTGCGCCGGGCCAGCGAGCCCACCAGGGAGCCGGCCAGCGTCTGCGCGCGCAGCACGCGGTCGCCGAAGAAGTGGCTGTGCAGGATGGCGTCCTCCAGCACGCCGATCTGCTCGGCCGTGGACAGCGCCGACTCCAGCTTCTCGTCGTCGCTGGTGGCCGAGGCCGCCGCCGAACGCAGGTCGGCGAAGCTCTGCAGCAGGATGTCGAGCAGCGTGGGCGGCAGGTCCAGCTCGATGCGGTGCCGGCGCAGCAGCTCTTCGGTGCGGAACCGGACGATCTCCGCCTCGCTCTTCCTGTTCGTCACGACCGGGATGCGGACGAAGTTGAAGCGCCGCTTGAGAGCTGACGACAGGTCGTTGACGCCACGGTCGCGGCTGTTGGCGGTGGCGATGATGGAGAAGCCGGGCTGGGCGAAGACGATGTTGTCGTCGTCGAGCTCGGGGATGGAGACGTACTTCTCCGACAGGATCGAGATGAGCGCGTCCTGCACGTCGCTGGTGGAGCGGGTGAGCTCCTCGAAGCGGCCGATCACGCCGTTCTCCATCGCCGTCATGATCGGCGAGGGGATCATCGACTCGCGGGACTGCCCCTTGGCGATGACCATGGAGACGTTCCACGAGTATTTGATGTGGTCTTCCGTGGTGCCGGCGGTGCCCTGCACGACGAGCGTGGAGTTGCGGGAGATGGCCGCGGCCAGCAGCTCGGCCAGCCAGCTCTTGCCGGTGCCCGGGTCGCCGATCAGCAGCAGGCCCCGGTCGGAGGCCAGGGTCACGATGCTGCGCTCGACGAAGCTGCGGTCGCCGAACCACTTCTGCGCGATGTCGCGGTCGAGCCCGTCGGAACGTTCGGAGCCGAGGATGAACAGCCGCACCATGCGGGGGCTGAGCCGCCACGAGAACGGCTTGGGGCCGTCGTCGATCGACTCGAGCCAGTCGAGCTCGTCGGCGTACTTGACCTCTGCGGGGGCTCGCAGCATGTCACTCATGTCGAGGGGTCTCCTAGCTAGGTGAGGAAGTTCTTGAGCTCGAAGACGAGCTTGCGGATGTGGCCCGAGATCACCGGGGTGCCGAGGGCCTTGAGTTTCTGGCGGAACCACGGGTCGACGCTCTGGGCTCCCGAGCTGTTGACCGAGCCGACGGGGATGAACTTCACCCCCGAGCGGTGCACCGCCTCGAAGTCACTGATCAGCGACCGGTTGTCGTAGAAGTCGGAGATCCACACCATCACGGTGTTGCGCGGATCGGCGATCTTGGGCCGGGCCAGCGCCATCGCGGCCGTGCCGTCGGTGCCGCCGCCGAGCGTGGTGCGCAGCAGCACCTCGAACGGGTCGGACACCCACGGCGTCAGGTCGATCGCCCGGGTGTCGTAGGCGACCAGGTGCACGTCGACCTTGGGCAGGCCGGCGAAGATCGAGGCGAGGATGGTGCAGTTGACCATCGCGTCGACCATCGAGCCCGACTGGTCGACCACCACGATCAGGCGGGCCGGGGTGGTGCGGCGGGCCGTCTGCTTGTAGAAGAGCCGGTCGACGTAGAGGCGCTCGTCCTCCGGGCTCCAGTTGGGGAGGTTCTTCCAGATCGTGCGGTCGATGTCGAGGTTGCGGAACACCCGCTTCGGCGGCACCGACCGGTCGATGACGCCCACGCTGGTCTTCTCCACCTGGGTGCGCAGCACCTCGGCGACCTCGTCCACGAACCGGCGGATGAGCGCCTTGGCGTTGGCCAGTGCGACGCCCGACAGGTTGGACTTGTCGTGCAGGAGCTGCTCGATGAGCGACATGCTGGGCGTGAGCTGCCTGGCCAGGGCCGGGTCGGCGAGCACCTCGCGCAGGTGCATGCGCTTGACCAGGTCGCCCTCCAGGTTGGCGAGGACCTTGGCCAGCTCCTCGTCGCCCGGGCTGTAGTGCGACCCGCCGGGGCCGAGACCCCGCCCGGGGCCCGAGGCGCCGGGCGCGCCGTCCCGCCCGTGGCCCGCTCCGCCCTGCCCGTCGCCGGATTCGTCGCCCTCGCCCTCGCCCTCGCCCTGGCCCTGGCCCCTGCCCCTGCCGCGCCCCTGGCGCAGGCCGCCGGGCTCGCAGCCCATGCCGCGTTCGAACCAGGCGGCGTCCTTCTTCCAGCTCTCCAGCTGGCCGGCGGTCACGTTGCCGGAACCCGTCGCGAACACGTTGAGCAGCAGCTTGGAGACGAGGGCCGCGCGGCGTACCTCGCCGCCGTTCTCGTGCTCGCCCTCCGCCATGAGCCCCTCGAACTCGGGGCCCAGCTCGGGGAAGCGCTGCACCAGGTTGTCGACCGACACCTTGGGGTCGAGCAGCGCGGGCGGCAGGCCGAGCTCTCCGACGATGCCGACGGAGGCGTTCTCCAGCGCGGGCTGCTCGTCGGTGCCGAACAGGCGCGACAGCAGCCGCCAGTAGAGCACCTGACGCTTGCTCTCCTCCGCCCTCTGCACACTCTGCGGGTCGTCGGTCGTCTCGTTCTGTGAGGTCCCGGTCATTTGCGCAGCAGCCGTCCTGCGCGTTCCCGCAGCACGGCGACGACGTCGCCGGCTCTGGCCTCGGCCTTGACCGCCTTGGGGTCGGTGGGGCCCAGCGCCCAGTCTCCGGTGTGCACGGCGACCGGCTTCTTCTTGACCGTCGCCTGCACGCCGAGCGGCTGCACGGACCACTGCCCGGCGTCCCAGCGCAACAGCCCGACACACGCCGTGGAGGCGGCCACCAGCTCGGGGGTGAGCGGCCCGCAGGACGGCAGCCGGTCGAGGTCGACGCGGACGGTGTTGCCGCCCAAGGCGAGCGTCTGGCCGTCGACCGTGTAGCCCTCCAGCAGGACGGGCTCGGCGATGCGCACCGGATGGCGGTCGAGCGGTGTCACCGGCGTCGCGGTGGCGGCGGCGAGCTGGACCCGCGCGATGGCGAACGGGTCGGCCTCCTCCGCCGCGCCCGCCCGGTCGTCGTGCCAGACGAGGTCGCCGCCGGGCAGCATCGGCATGCCGGTGATCTCGACGGCGAGGTGGCCGGCCAGCGCCCCCATCAGGACGGGACGGTCGCTCAGCAGCCGCCACACGGTGGGCCCGGCGATGGTGTCGACCTTGGCGGCGGCCACGCTCGTACGGACGAGCAAGGACGGGGCGCCGCCGGCGGGCTCGAGGATGCCGTGGACCTGCACGCGCACGGCGGTGGCGTGCTCGTGGACGTCGGCGCCCAGGATGAGCAGCCGCCCCGACACCGGCTCGGCGCCGGCCTGCCACGGCCCCTTGTGGGAGAGCAGCATGGCGCGGGCCCACAGGTCGGCCCAGCGGCGGACCGGCAGTCGCTCCATCGTGGCGACCGGGCTGCAGGCGCGCAGCTCGGCGGCGAACCCGTCGAGCAGCACCGCCAGACCGCGCAGCTCGGGCACGGCCAGCAGCGCCTCGATCGACTGGTCGGCCGAGGAGACCAGATCGTGGTCGACGCCGCGCCAGCCCACGATGGCCAGCTCCCGCAGCCACCCGCGGCACCCGGCCAGCAGGTTGCCCGCCGGCCCGGCCGTCTCGCCCGCGGCGGCGTTCCACGGCGCACGGGTGCGGCCCAGGGCGGCGTCGAGGCGGGCGAGAAGGGCGTCGTGCACCGCACCCAGCAGCGCGGCGCGCCCGCCGGCCAGGGCCGCCAGGTGCTCGTCGCCCGCCGAGCCCGTGGTCGCCTTCTCCACGGCCTCGCCCACGCGCGGCCCCAGAGGAGTGGCGGCGAGCGCGCCCGCCAGGGCGGCCAGCGCCGCGGCCGGCTCGTCGCCGACACGGGCGAACCCGTGCGCGAGGGCCTCGTCGAACCCCTTCACCAGGTCGAGCGCCTCGCCGGCCCCCGCCGGCCCGTCGGCGAGTAACCCGCCGAGTTGTACGTCGAGCATCAGCGTGCCGCCCCCATCGCCGGGAACCAGTGGAGCTCGGGCAGCGGGTCGGCGCTGCCGGGCACCTCCAGGTAGGCCAGGTGGCGCAGGAACCGGCTGAACACGACGGCCGCCGGGGTGCGCTCGACGCTCCCCCTGACGTGTGCCATCAGGTCATCGCCCTCGGGCACCTCCACCCGCAGGTAGCGGGCGACCCGGTCGAGGCCGTACTGCACGACCGCCTCGTCGGCCAGCGCCCGGATGTGCTTGCACGCCGAGCCGTACAGGCCGCCGCACGGCCGGTTGTTGTTGGTGCTGCAGCTCAGCGCGTGGGTGCCCGCGGTGATCGACGAGACGTAGACCCGCTCCATGTCGGATCCGCTCGACACGACCCCCTGCAGCCGGCCGTCGGCGAGCTCGACGAAGGGCACCTTCGCCAGCTTGCGCGGCCGTACGGGCAGCACCAGCCGCACCATGCTGCGCTGCTCCCACGCGGTTTCGTCCGCGTCCACGACCTCAGAACCTCCCGTCCCAGCCGCGTCTTGAGCGCGGGCGGGACTGCCCGCGCCTTCGCGAACGGCTGATCATGATCCGGGAACCTACCTGAGGCCGCCGACAAAATCCGATCAACGACGGAGCCGAACATGCTGACGATCCGCCCGCCCCCTGCGTGCGCCGCCTCGACCACGTCAACGTCCTGGCCGCCGAGGCCGCGACGGGCGGCGCCGCCGCCCGTCACCCCGCCCGTCACCCCGGTTTGACGTCCGCCACCGCCCACGTGGGCTGCTCGCCGGGCGCCAGCTCGGCGAAGCCGGGCAGATCGCGCAGCGCCTCCTCGGCCCCGCCTGGCGTGTACGTGGCGATGATCCGCAGCGGCCGCCACCCGGTGTTGAACGTCGAGTGCATGGTCCCCATCGGGATCCAGATCGCGTCGCCTGCCCTGACCGCGAACTCGGGCCCGTCGCCGACCGTCTGCCGCCCCTCGCCCTCGATGACGTAGAGGACCTCGTCGGAGTGCGGATGCTGGTGGCGGTCGTGGCCCCTGTTCGGGTTGATCACCACCTCGCCGAACGTGGACGACGCCCCCGGCACGCTGGACGGCGACACATGCCACTTGATCGAGCCCCAGTCGAAGACCATCGTCGGCACGGAGTCCGGTGGGCGATGCATGGTGGTTCCCCTCTCACAGGCTCTTGAAGGCGCGGAGCTGGTCGGCGATGGCGCGTTCGGCGGGCAGCCGTTCCATCGAGGAGGCCCCGAAGAAACCGGCGATCCCGGTGGTGCGTTCCTGGATGAAGCGGACGTCGTCCGGCTCGGCGATGGGCCCGCCGTGGCATAGCACGATGACGTCGGGGTTCACGGCCACGGCGGCGTCGTGCATCTCCTGGACGCGTACGGCCGACTCCTCCAGGGTGAGCGCGGTCTTGGCGCCGATGCTGCCCTTGGTCGTCAGGCCCATGTGCGGCACCAGGATGTCGGCCCCCGCCTCGGCCATGGCCGTGGCCTGCTCGGGGGTGAACACGTACGGGGCGGTCAGCAGGCCGCGCTCGGCGGCCAGCCGGATCATGTCGACCTCCAGGCCGAACCCCATGCCGGTCTCCTCCAGGTTGGCCCGGAAGACGCCGTCGATGAGGCCGACGGTGGGGAAGTTCTGGACGCCGGTGAAGCCCATCCTGGCCAGCTCGTCCAGGAACTGCGGCATGAGCCGGAACGGGTCGGTGCCGCAGACCCCGGCCAGCACGGGGGTGTCCCTGACGACGGGCAGCACCTCGCCGGCCATCTCGACCACGATGGCGTTGGCGTCGCCGTACGGCAGCAGCCCGGCCAGGGAGCCGCGCCCGGCCATCCGGAACCGGCCGGAGTTGTAGATGATGATCAGGTCCACGCCGCCGGCCTCGGCCGCCTTGGCCGACAGCCCCGTGCCGGCGCCGGCCCCGATGACCAGCCGGCCCGCCTTCCGCTCGGCACGGAGCCTGCCGAGCGCCTCGTCGCGATTCATCCGGTCCCTTTCTGGATCAGTTCGTGCAGGCGTTCCGCGGCGGCGACCGCGAACCCCGGCTCGTTGACGGCCTCCTCGCTCTCCACCACCTGCACGTCGCCGCCCGCCACGGCCCGCAGCACGGCGTCGAAGCAGGCGGCGTCGGCCTCCGGGTCGTAGAACGGGCCTCCCGGGACGTCCACGGCGGACACCCCGCCGCGCGGGACGAACAGCGCGACCGGCCCGCGGGCGGCGGAGAGCTTCTCGCCGATGACGCGGCCGATCTCGGCGCACTCCGCGGGGGTGGTGCGCATCAGCGTCACGGTCGGGTTGTGCACGAGCAGCCGCCGGTCGCGGAAGCGCTCGGGGACGGTGTCCATCGGCCCGAAGTTCACCATGTCGACCGCGCCCAGGCTGACGACCTGCGGCAGGCCGGCGGCGCCCGCTGCCGTCAGGCGGTCGGGGCCCGCCGACAGCACGCCGCCGACCAGCTCGTCGGCCAGCTCGGTGGTGGTCAGGTCGAGCACCCCGGCGAAGTGCCCGGCGGCGGCGAGCGCCTCCATGGCCCGCCCGCCGGAGCCGGTGGCGTGGAAGACGAGCACCTCGTAGCCGAGCTCCTCCAGCCGGGCGCGGGCGGCGTCCACGGCGGCCGTGGTGACGCCGAACATCGTGGCGGCGACCAGCGGCTTGTCCTCGCCCGCGGGCCCGGCGGCCCGGCGCTGCTCGTAGGCCGCGGCCATCGCGGCGATCGCGGCGGCGGCGTTGCCGAGGATCTGGCGGGAGATCGAGTTGATCCCGGCGATGTCGACGACGCTGTACATGAGCGTCACGTCGCTCTGCCCGACGTACGCCGAGACGTCGCCGCCCGCCATGGTGGAGACGAGCAGCTTGGGCAGCCCGACGGGCAGCACGCGCATGGCGGCGGCCGCGATCGAGGAGCCGCCGCTGCCGCCGAGCGCGAGCACGCCGCCGATCCGCCCGCGCGCGTACAGGTCGCGGGCGACGGCCGCGGCGCCTTCGGCCATCGCGCGCAGGGCGGCGCCGCGGTCTCCTGCCCGCCACAACTCCTCCAGGTCGGCCCCGCCGGCCGCGGCGACGGCTTCGGGGCCGATGTCGGCGGCGAGCGAGGCGCCGCCCATGACGCCCGCGTCGACCAGCACGACCTCCTGGCCCGCCGCCGTGACGAGGTCGCGTACGTAGGCGTACTCGCCGCCCTTGGTGTCGAAGGTCCCGAGCAACAACACGGCCATGCCTGACCACCTCTCAGAGCCCCGGTTCGCACATGGGTGCTTGCCCCGCCGTGAGCCCGGATACGCCTGGCTCAGGGCGCGTGCGCCTTGATCGCCACGCTCGTGAGGGCCAGCAGCAGCTCAAGGTCGGGCTCCGCGTCGACCTGGACGGTCACCCAGGCGCCGTCGGCGCAGGGCTGGACCTGGTCGCAGGCGTCGAGGTAGGGGCCGAGGCGGCCGATGGCCGGGGCGGTCAGGCGCACCCGCACCTCGGCGGCGCCGGTCTGCCGGACGATCTCGGTGCCGCGTACGGTGAAGACCGCGCCACGCCGGGTGTCGCTCACCGCCAGCGCCGGCCACGACCGAAGCTCCGCCACCGCCCGGGCCACGTAGGGGCCCCGGCGTCCGGCGGTCCGCCGCCAGGCGGCCATCCCTGCCACACCCCCATGCTGAGGCACGGCTCCCCTCCGCGTCACCGGCCGTTCCGCAACCGTTATCCACGGGGTCAGCGGTGGATGACGCCCTCTCACTCCTTGCCGTGGGTGGGGACGATGTCGAGCTCGCGCATGCGGCGGGCGCCCCATTCCCCCAGGGCGCCGAGCGCCGTGTAGAGGGCGACGCCTTCGTCGGTCAGCTCGTACTCGACTCGGGGCGGTGACTCGTCGAACACGGTCCGGCGGACGATCCCGTCCGCCTCCAGCTCACGAAGTTGCTGGGCGAGCACCTTCTCGCTGATGCCAGGGAGGCTGCGGCGCAACTCGCCGAACCGACGCAGCCGCTCGTCCAACGCCCAGAGAATGAGCGCTTTCCACTTGCCTCCGACGACGTCCATCGCGGCGTCGATGGCACAGATGTAGGGCGGGTTGCGCATCCGCCCCATGGTAGCCGGGACACCCCGTCCCACTCGCCGATGCCCTGGTGCGGGCTCAGCCGACGGCGCGCCGCATCCGCCACAGCGAGGCGCGCAGGTGCCCGGCCAGATCCTCGGGCACGCCCGCCTCCCCGGAGGCGGAGAGGATGTTCTCCAGGCCGGTCGCCTGCATCGCGGGGTTGTACTCCTCCGGGACGGATTCAGCCACGTCGGCGCCGGCGACCATGATCGGGAGCATCTGCTCCATCCACGGCTGGAGCACCTCGCGCCTGAACGTCTCCACGTCGCCGCCTTCCGCGTGGACCAGCGCCACGGCGTGGTCCGCGCCGGCGCTCATGCCGTACATGCCGCTCAGCGCGGCCATGTCGTACAGCGCCGCGCCCCCTGGGTCCTCGCCCACCCACCGCGGACGGCCGATGGGGGCGAGCACGGGAGCGGCACGGTCGAACACGTCACGCGCACCGCTGTAGAGGATGAAGGCTCCCTCCGTCCCGATCGTCGCCGGCACGGCCATGATCCCGCCGGCGAGGAACCGCACCCCGTACCCGTCGAGCCACCCCGCGAGTTCGCGCGCCTGCCGGGCGGAGCCGCTGGTGAGGTTGACGAGCGTCCCGCCGGCCAGGTGCCGGGTGGCCGGCGCCAGCGTCTCGCGGACGCTGGCGTCGTCGAGCAGGCACGCCACCGTCAGGTCGCCCGCCCCGATCGCCTCCTCCACGCTCGGCGCCTCCCGCGCACCGCGGGCGACGAACTCGCCCGCTTTCCCGGAGGTACGGTTCCAGACCGTCACCTCGGCTCCGGCTTCGAGGAGCGCGCTCGCGAGCGCGCGGCCCATGGCTCCCAGGCCGAGGATGCTGATGCGTTCTTTCCGCGTGTTCATGCGGACCACTGTTCACTCGGGGCGGCGCTGCCACAAGAACGCACTTCGAAGTGCGTGGTTACCTGGAGGTCAGCCCGGCCGGCAGCGACCCGAGGCGTACGGGGTTCACTGCGCGGCTTCACAAGCTGAGGGACGCGCCTTGACGGCCTCACAGTCAAGGGTTACCGTCGTCTCATAATTAAAAGGAAACTTTACTAATAGTTTCCTGGGCATCCCATCCCCCATCACCCCCCTACGGATGTCGGAGCATCATGAGACACAGCGTCCTGAGCAAGGTCCTCGCCGGGATGGCGGCGTCAGTGCTGCCGCTCACCGCGGCGGTCGCCGCCCCGGCCACCGCCTCCACCACCGCCTCCGTCAGCACCTCCACCAGCGCCGTCCAGGGCATGTTCGCCGACTGGGCGCCGTGGACGTCGTACGCCGCCGGGACCCGGGTGACGTACGACGGCGTCGAGTACGAGTGCGTCCAGGCGCACACCTCGCAGCCCGGCTGGGAGCCGGCGAACGTCCCGGCCCTGTGGAAGGCCGCCACCGGCGGCGGCACGGACACCACCGCGCCCAGCGTGCCCGGCAACCTCCGCTCCACCGGTGTCACCGGCACCAGCGTCACGCTCGCCTGGAACGCCGCCACCGACAACGTCGCCGTCACCGGCTACGAGCTCTACCGCGGCACCACCCTCGTCACCACCGTCACCGGCACCACCCACACCGACACCGGCCTGACCGCCGACACCGCCTACACCTACACCGTCCGCGCCCGCGACGCCGCCGGCAACCGCTCCGCGGCGAGCACCCCCGTCACCGCCAGGACCACCGGCGGGAACGGCGGCGGCGGTGACAAGGTGCTCGGCTACTTCGTGCAGTGGGGCGTCTACCAGCGCGGCTACCACGTCAAGAACATCGACACCAGCGGCTCCGCGGCCAAGCTGACCCACATCAACTACGCCTTCGGCAACGTCCAGAACGGGCAGTGCACGATCGGCGACAGCTACGCCGACTACGACCGCTTCTACCAGGCGAACGAGAGCGTGGACGGCGTCGCCGACACCTGGGACGCGGGCGCGCTGCGCGGCAACTTCAACCAGCTGCGCAAGCTGAAGGCCAAGCACCCGCACCTGAAGGTGCTGTTCTCCTTCGGCGGCTGGACGTGGTCCGGCGGCTTCGCCCAGGCCGCGCAGAACCCGGCCGCGTTCGCCGAGTCCTGCTACCGGCTGGTCGAGGACCCGCGCTGGGCGGACGTCTTCGACGGCATCGACATCGACTGGGAGTACCCGAACGCCTGCGGCCTGACCTGTGACACGAGCGGGCCGGCCGCGTACAGGAACCTGATGTCGGCCCTGCGCGCCCGCTTCGGCTCCGGCAACCTGGTCACCGCCGCCATCACCGCCGACGGCACGGACGGCGGCAAGATCGACGCGGCCGACTACGCCGGCGCGGCCCAGTACGTCGACTGGTACAACGTCATGACGTACGACTTCTTCGGCGCCTGGGCGCCGCAGGGCCCGACGGCGCCGCACTCGCCGCTCACGTCCTACTCGGGCATCCCGACCGCGGGCTTCCACGCCGACAGCGCGATCCAGAAGCTCAAGAGCAAGGGCGTGCCGGCCGGCAAGCTGCTGCTCGGGATCGGCTTCTACGGCCGCGGCTGGACGGGGGTCACGCAGGCCGCGCCCGGCGGCACGGCCACGGGCCCGGCGCCGGGGACGTACGAGCAGGGCATCGAGGACTACAAGGTGCTCAAGACACGCTGCCCGGCCACCGGCACGGTCGCGGGCACCGCGTACGCGCACTGCGGCAACCAGTGGTGGAGCTATGACACGCCGGCCACGATCGGCGGCAAGATGGGCTACGCGCGGGACCAGGGCCTCGGTGGCGCCTTCTTCTGGGAGCTCAGCGGCGACACCACGAACGCCGAACTCCTCACGGCCATGGAGAACGGCCTGAGCTGACCCGTCGGACGACCGGCCCTCCGCGCGGGAGGGCCGGCCTTCCCGGTCACAGGGAGCCGAGCTCGTCCATCTGCTCCGGTGTCAGCGACACGGTGGAGGCGGCCAGGTTCTCCTCCAGGTGGGCGACGGACGAGGTGCCGGGGATCGGCATGGTCACCGGCGAGTGGGCCAGCAGCCAGGCCAGGCTGACCTGGGCGGGCGTGGCGCCGAGGTCCTTGGCGACGTGCTCCACCGGGCTGCCGGGCCCGGCCAGGGAGCCCTTGCCGATCGGGCTGTACGGGATGAACGCGATGCCCTCCCGCCCGCAGTGCTCCAGCACGCCCTCCGAGGCCCGGTTGGTGAGGTTGTAGCGGTTCTGCACGCTGACGATCTCGGCGACGCGCCGGGCCTGTTCCAGCTGCTCGACGCTCACCTCCGACAGGCCGATGGCGGCGATCTTGCCCTCGTCCTGGAGCGCCTTGAGCTCGCCGACCTGGTCCTCCAGCGGCACCTCGGGGTCGACGCGGTGCAGCTGGAGCAGGTCGAGCCGTTCCACGCCGAGCCGGCGCAGGCTCATCTCGACCTCCTGCCGCAGGTACGCGGGCCGTCCCACCGCGTGCCACTCACCCGGCCCGGTGCGCACGAACCCGGCCTTGGTCGCGATCAGCAACCCCTCCGGGTAAGGGTGCAACGCCTCACGGATGATCTCCTCGCTGACGTAGGGCCCGTACGAGTCGGCCGTGTCGATGAGGTCGACGCCGAGCTCGACGACCCGGCGCAGGACCCGCAGGGCCTCGTCGTGGTCGCGCGGCGGCCCCCAGACTCCCGGCCCGGTGAGGCTCATGGCCCCGAACCCGAGGCGGTGCACGGTCTTGCCGGCGATGGTGAGCGTGCCCGTGGACGCCAGATCTATGGACATGGGGTTCCCCGTTTCGTACGCGGATGTGGGCCGTTTCCGGTCCGTGATGTAACGGATATGCGGTTCAATCTTCCCTATTTCCCTATTGATGAATACGTTTCCGCCTACGCGCGCTTTTATGACCTGGGTCACCCTCCACTTCCGAGGAGCAACCATGCGTTCCCGACTGCGCAAGGGCGTACTCGGCGCCATCACCGCCGTGGCCGTCGCGGTGTCACCGCTGGCCTTCACCGGCACGGCGAGCGCCGCCCCCAACAACAACTCCGTCCGCAAGCTGGTCAAGGCCGTCCAAGGCGAGAACGTCAAGAAGCACCTGAAGGCGTTACAGGCCATCGCCACCGCCAACGGCGGAACCCGCGTGTCGGGCACCCCCGGATACGACGCCTCCCGCGACTACGTGGCCCGCAAGCTGCGCGCCGCCGGGTACGACGTGACGATCCAGCCCTTCGAGTTCACCTTCAGCGGTTACGTCACCCCGCCCGTGCTGCGGCAGAACAGCCCGGCGCAGAAGACGTACACGTACGGGTTCTTCGCCGACTACGTGGCGATGGCCGAATCCCCCGAGGGGTCGGTCACCGGCACCGTCCAGGCCGTGGACCTCACGTTGCCGCCGGGGCCGGAGAACACCTCGACCTCGGGCTGCGAGACGAGCGACTTCAACGGCTTCGTGGCCGGGAACATCGCGCTCATGCAGCGCGGCGTCTGCAACTTCCGCGTCAAGGTGGACAACGCCATGGCCGCCGGAGCCTCTGCCGTCATCATCTTCAACGAGGGGCAGACCGGGCGTACCGAGGTGGACCTCAACCCGTCGCTCGGCGGGCCGGGCGTGACCGTTCCCTCGTTCTTCGCCAGCTTCGCGGTCGGCCAGGAGCTCGCCGCCGCACCCGGCACCACGGTCACGATGAACTGGGACCCGATCGTGGAGCAGCGGACCACGTACAACGTGATCGCCGAGAGCAGGAAGGGCGACCCGGACAACGTGGTCATGCTCGGCGCGCACCTGGACAGCGTCCAGGAGGGGCCCGGCATCAACGACAACGGCTCCGGCAGCGCGGGCATCCTCGAGGTCGCCCTGCAACTCGCCAAGACCAAGCCGAAGAACCAGATGCGCTTCGCGTTCTGGGGCGCGGAGGAGTTCGGCCTGCTGGGCTCCGACCACTACGTGGCCACCCTCTCGGAGGAGGAGCGGGCCGAGATCGCGCTGTACCTGAACTTCGACATGATCGCCTCGCCGAACTACACGTTCGGGATCTACGACGGTGACGGTGACGCGTTCGGCACCTCCGGGCCTGCCGGGTCGGACGTGATCGAGGAGGACTTCGAGAAGTTCTTCGCCGGGCGCGGGCTGCCGTACACGGCGACGGCGTTCACCGGGCGCTCCGACTACGGACCGTTCATCGCGGTCGGGATCCCGTCGGGCGGCCTGTTCACCGGGGCGGAGGTGCTCAAGACCGAGGAAGAGGCCGAGATCTTCGGCGGCACCGCCGGCATCCCGCTCGACCCGTGCTACCACAGCGTCTGCGACACCATCCAGAACATCAACGACCACGCCCTGGACGTGAACTCCGACGCGATCGCCACCCTGGCGGGCACGTACGCCTTCGACACGGGCACCATCGGCGCCACCGCCCCCGCCCAGCGAGCCGCCAAGTCCGCCAC
>NZ_SMKQ01000017.1 GCF_004348995.1 Nonomuraea terrae
CAGATCGCCCGGGAACTCAACCACCGCCCTCGCCTCGTCCTTGGCGACCGCACTCCGGCCGAGGCCATGAGAACATGGATCACACAGGCCTCTACCAGGTGATTCGCAACCACCGCTGGAAAGCACCAGGAAACCGTAGGCCCCTTCGCCCTCGTAGACGAAGAACACGGGCTGCTCTTCCTCGAAGGCCTCCTCCCGGGGGTACGTCATGACCCGCTCTTCGGGGTCACGGCCGCCGTTGAGCCGCCACAGGAGATCGTCCGCTGTGGTCTCTTCGTCGAGTGGCCGCACGACGATCCAGCAGAGCGCGTCCTCGAACCACTGCTGCTGCTGGAAGAGCCGGCGATAGTGATCGATCACGCGCCGATAGTCGCAGAAGCCACCGACAAAGAACCCACTGACGAGGCGGCGACCCGCGCCGAGCCGCCGCCCGCCGTGGAAAGACGAACGATCACAGGAAACGGGGCGGCCGTTTCTCGAGGAAGGCCTCGACGCCTTCGGCGTATTCGGGGCTGGCGTAGGAGGCGTCGTACAGTGCCAGGACCGCGTCGTCGTCCGCGTGCTGACCGTTCAGGATGCGGTCGATGATCTCTTTGCTGCCGCGCACCGACACCTGGGCCCGGCTCGCGGTGATCTCCGCCAGCTCGTACGCCCGCGCGAGCAGCCGCTCCGCCGGGTGCACCTCGTTGACCAGGCCGATCCGCAACGCCGTGGCCGCGTCGAGGTGGTCGCCGGTGTAGAGGATCTGCCGGGCCCACGCCGGCCCGACGGCGTCGACCAGCTGTTTGGTGGACGTCAGGCTGTAGACGATGCCGAGTTTGGCCGGAGTGATCCCGAATCGGGCGTCTTCCGAGGCGACGCGCAGGTCGCAGGCGAGCGCCAGCTCGCAGCCGCCCCCCAGGCAGAACCCGGCCACGGCGGCGATCGTGGGCTTGCGCAGGGTGGCGAGCGCGCGTTCTGCGGTGTGCACGATCTCGCTGTAGCGGCGCGCCGCCGCCGCTCCGCGCCGGTGCGTCTCGAACTCGCCGATGTCCGCGCCCGCGGAGAAGTGCTCGTTTCCGCGTACGACGAGCACGCGGACACCGTCGTCGGCGGCCACCTCCCGGACCAGGGAGGGGAGCGCCGACCACATCTCCACGTTCATGGCGTTGCGTTTGGCCGGCCGGTCGATCGTCAGCGTGGCGATCGGCCCGCGGGTGTCCAGCCGCAGGTGAGGGGTCATCGTTCGAGCCCGGTGGAGCTGAGCCCGCGCGCCCGCGGGTCGCGTCTGTCCCACCGGTCGAGCTCGACGGCGGCGAGGAAGTCGAGGACGGCCCGGTTGAACGTGTCCGGCTCCTCCAGGTTGACGGTGCGCCCGGTCTTGGGCAGCACCAGCAGGCCCGCGCTCGGCATGGTGCGCTTCAGCATGAGGTCCGGCTCCAGGCAGCCCTCGTCCTCGTCGCCCCGATGATCAGGGCGGGGATGTCGACCCCGGCCAGTCTGTCGGCGAGCTCGTAGAGCGGCGGGCGCTCGCGTCGCACGCTCAGCCGGGTGTTCGCCGAGCCGGTCGCGGAGTGCTCCGCCCGGTGGCCGGCGAATTCGCGCCAGCAAAGCGGGTCCTTGTTCGCCAGCTGCACGCGAGTGGGCCCGCGCGCGTGACGTTCGGCCACCGCCGCCATGCCCTCGCCGCGCAGCGACTGCGCGAGGTGCTCGCATTCCGCGCGGAACTCGCCGCGCCGATCGGGAAGCGGGCCCCATCCGCAGGCCGCCACCACCATGGAACGTACGCGCTCCGGGTGGTCCAGCCCCAGGTGCAGCGCGCAGAACCCGCCCATCGAGAGCCCCGCCACGTAGGCCCGCTCGACCTCCAGCGCGTCGAGCACAGCGATCGCGTCCGCGACGGCGTGCCGCTGGCTGTAGTCGGCCGGATCCTCCGGCACATCGGACGGAGGGTAGCCGCGGGCGTTGTACGTGATGCAGCGGTACCGCCGGGACAGGGCGCTGACCTGCGGCGTCCAGCTACGGTGGTCGCCGGCGAACTCGTGGATGAACAGCACGGCCGCGCCGGTGCCGTGTTCCTCCGCGTAGAGCTCGATGCCGTCAGGCGTTCGGACCATGACCATGTCTGCTGTCCCTCCGGTCACGCGTCGGGGCGGACGAGCACGCGCGCGACCCGACCTGCCGCCATGTCGTCGAACGCCGCGTCGATGCCGTGCAGGTCCGTCTCCCGGCTGATGAGCGACGCCAGGTCCACAGTGCCGTCGACGGCGTGCTCGTACAGGCGGGGCAGGTCCCGGTCGGGATCGAGCGAGCCGGCCACGCAGCCGGTGATCGTACGCGCGAAATGGAACAACTCCAGCGCCGAGAACTCCACCTTCTGGTCCTTGCCCCCGATGCCCACGATCGTCACCCGGCCGCCGCGGCGGGTCATGCCGTAGGCGTCCCGGATGGTCGCCGCCAGCCCGACGCAGTCGAGGGCGTGGTCGGCGCCCCGGCCGCCGGTGAGCGCGCGCACCCGCTTGCGCACGTCGGGCCCCGCCTCGAGCGTCTCGATCGCCCCCAGGGAGCGGGCGAGGTCGAACGTGCCCGCCTCCCGGTCGACAGCGATGATGGAGCCGGCTCCCGCCGGCCGTGCCCCTTGTACGGCGGCCTGGCTGAAGACAGGCCGTCCGGCACGAGCCGGGTGGCGGCGGCGGGCAGCACGGTCTCCTGGGCGAACGCCCCGGTGGACAACCCGGGGAACAGGTCGGTCCCGTCGGCGTCCGAGCCGTGTGGCCGCGTGCTGCGGTCGGCGGCGTGCTCGCAGAGGTGGGCCACTCGCGGCCGTTCCCGGACTGCTTGTAGCCCCCGAACGGCGCCAGCGAGTTGAACCGGCCGCCGTTGATGTCGACCTGTCCGGTCCGCATGTTCCTGGCGAAGGCCACCGCACGATACTTCGACGCGCTCCACACGGCTCCGGCCAGGCCGTAGTCGGTGGCGGCCTCGATGCGCAGGGCGTCGTCGTCGTAGCCGAGGATGCTCAGCACGGGGCCGAAGATCTCTTCTCCCCGAGTACACGGAGGCGACGATCACCGACCGCGACGCGCTCGAGGCCGAGCTGGAGGTCGTGCGGACGCGCGGTTACGCCGTGGCCGACCGCGAGCTGCGCGACGACATCTTCTCCGTGGCCGTGCCGATCTTCTCCGGCCGCACGCCGGTCGCCTCCCTGAGCGTGTTCCTCCCCCGCACCGCCGCCCGGCCGACGGCGGCGCCGAACTGGGCGAGCGCGCCAAGCAGAGCACCAGGCAGATCAGCAGGTCATTCACCGCCGACTGAGGCCGACAGCAGCCTCTCGGCCAGCAAGCGGCAGCGTGTCCCGAGCTCCGGAGGGTCGAGCACCTCGAAGTCGTGCCCCAGCACGAGCACGTGCATGAGCACGAAGTCGAGATTCGCGCCGCCGCTGAGCACCTCGCAGCGCTCGCTGCCCCGCGGCCGTACGACGGCGGCCGACGCCGAAACCTGCGCGCGCACCGTCTCGGCCGGCGCGTGCACGAGGAAACGCGCCTGGTGCGGGTAGACCCGGCTCGCCACGCCCTCCTGCACGTACGTCGCCGCGTCGGGCGCCGGGCGCGGGCGGAAACGCCAGGTCCGCGCCGACACATCGGTCATCCGGTCGACGCGGAAACTGCGCCAGTCGTCGCGGTCGAGGTCGTAGGCGAGCAGGTACCAGCGCCGGTCGGAGGTGACCAGTCGGTACGGCTCGACCCGCCGCCGTCGCACCTCGTTCCCTGAGGGGTAGTCGAAACCGGCCTCGACCTCGTCGCGGCAGGCTCTGGCCAGCGTCATGAGCACCTCGGGGTCGACCGGCGTACGCCCTGCGCCGAAGGAGTCCACCGAGCCGGAGAGCGCCCGCACCTCGTGCCGCAGCCGGGTGGGCAGCACCCGGTCGAGCTTGGTCAGCGCCCGCAGCGCGGCGTCGCCGGCCACCGCGCCGCTCGCGCCGGCCAGCAGCGAGACCACGGTGGCGATCGCCTCCTCGTCGTCGAGGAGCAGCGGCGGCAGGTCGTGCCCGGGGCCGAGCTGGTAGCCGCCTCCGACACCCTGGGTGGCGTGCACCGGATAGCCGAGCGCACGCAGCCGCTCGACATCACGCCGTACGGTGCGCGGCGTGACCCCCAGCCGGTCGGCGAGGTCGGGACCGGTCCAGACCTGGCGCTGCTGCAGCAGCCCCAGCAGGGTGAGCACCCGCTCCGTCGTACCGCGCTCCACACCGTTCATGACACTCCAGCCTGCCAGACGATAGCGGACCGATCCTGTCCGCCAGGAGTGCCAGAGTGCCTCCATGAACGCAGACGAACTCGACTGGAACCGGACGCTGCGTGAGCAGATCCAGTTCCACTGGAACCATCAGCTCCGGCCCCGGCTCGACGGCCTCACCGACGACGAGTACTTCTGGTCGCCGGTGCCGGACTCCTGGAACGTGTGGCCGCGCGGCAGCTCGACGGCACCCATGCAGGCCGGCTCCGGTGACTTCACGATCGACTACGCCTTCCCCGAGCCGGTCCCCACGCCCTTCACCACGATCGCTTGGCGACTCGGTCACGTCATCGTCGGCGTGCTCGCCGCGCGCAACGCGGCGCACTTCGGCGCGCCGCCGGCGTCGTACGAGACCTGGGAGTACGCCGGCACCGCGGCCGGCGCGCTCGACCAGCTCGAGACCCAGCTCGACGCCTGGCTGGCCGGGGTGCGTGACCTCGGCGAGGCCGGGCTCCGGGTCCCGGTCGGCGAGAAGGAGCCGTACCCCGAGGCGCCCATGGCCGACCTGGTGCTGCACATCCACCGCGAGCTGATCCACCACCTGTCCGAGGTCTGCCTGCTGCGCGACCTCTACCTGCACACGAACGGGAGCGCCCGATGAGCCGCCACATCCAGGTCACCTTCGACGCCCACGACCCTCGGGCGCTGTCGTCCTTCTGGCGCGACGTGCTCGGCTACGTCCACCCCGGCCCGCCCGGCGTCGACCTGCCCGAGGGCGCCGACCCGCTGGCCGCGTGGGACGACTTCCTCGCGCGGGCGGGCGTGCCGGAGGACCGGCGCAACACGGCCTCGGCCGTCGAGGACCCGGACGGGCACGGCCCGCGGCTGTTCTTCCAGCAGGTGCCGGAGGACAAAACCGCCAAGAACCGCGTCCACCTCGACGTCCGCGCGGCTCCCGGGCTGGAGGGAGCGGAGCGGATGGCGGCGCTGGAGGCCGAGTGCGACCGGCTCGTCGCGCTGGGAGCGACGCGGGTACGCCGCCACGAACCCGCTCCGCCGATGAGCGCCGGCTTCATCGTGATGACCGACCCCGAGGGCAACGAGTTCTGCCTCGACTGAGGGTGGCTGCTGCTCGGCGTGCCGGCCTAATAAGGCCGTCGTCCGGTCCGTCCGATCACGCTCTGGGTCAGCCCTCCTCCGGCCGGCGCATGAGCACGATCCGCCCGAAATTGGTGGGGACCATACGGTGCGGCACCAGACCGGCGGCCTCAGCCTCGGCGACCAGCTGCTCGGCGGTCGGGGCGAACGGCACCCGTTGCCCCTCGTAGACCAGGCGGCGCAGAGCGAAGGGGACCCGCTGGGCTTCGTCCTGCGGCTCGCTCTCCATTTCCTGGATCATCAGCAGCGCTCCCGGCTTCAGAGCTCCCCAGATCATGCGCAGCGTCCCGGCCCGGAAAGGCTCCGGGAAGAACGGCTGAGCCCAGAAGCAGGCGTCGAAGGCGTCCCGCTCGTCGAAATCCCGCGCGTCCATGCAGCGCACCTCCACGCGGTCCGCCACCCCGAGGTTCTTGGCGCGGTTCTCCGCCTCGGCCGCGACTGCGGGCACGAGCTCGATCGCCACCGCCCGCATATTCGGGAACATCGAGGCCGAGGCCAGCGTCGCGCCGGCCACCCCGCAACCGACGTCGAGCAGCCGGCCATCGCGGACCGCGTCGGCGTACTCCGGGACTTCGGCGTACAGATGCTGGAAGACCGCCTGGGTGACCGGCGTGGGCCGCCCGCCGACCACCTTGGCGATGGTCAGCGCTTCGGCGTCGCCGAGCCTCACGTCACCCTCATCCTCGGCCGCCTCACGCACCAGCCGGATCATCAGCTCCGCCCTGTCGAGCACGTTGCCGAGGTCCGTCATGGCATCGTCGGCCGACAACTCCGCGTAGGCCGGGCTCAGCCGGACCTGTCCGTCGTGCTGCTCGACGAAGCCCAGGGCTTCCAGAGCGCCTACCACGTTCGCGACCCTGTCGACCGGCAGGCGGGAAAAGGCGGCCAACTGGTCCAGGCCGCGCGGCTCCGCGAGAAAGCCTGTCCATCCCCGCTCGTGCACCAAGGTCAGCAGGGCCAGGGCCTGCGCGCCGGTCGCGAGCTCCTCCACGCGGCTCTGCGCCGTACGGGCCAGTGCGAGACGCCCCAATGCGTCGTCAGTCATCGTTCGTCCCCCGACAATCAACGGTGTTTCTGCAGTACGCAGGCGCGATGCCAAGCGCTGAGCGGCACTGTAGCCCGCACCGAAACGCCGCCTCGCCGCGCCTCCGACCATCCGCACAGATCATGCCCGTTGCCGGGGATCACACAACAGGCGACACAGCATCATGCAGTCCGACGAGTTGGGGGCCCGCATCCACGCGGCATCGCGCGACGGAACCGCCCGTCCTCGAACTGGCCTGAAAAGCACGCGCTGGAGCGCGACGTTCGCACCGGAGGAATCACCGGCACGCTGCGCCTGGTCACTCCCGGCCGGCACTGCATCGGTCATCCCGGACGCGCACCGTCGCGCAGGTCGACTGCCCTGATCAGGCTCGGCTCACCACGCGACGGGGCCGAGACGATCGATGAAGATCCCGGTCGGCCCGTCCGCGTCGATCGTCGCGAGCCTGACGATCGAATCGGTGCCCTCGGTGACCGTCAGCTCGCCGGTGTGATTGTTCATGTCGGTCGCGGCGAATTTGCGATTCGCGACTTCTCCGGGAGTGGCGATGTTGAATTTGATTTTCGGCAGCGCCTGGGCGTACCGGACGGTGATCATGTTGAGCGCCGCTTTCGACGAGCTGTAGGCGAGCTCGTGGAATTGCGAGAAGGGCTGCTCGGGATCGGTCACGACCGTGAACGAACCGCCTGCGCTGGACACCATGACCACCCGCGGATGGTCCGCCGCCTGCAGCAGGGGCAGGAACGCATGCGTGACCCTGATCGGCCCGTACACGTTGGTGTCGTAGACGGAGTGAATTTCGTCGGCCGTCGCCGCCGCCGGCGCAACACCCTTTCCCGGCGCGCCGGCGTTGTTGATGAGCGCATCGAGTCGATCGGTGTGCTCCTGAACGAGCCGTACGGCGTCGGTCACCGACTTGTCCGAGGTCACGTCCAGCGGGACCGTCACCACGTTGACGCCATCGGCGGTCAGTTTCTCGGCAGCCGCGCGTCCCCGGCCTTCGTCGCGCGAGCCGAGAAAGACCGTCCAGCCCATTTCCCCGAGCCGCCGGGCCGCCTCGAAACCGAGCCCCTTGTTTCCTCCGGTGATCAGCACCGAGGTCTGTTCCGAATTCGTCATGCCCTTCAAGACGATGTGGCGGGCTCGAATGTGAGGGGGTGTGAGCGGCCTCACGTGTCAGCCGGTCAACGACTCGGGCCGAAGCAGCCCCACGCCACGAGGCGATCGTCACCCTCTCCCCACGGCGAAGGCGCGCCCGCAGTCTTCTCCTCGGCGATTTGTGATAGGGCCCCTCGATGTCACAAATCGGCCGGCTCTGTCGTCCGGTGTACGGGATCCAGGGATCAGGAGCTTCGAGGAGGACGAACCATGCCGACAGCCCGCGACAGAGCGGCGTTGAGCCGCCTGCATGACGCGACGAACAGCGGCGACGCTGAGCTCATCGCGAAGACGATCGACGAGGTCGCCGACCCGAACCTGATCTTCCACGCGCCGGTGCCGGCCGGCGCAAGCGGAGCACAGGCCCTCAAGCAGGTATGGACGATGCTCCTGCGCGCGTTCCCCGACATTCACGTCACGGTCGAAGATGTGATCACCGAGGGGGACAAAATCGTGTGCCGCAACACGGTCACGGGGACCCACCTGGGCGACTACATGGGCCTCCCGCCAACCGGCAAGTCGATCACGTACAGCGAGATCTTCATCGTCCGCTTCGCGGACGGCCGCCTCGCCGAGGTCTGGGGCGTCGTCGACGTCGCCGCGCAGATGCGCCAACTCGGCCTGCTCGGTACGCCATAGGCAGCGAGATCGCCAACGCGGCGGAGCTCCTAGGTCACCTCGAACCCCGCAAGTGAGATCTTCTCCAACGCGACGTCGCCGAAGGTGACGCCGAACAGCTCACGCATCGCATCGTCCCCGAGGCTCGTCGCCTCGTACGGGTCGGGCTCACCGTCGGCATCCAGGTACGGAGCCTCGAAGGGCAGCGGTTCGCCGACGAGTTCGGACACCCCGTCACTGCCGGAGGCGCTGAACGAGCGCCGCAAACCACCGTCGCCGTCCCAGATCGCGTACGCGAACCAGTCACCCCCGCTGTGCGTCGCGACCAGGTAGGTCGTCCGGCCCGCGGCCTCGTTCAGGAAACGCCGGTCAAGTCCGGACGGCTCCACGAGGAACGCTTCCTCGGTGCACACGATGGCGAGGCCGGGCAGGCACGCCGCGTACACCCGGCCTTGTTCGGGCGAGGCCTGATGGAGCAAGGTGCCGTCCCCTGTCTCACTGATCCGCCGCCCAGGATGCAGCCGCCGGACGAGCGCACCGGTCGCCTCCCGATCAAGCGGCGGCGCAGCCGCCAGGATCGGCCGAGGGTCGCCCTCCGCGTACATCAGCATCCAGGCCTTGACCCCCATCGGCACCCCTCTCGACCACGACATCCCGCCGACGGCACCCTAGAACCCGCCACCGACAGAACGTGGCGGAATCACCTTCAGTGCGAGGCGATCATGAAACCAATACCGATCAGAGCCAACGTCACGCCTTCGCCATCAGCACGGATGTCCTGGCCGATGACAAAGCAACCGCTCATCACGGGACATTTGTGCGCAGCCCGAGCACGGACCAGGAGCCTGCCGCCTGGCGGAGATTCATGAATCGACGAGGGAACCGCACCGGGCCCGCTTCACGCCAAGCTGACCCGCCCGCCCTACGAAGACGGCCGGCGCACCATGAATACGTCCACCTCGTCCTCGGTCTCCACCGTGAATCCATACCGCTCGTACAACCGGCGCGCCGAACTGCCCTGCAACACGTTCAGCCGAACCACGGCGTCCTCGCGGTCGCACCCTTCCAACAACCTGCTCAGCACGGCAGAACCGATCCCCCTGCCCTGCCAGGACGGCTCCAGATAGAAATGCTCCAGCCAACAGGCGTGCTCCGCCGGCCGCAGCGCCACACACCCGGCCAAGGCGCCATCCACCTCGATCATCCACGTGTGCTCCGGCGCGAACCCGTCCCGCAGCCGCTGCCGCACCCGCTGCTCGTCGTACCGCCCGAGCCGCTCAAGATCCGACCTCAGTACCACGGCGCGCAACTCGGCCACCGCCTCAACATCCGCCACCGAAGCCGCCCGAAGCCCCCAGTCCGCCACGATTGGGATGCTATCCCCCAGGATCGGCCCGCCGTCCGCTCCCCCGTGGTCAGATGGACATCCAGCAATAGAGACGGTGCCCCCGCCGCCTGGTCCGCGCTGCCAGGTCGCGCAAGTCATGAAGTGGTTGGTGGAGAAGGCGGGGATCGGCCAAACCACGGAACTCTTCCATCTGTGACCAAGGCTCAGCCACGGCAATGAGCCGCTCATCGGTAGCTGCCGCGAGAACCGCGGTGAACTCGTCGGCGATGGTGACCACGCCCTTCTCCCCGGACTCCTCGAACCTCACAGCAAAAACACCCTGGCGCTCAGCGATTTCGTCATAGGACTGGCCGACCAGCAATGCTTCCAGCTTGCCCAGCATCACGGACGGGTCGATGCCCTTGAGATCGATGTTGTCCTTCTGCTCTGCGCCCGGTGGCGGAAACGCCGGCCCGCCGACCCAGTCGACAACGGCGGCAGCCTCCTCGTCCGTGGCTGCGCTGAAGTAGTCATACAGAACTCCCACGAGGGGAGAGTGTGCCAGGGATGTTTACTGGCGTAATGCACAGAGCGGGGCTCGGGGATGCACCACGTTCCGGCTGCCGCCGGGCCTGCGCCGCCGGCCTTCAGGACACCTGCCCGGCCCCGGGCGCCTGCCGTTATCTTTCTCCATGGGCACGGTGCCTGTCCGCGGCTTTGAATCAGCAGATCGGAGGTGCGGAGCGGAATGACTTGTCAGCTCCAAGCGCTCTGCTTCGATGCGCACGACCCGCCACGTCTCGCGCGCTTCTGGGCCGGCGTCCTGGGCTGGGAGACGGCCGACGACCCCCAGGACGGCGTCGCGCTCCTGCCGAGCGATGACACCGGGTTCCGGATCCGATTCCTTCCGACCCAGGAGCAGAAGACCGGCCAGAACCAGATGCACTTCGATCTGACGAGCACGTCCCTCGATGACCAGCAGCAGACGGTGGCGAGGGCGCTCGGGCTCGGTGCCCGGCACATCGACATCGGTCAACGCCCGGAGGAGGGTCATGTCGTGCTCGCAGACCCTGAAGGCAACGAGTTCTGCGTCATCGAGCCGGGCAACAACTTCCTCGCCGACTGCGGATTCATCGGAGCGCTCGCGTGCGACGGTTCGCAGGAGGTCGGGTACTTCTGGAGCGAAGCGCTGGGCTGGCCGTTGGTGTGGGATCAGAACCAAGAGACCGCGATTCGCTCGCCACACGGCGGCCCCAAGGTCACCTGGGGCGGTCCGCCACTGATGCCGAAGACCGGGAAGTACCGGCTGCATTTCGATCTCGCTCCACCCGCCGGCGGTGATCAGCAGGCGGAGGTCGAGCGTCTCGTCTCCCTGGGGGCGACGCGCATCGACATCGGCCAGGGCGACGTCAGCTGGGTGGTCATGGCCGATCCCGACGGCCACGAGTTCTGCGTTCTGTCCCCGCGATAGCAGGAACGGAGTCCGAGCAGCCCGGCAAGCGCATCGTCTCCGTGCCCGGTGCCTGATCTTCGTTCGGGACCCATGGGCGCTCGGCTCCGGCGTACGGGTCGCCGCCGCCGCGCCGACTCACCAGCATCCGCCTGAGTACGCATACTCATGCGCCGTTCTGGTGGCCTTCCTAGGCTTCGATCATGTTGTCGAAGTTGGCCGCCACCGGCCTGTGGTTCGTGTGGGCAGCCGCCGCCGCGGCCGCAGCCATCGCCGGCCTCCGGCTGTGGCGGGCCGTCCGCGCGGCCGGCAACGACCGCTGGAAACTGGTGGCCCGCCAGTCGTCCGTCACCTACGGAAAGGTCATCGCCACCGGTGAGAACGATGCCTGGGCCTTCGGCTGGGACATCCTCGGCATCGCCGCCTGGCTCCCCGTCGTCGACGGCCCACACCGCATCACAGCTTTTCACTGGGACGGCGAGCGGTGGGAGAAAAGCGACTTCCCGGTTGGCGTCGGCAGCCTCGGCTCGGTTGCCGCGTCTGCTCCTTCCAACGTGTGGGCATCGGCCAGTGATCAGGACAGCAGCTACCTCCTGCGTTGGGACGGAAGCGCCTGGACGATCGTTCATAAGCCGCACGGTGCGGGCGGGATCCTCGCGGTCACCGCTGACGACGACGTGTGGATCTTCGGCCGCTACAAGGCCTGGCACTACGACGGCGCCACGTGGACGGAACAGAGCCTGTCCTTCTGCCCCTTCCGGGTCAGCGCCCGCTCCGCCTCCGACATCTGGGCCCTCGACGGCATCACCCGGTGCGTGCACCATTTCGACGGCGGGGTCTGGACCCGAGACGACGTGACCCGGGTGCTCCCGAAGGCGCCGCCTCCGTCCGACGAGGTCCCGCCCGGCCCGCTCGTCCCCCGGCTGACCGCCGTCAACGCCGATCCGTCCGGCATCTGGATCACCGGGGAGATCGGGATGTCGTCGTTCCTGCTGTACCGGACCGGCTCTGGTTGGCGTAGCGAGCACACCTCCGCGACGGCCGGCCGCATGGTCCGTGGCGTCCCGCCGGTCCCTGACGGCAGGGGCCGCCACTGGTTTCTCGGCTCCACCGATCTCAACGGTTCCGATTCGGCCCTCGCCCACCGCGACCTCTACGGTCACTGGACCAGGGTTCCGGCCGGAGGCGAACTGACCTCGCTGTCGGCCGTCCCCGGCGGCCCGCTCCTGGCCACCGGACGGATCGGCAAGGCTTCGGGCGTCTTCGTGATGACCGCCCCGACAGCCTCCGAAACGCCGTGAATGACGGGCGGACAAGCACGGTGGCATGGGCTTGCGGGGCTGAGGCTGCGGACCACGATCCGGCATGAGCACCTCGTACGCTGTGGTCACGCCGGTCAACCCAACTGGAGCGCGCCATGACCAGTTCAGCGGAACTCGAGCGAGAGAACGCGATAGTTCTGGATGCGGTTCAGGCATTATTGGGTCTCATTTCTCCTGAGGTCATCGCCGTGGCAGTCCGCGTGGAGAGGGATCGCATTGAATTGCGCTTCTGGGTTCGGCGCCGTACCAGCGAACTCGACGAGGACATCGCAGATGCGATTTTCGAGCTTGATGCTCTTCTCTCTGGAGAAGGTCCACTCATCGAGTCACGAATCCATGATGGGCCGCCTGATCCGACCATGCTGCGTTCGTACGGTCGGATGATCTATTGGGCGAAGTGCCAAGCAAGACCGTGCCGCCTGTAGCCCGCCCGTCCAGGATCAAGGCCGGCGATCGGTCACGCCACAATGATGCCTGCGGGGATTGACGGGACCCATGGTCCGTTCGTAGCGTTTCTTACGTAATCCCGCCGACGTGCCCAAGCATTTCCAATGCGACCGTGCCGGCCACGGATATTCCCCGCACATGCCAGAACCATGCCGACGCGACACCGGCGAGGACAGTCTTATTGACGCCTCAGGAAGCCTACAACGAACTGGAGAACAGCGCGGAAATCGGCAGGCACGCCTAGCCGTAGCCCTGCTTTATGTGATCATGAGCATGCCCATCGGCGGATGGGCTGCCCGAGTCCCCGACGTACGCCGACAGGTGGGCGCGGACGACGCTCTCTGGGGATTGGCCAACACCATCCCGAGCGCCGGCAACATCATCGGGCTCTGCGCGATCGTCCTGCTGGCTGGGCGCGTCCGTAGCCGGCTGCTCGCCGTTGCGGGAGCCGGCCTCGTCCTTCTGACCGTGCCTTTGATGGCCTTGTCGACCAGCTTTCCCTCAGTGGTGCTCGGCCTGACGACGTGGGCCTTGGTCGCCCACATCATGGACATCCCCATGGGCGCACTCGCGCTCGAAGTCCAACGCCGCTACCGCAGGCCTCTCATGGGCGGTTTCGATGCCTGTTTCGGAGCGGGGACGCTGATCGGCGGAGTCGCCGGGACGTTCTCGGCAGCCCTGGACGTGCGGCCGTGGATGCAGTTCGCCGTCACAAGCGGAGCGCTTGCACTGTGCTTGGCGGCGGTGGCTCGATGGCTGCCTGAGGACAGCAGCAAGGGAAACGGGACGCTCCGGATGTCGCTGCGGAAAAGGTTCAACCGCCGGATGCTCCCGATCACCGCCATGGCGTTCCTGTCCGGGTACGTGTCCGAGTCGGCGATCCTCTGGAACGCCATCTATGTGTCCGACACCATGGGTGCGGGCTCAGTCGCCGGAGGGATGTCCTACACCGCCGCCGCCACCGCCGGCACCGTGGCGTTGCTGGCCGTGGACCGAGCCACGGCACGCCTCGGCATTGTCCGCGTCGTCCGGATGTCCACGCTGTTCGCGGCGGCGGGATTCGGTGTCTGTCTCGTGATCAGCAGTCCCGTGGCGGCGGTCACCGGGTTCGTCCTGCTCGCGGTCGGGATGTCCTGCGTGAATCCGAGCGTCTACACGCTTGCCGGGAGCCAGGAGGGTCTGTCGTCGAGCGAGGGGGTCTCGATGGTGGAGATCGGTCAGATGCCGGGAGCCGCGATCGCTGCGCCGGCGATGATCGGCGCCTTGAGCGGCGCGATCGGGCTCCGCCTCGCCTTGGCATCCATCGTCATCGCGGTGTTGCTGCTCAGCGTGCTGGCGGGACGAGTCCGATACGCCGATGGCTAGACGCGCCCGGCGCGAGGCTTGAATGCGATTTGAAGCCCGACGAGCCATCAGGCGCGCAGGGCCACCGGCGGGTGGGACGCACGGGTCGCCACCACCCGGCCTGCACTCGGTGATCGAGCACCTCCCACCGAGCAGTACACGGCCGTCACTACGCTTGACACACCCGGGGGTCAGTCTGCTCAGCGTCGGTTCTTCACGATCGGCCTGGCGTGCGCGAGTCCGGGAGGTCGAGGATTTGGGGTACGACGTCCTGCAGGTGCCCGACCACCTCGGCATGGTGGCGCCGTTCCCGGCGCTGGTGGCTGCTGCCGATGTGACCAGCATGCGGCTGGCGACGTACGTGCTCAACGCCGTCGTGGTGAGCCCCGCCTACCTCGCCCGGGACGTGGCCGACACATACCGGCTCACCGACGGCCGGCCCCCGGCCGCACGCCCGGACGGCGAACGGGCGGAGCCGGGGTACGGCGGCGCGGCGCGCCGCCGCTTGATACCCACAAGAACTATTAGCAGTGCCCCAGCTATGACTCGTGATCTTGCGGTGGCCCTAGCACGGCGATCACCCCGGAGCCGCAGCGCCCCGGCCCGAGGCATGACTCGTTCGCACTGGCAGACTGCGGCGAATGGCAGGTAGGGCAAGTAGATAGGGTCTACTCCATGCGCGGCATGGTCACGATTCGCGAGGCGAGACCCGGCGACGGGGACGTTCTCGGCGAGATCCACGCGACCTCCTGGGGCATCTCGCACGGCCCGTTGTGCACGCCCAAAGTGGCCGCCGCCGGGATCCAGGAGCGACGCACCAAGTGGCACGCCATCCCGGACGAGGGCAACAACACGATCCTGCTCGCGCTCCTGGACGGTCGCCCCGGCGCCTTCGCCCGCTTCGGAGACTCCTCTTCCCGCTTCGGCCTGGCGGAGATCCACACCTTCTTTGCCCACCCGGACGTCTGGGGCAGCGGCCTCTCGGCGGTCTTGCTGACCGCCACCCTGGACCAGCTGCGGGACGCCGGATATGACCGCGTGCATCTGTGGACGCTCCGGGACTCAGCTCAGGCTCGCCGCTTCTACACCAAGAACGGCTTCACCGAGACCGGCAGGAGACACGACCACGACTTCGGCGAGGGCCCTGCTGTAGCCCTGATCGAGCTTGAACGAGCCATGCCCGGCCCTGACCTGTAACGATCAGACCAGCCCCTTCAGCGCGCGGAAATCGAACCCGCTCATCACGAGTTCGGTCGCGGACATGCTTCCCGGCCTCGGCGGCGGAGACCCCCGCCGGTCTTCGTCCTCGAACCGAGAACAGCCCCAGAAACGATCAAGCGAGGGAGGGCCCACCCTGATCCGGCTTTCACAGTTGGAGCGGGTGACGGGAATCGAACCCGAACTGTCATCGGGAATCTTGCCGGGCTGAGTCGAGAAGATGGGGGTGCAGGTCAAAGCAGGCCGAGTGACCGTGAGCCCCCTGATTCACCGCTGATCGCCGCTCGTTGGCGAGTCGACTCCGCGGGCCTGCGGTAGGCACGGCTGCACTACGCAGAGGGCTCGATCGACGATCAACAGGTTGAACCGGATGGTCTCGTCGTAGACGTGCAGTTCGAGGCGCTGTGCTGAGGTGGTGTCGAGTCGATCACGCAGCCTGGTCAACATGGTGATGTTGAGCGCCGTAAGAGTCGTCAGCCTGCTGTCGGTGTAGCCCTCTTCCGCTTCACGGGCTCGGATCGCCTTCCCCTGCGGATCGAGGAAGAGGCACCGGATCTTGGTGCCGGTGTCCAGAAGGCGCTTGAGCTGATGATCGGGATAGCTCTGGCAGAGCACGTTGAGCGACAGGCCCGCCGCGTTGATCTCCTTCGCGCTGTCGAACAACGTCGATGCCGGAAACGCAGAGGTGAAAGCCGAGCGACTGCTGAACACAGCGGTCACGTCGGCCATCTGGGGCACGGCATCCATCGCGGTCTCAATGCCGGCGCATCGGGTTGTCTCCGGTTCCGTCCGGGGCGTGGGGACCTCGACGGTGCTCGTAGAGAACAGCTCGTGGGCCGACCTCCCGGGGAACATCGCCTCCAGGACACGGCAGTGGCCGGAGTACGGCAAACCCTTGAGCTCTCCGGACAACCAGAGGTGGAGTTGCGCGCGGCTCGGCCAGCCACCCTGCAAGGAGGGGTCCCCCTCATGTTCGTGCGGTCGCGCACGCTCCTCCCCCGTCCGATCACCCGTGGGTAGCCAGAGCGCTGCGCCCTGGCCGCCTTAACGCTGGTGTCAACCTACGCGACACACGCGGGAACCCGATGATAGGCCGGACTCTAGATATGGACTATGAAGTCCATTAAGGGGCGCCCTGCGTCAGATCGACTCGGCAACGCGCACCAAGTCAGCGAGGCACAGGAATTTCCTCGTCGTCATCAGCGCCGGTGAAATGACGCAGCACTACGACGTACCACCAGGAACGACAGGGTGCAGCTCCCACACGAAGCCCCACAGGTACGACGTGGCATACGATCGATACGGTTGCCACGGCTCACCCCGCTGCTCCGCGGCCTTCGGCGTGATCAGGCCGTCCAGTTGATCGAGTGCGGTGATCGCTTCGCGCACAGTAAGATCGCCGGCCGGGAAGATGTCCGGTCTGCGCAGGTAATGCAGCATGAACCGTTGCGCGGACGACGGACCGATACCGGGTACAGCCACGAGGTTGGCGTGGATTTCGGCATCTGTCATGGTCACAAGTTTGTCCATCTCCAGCAGACCGTCATCCACGCGTTCGGCGAGTGCACGGATCGTCCTGGCTTTCTGGTGAGACAACCCGACATCGCGCAGGGTCTGCTCGTCGGTCGAGACGACACGCTCTGCAGTGATGGCGCCACCGAATTGCGCGACCAGTCGATGGTAGATCGCCAAGCTGGATGCCCTGCTGAGCTGCCGCGAGGTGACAGCGAAGGAGAACCATTCGAGCGGACTGTCCATCGCAACGGGCAGATGCGCGTCGTAGGCATCGATCGGTCCAGTCGACTGCACCCACCGCGCGAGTGAGTCGTCGAGCGAGCCCAAGTACTCAGCAGCTGCATGCTGCTCCTTGGTCGCACGCTTCCCTGTGCGCGTCATGGTCACGGCACCAGCCTCGCAAACTTGGACGCTATAGTCCAGTAGAGGTTTATACTCTGGACGGACCAGCTAGACATCTTGGTACATGATGAGGGCAGGAAACTGTCTCGCCAGCTGCGAGCTCAGTGACTGCCGGCAAGTTCTCCTGCACGCCTGGCACCAACGCGATGCCATTGGGCTGTCCAGTCGAGCCAACAACGAAGATGGAGTGATGGTCATGTCGGCACGTACAGCCCTGATCACGGGCGGCACCAGCGGAATCGGGAAGGCGACCGCGCGGACTCTGCACGACCGCGGTTACCGCGTCGCTGTCACCGGACAGCGTCAGGAGAGCGTCGCTCGGGCGCGGGAGGAGTTGCCCGACGATGTCCTGGTCTTGCAAGCTGACGTACGGTCGCTCTCGGACACTGACCGGGTCGTGTCCGAAGTCGGAGCGCAATTCGGCAATCTGACCACGCTGTTCCTGAACGCCGGCGTGAACCATCCGATGACGCTGGAGGATTGGGACGAAGCCGCGTACGACGAAGTGTTCGCCGTCAACACCAAAGGAGTGTTCTTCACCCTGGTCAAGGCGTTGCCGCTGCTGTCCGACGGTGCTTCGGTCATCGTCACCGTGGGGATCGGAGCAACACGCAGCCTGACCGGTAGCAGCGTCGCTGCCGGGTCCCACGGCGCGATGCTGGCCATGATCCCGACTCTGGCCCTCGAGCTCGCGCCGCGCCGCATCCGCATCAACGCGGTCAGCCCGGGGATGACCGACACCCCGATGACGCGGGCCTCGATCCGGACGGAAACCGAAGACGTCGCAGGGACGATGACGGCGATGGCCGAGCACAACCCGTTCGGCCGCCTCGGGACGCCAGAAGACGTCGCCGGGACGGTCGCTTTTCTGGCTTCGGACGATGCTGCGTACGTCACCGGGCAAGAGATCGTCGTGTCCGGGGGCGCAGGCTTGGCCATCTGACGCGATGGGTGGACGTGCATGGGTCTGCCCGGCCTGCACTTCCATGATCTCCGTCACACGGGGAACATGCCGGCCGCGATGTCAGGGGCAGGGCTCAGAGACCCGATGGCACGGATGGGACACGACAACGTCGGGGCGGCCATGATCTACCAGCACGCGGTCAGGGGCGCCGATCAAGTGATCACGAACGCCGTCGATCAGCAGCTCAAGCAGGATGACGATGACGGTTCATCAGGGGCGTTGGCTCCCGTGGGCTAATTGCACGTTAGTTGCACGGAAGATCGAGAACAGCATTGCCCGTGAGTGACTGTGAGAGACCGCGGCTGTCCGACTGTTCTGCCTCGTTCGCGGTTCGGCTCTGGCTGTCGCTTGGGTCAACCGACCAGGGCGAGGTCGATGACGTCGGCCCACCTGGCGGTACTGCGCGACCAACTTGACCGGCATCGATGGCTGGGCCTCGCACCCAGCGGGCCGGCTGCCTCGAGGCGGGAGCATGGCCAGAGGCCACCTCCCGGGTCCGGGAGGCGGCCTCTGGCCTGCCTGGTGCTACGTCTATCGAACCAGTGGTTTCCTCAGTGGAACTGCTGGGTGGCTACGCGGTCGCGTGGCAGGAGGCGAGCACGCCGACCGCCCCCTTCCCGGTGTCCTTCAGGGGAAGCTTCGTCGACGCGGCCGGGCACTTCGGGACCGTGAGGTCGTAGACGCCGCGGCCGAACGTCGCCGTGGTGAGCTGCCGGCTCTGCTCGTGGTAGCGCAGGTACATGATCGGCGCCTGCGGCAGGTTCGTGCCGAGCGCGGCCCACTCGCCGCCGTTCCACGCCGACATGAACGCCCCGACGTCGGTGCCGACCAGCAGCAGCCCGTCGGCGGTCGGGACGACGGAGTTCACCGGGGCGTCCGGCAGACCCTGGCCGATGTCGCTCCAGGTCCGGCCACCGTCACGGGTGATCATCACGTGCGCGCGGTCGCTGCCGGAGCGGAACCCGGAGAACGTCGCGTAGGCGATGTTCTTGTCGGTCGGGTGCACCGCCACCCGGGTCACCCAGGTGCCAGGCACCTGTGCCGGGTCCACCCGGTTCCAGGTGCCGCCCAGGTCGTCGGTCCACCACAGCCGGCCGTCGTCGGTGCCGACGTAGAGCTTGTTGCCGTCGGTGGGCGCGGCCGCGATCGTGGTGATCGTGCCCCACGGGTAGCCGGACGGGTCGTTGGGGCCGCCGCCGGTGAGGTCGGGGCTGATCGGCGTCCAGGTGCGACCGTTGTCGGTGGACCGGTTGACGATGTTGCCGGCGTAGTACATGACGTTCGGGTCGCTCGGGTCGAACTGCAACGGGGTTTGCCAGTTGCGCCGTTGGGACGTCGTCTGCCCGGAGCCGATGGTCTGCCGCGGCGCTGCGCCGGAGTTCTCCGACCGGTAGCAGCTGCCGTACTGGCTGCACCCGAAGACGATGTTCGGCTGCTCCGGGTGGATGATCACCTGCAGGCCGTCGCCGCAGCCGATGTCGTCCCAGTCGCCGCCGACGCCGGTGTAGCCGCGGTTGCAGCCGTTGTCCTGGGCGCCGCCCACCTTCAGCACCGGGTCGGTCTCCGCGACGTCTACGGTGTAGAACTGGGTGTACGGCTCGTACGTGGACTTGACCCAGCCGCTGGCCCCGTGGGCCTCCGATCGGTAGAAGCCGCCGTCGTTGCCCAGGTAGACCCGGCCGGGCACCTTGGGGTCCCAGCGCATGGCGTGCTGGTCGGCGTGCACCCCGCCCACGGAGGAGAAGCTCTGCGCGCCGTCGGTGGAGCGCCTCAGGTTGACGCCGGTCAGGAAGACGTGGTCGGCGTTGGTGGGGTCGACGTAGAGCTTGCCGAACCACCAGCTGAAGGTGGACTGCGACGCCTGGCCGGCGGTGACCGGGGTCTGGGTCCAGGTGTCGCCGCCGTTGTCGGAGCGGTAGAACGCGCGGAACGGGCCGAGCGCGGTGCCGACGTACGCGTAGAGGCGCTGCGGGTTGTTCGGGGCGAGGGCTATGCCCCAGCGACCCTGGTCCGCGTCGGTGGGCAGGCCGTTGGTCATCCGCTGCCAGGTCGCGCCGCCGTCGTCGGAGCGCCAGAGGCTGGAGCCGGGGCCGCCGTAGGTGCGCTGGTGCGGCTCGCGCAGGTGGTCCCACATCGCTGCGTACATCCGGCGGGGGTTGGTCGGGTCGATGACGACCTCGGTGGCGCCGGTGGTGGGGTTCGGCGGCGCGAGCACGAGCTGCCAGCTGTCCCCGCCATCCTCCGAGAGGTAGACGCCGCGCTCCCCGCCGGGCATGAAGAGGTTGCCGCTGGCCGCGGCGAAGATGCGATCTTCGTTGCTCGGGTCGATGGCGAAGCGAGCGATGGCGTGGCTGTCCCTGAGGCCGACGTGCTGCCAGGTCTTCCCGCGGTCCTTCGAGCGGTAGATGCCGTCACCGCCGAAGGTGATCGAGCCGCCGCCCGGCTGGGGCTCGCCGGTGCCGGCGAAGAGGACGCCCTTGCTGGTCATCGCGACCGCGCCCATGCTCTGCGTCCCGTCGTCCGGCCACGCCGCTTCGAACGTCGCGCCGGCGTCGCGGGATTTCCAGATGCCTCCGGAGGCGGCGGCGATGAAGACCTGGTCCGGCACCTGCGGGTCGACGGCGATGTCGACGACCCGCCCGCCGATGTTGCTCGGGCCGAAGAAGTCCCACTTCTGCTCGGCCAGGGGGCGGTAAGCTTTGAGGGTGCGTGCGGCGATCTGGTTGGCCTCGCCGCGGGCCTTGGTGTACTTCGCGGTGGACAGCTCGGTGCTGCCGTCGCTCATCCGCTGGGCGGTCATCCACTCGTCGGGCAGTTCCATCGGCCCGGTGGGGGTGTTGGTGGCTAACGATACCTCCTGGACGGGTCGAGGTGTCGAGGATGCGGTCAGCGCGACCGAGGCGAATAACGCGACCGCCGCTGTGATGCCGAGGCCGCGATACCGTCGGACGAGCGTGAGGTTCATTCGGATCTCCCTGTCCACACGTCGTGGCGACCGGGAAAGCGGTCACCAGTCGGCACGTTAGACAGCGAGGTGAGTCACGTCACCGAGCATCTGTTGGGATTAACTCCCTTCGCTTAGGACACCTGTCGGACGCCCAATCGTCCGCGGCTGGCCAGGGTCGGTGGGTTCAGCGGCGGTGGACAAGCGCGGAATGGGCACGGGGTTGCGCCCGCGGCGCGGGATCGCGGTCAGTAACTCTGGAACTCGGGTAGGCCCGCGTCGTCCGAGTCCGGTCCCACCACGGCGGTCAGCGTCGTCGCATCCGCGCAGACCGCGGTGGCACGCAGGTACGTCCGTCGTTGCTGTGCCCGCATCAGCACCTCGGCCTCGAAGACCTCGTCCTCGGCGCGGAGCAGGTCGATGTCGCTGAGATGCTCGTAGTGGGCGCGCACGTCCAACGGGGTCATGCGGACGGTGGCCTCGACCGTCGTCAGTGTGCCCTGCGTGACCACCGAGGTGACCCGCGCGCCGTCGGGCAGCATCAGGCCGGCAACATCGGCGGTCACCTCGGCGTCGGCGTCCAATGGCACCCGGTCGCAGCTGGGCAGGTTCGCCAGCATCCCCGACTCGCGGCCGGTGGGCTGCCCGGCCTCGGTGCCGCCGCAGGCGGCCAGCAGTAGCGGGACCGTGACGACGACGGTCAACATGCGGAGTCTCACCGCCGCAGCATGGCACGCTCAGCGCAGCACGCGCCATCGCCGTACGACGAGCAGCAGGGCGGTGATGACGACCGCGGTGACCACCATGAGGACGCTTGTGATCAGCGCGCCATAGGCGAAACTGGAGAACTCGAAGGCCTGGTCGAAGATGTAGACCGGCAGGTAGAGGGTGGCGTTGGCGGGCCGGCCGTCGGTGAGGACGTACGCGGGCACGAAGTTGACCTGCAGCGTCAGGATCGTGTCGCGGACGGCGAGCAGCAGGAGCACGGGTGCGAGCATCGGCAGGGTGAGCCGGCGCAGTTGGCCGAACGGGCCGCAGCCCTCCAGGGCCGCCGCCTCGTAGAGCCGGCCGTCCAGCAGGCGCCGGGCGGCGAGGACGACCAGGAAGCCCTCCCCGATCGGGAAGACCAGCATCAGCGCCACCGCTACCCGTGCGGTGCCGGGATCGGAGAGCCAGGTGAAGCCGGGGTGGCCGAAGAGCCCGAGCAGTTGGTTGAGCGGGCCGTACAGCGGATTGAGCACCCACAGGAAGAGCACCGCGAGGGCCACGTCGGGCACGACCGTCGGCAGGTACACCGCGACCCGGAACCAACGCCCGCCCGGTCGCGGCGCGGCGAGCAGCAGGCCGAGCCCGACGGCGGCCAGCAGTCGCAGCGGTACGGCCAGCGCCAGGTGGATCGCCGACGCCTGCACGCTGTCGAGCAGGAAGCCGTCGGAGAGCATCCGGCGCACGTTGTCCAGGCCGACGAACTGGGGGTCGCGGGTCAGCCCGGTGTGGTCGGTGAACGCGTAGCCGAGGTTGAGCAGGGCCGGCAGCACGATCAGCAGCCCGACCGCGACCGCGTACGGGGCGAGGAACGCCCATGCGGTCAGCGGCGGGCGGGCCCGGCCGGACGTCACCTCCGCCGTCCGGTTTCCGCGTCGAACCGGTGCAGGCGGCCGGGGTCGGGTCGCAGCCGCACCCCCTCGCCGGGCCGGACGCCGGGTCGCGGGCCGGTGCGGACCGTCAACCGGGTGCCGTCCGGGCAGCGGGTCAGCAGGATGGTCTCGCTGCCGAGCGCCTCCGCCGCCTCGACCGTGGCCTCGATCGGCCCGTCGGTGTCGAGTTCCAGGTCTTCCGGCCGCACCCCGAGGATCAGGCCGGCGGCGCCGCCGAGCACGCCGCCGCCGGGCACCAGGTTCATCGGCGGGCTGCCCAGGAAGCCGGCCACGAAGGTGTCCGCCGGTTCGTCGTACACCTGCTGCGGTGGCCCGATCTGTCGGACCCGGCCGCGGTCGAGGACGGCGACCCGGTCGCCGAGGGTCATCGCCTCCGCCTGGTCGTGGGTGACGTGGATGGTCGTGGTGCCGAGTTCCCGGTGTAGGGCGAGCAGGTCAGCGCGGGTGGCGAAGCGCAGCGGCGCGTCCAGGCTGGCCAGCGGCTCGTCGAGCAGGTAGACGGTCGGCTCGCGCAGCAGCGCCCGGGCCAGGGCGATCCGCTGGCGCTGCCCGCCGGAGGTCTGGTCGGGGTAGCGGTCGAGCAGGTCCGCGATCCCCAGCCGGTCGGCGGCCGCCCGGGCCCGCCGCTCGGCCTCGGCGCGTCGGACCCGCCGTACGCGTAGCCCGAACAGCAGGTTGCCCAGGACGGTGAGGTGGGGGTAGAGCGCGTAGTCCTGGAAGACCATCGCCACGGCCCGCCGGTGCGGCGGTACCCGCACCACGTCCTGCCCGTCGACGACGATCCGGCCCTGGTCCGGCCGGTCCAGCCCGGCGATCAGCCGCAGGATCGTCGACTTTCCCGAGCCGGACGGGCCGACCAGGGTTATCATCTCGCCGGCCCGCACCTCGAGGTCGACGTCGTCGAGGGCGACGACCCGCCCGTACGACCTGGTCAGCGACTCGAGCCGGATGGCGCCGCGGTTACCCATCCGCGCCCACCGGCAGGGTGAAGAGCGGGCGGATCTTCTCCTCCAGGTTCCGCAGCCCCTCCTCGCGGCCGACCCGGCCGTAGAAGACCTCCTCGAGCAGGGCGTCCGTCTCACGCTCCACTCGCGACCAGGTGCCGGTGCGGGGGGTGGCCCGCAGGTGCGGCTCGGCGTCGAGGTAGACCTGCGACGACTTCGGGGGCTTGGCCGGGTCGAGGAACGCGGGGGAGTTGGCCACGTCGAGGCGCGACGGCACGGTGCGCCCCGAGTCGGCGAGGATCCGCTGGCCCTGCTCGCCCATCGCGAACTCGATGAACCGCCAGGCGTCGTCGTGGTCGGGCAGGCCGGCGCTCATGCAGTACGCGTCGCTATGCAGGATCGACGCGGGCACGCCGCCCGGGGCCACCGGCAGCGGTGCCGCGTCCCAGGTGAAGCCGTCGATGGTGCGCAGCGTGGGGACGGCCACCCGGCTGTTGAGATACATCCCGAGCGTGCCGCGCAGGAACCGGGCCTCGCTCGACTCGCTCTGCTCCTCGGCGTCCGGGGGCACGACGTGGTGCTTCAGTTGCAGGTCGAGGAACCAGTCGACGGCCATGCGGGTGGCCGGGTCGCCGGTGAGGGTGAGGGCGGTCGGTCGGGTCGGATCGTCGACGAACTCGCCGCGGTTGGACCAGACGAACGGCGCGAGCCGCGCGATCGACGGCTCGACGCCGGCGCCGTACTTCCCGTCGCCGGTCAGGGCGCGGGCGGCGGAGAGGAAGTCGTCCCAGGTCCAGCCGGCCTTCGGCAGCGGCACGCCCTTGGCCGTGAAGAGGTCGGCGTTGTAGTAGACGACCAGCGAGGACATGTTTTGCGGCAGGCAGGTCAGGGCCTTCCCGTCGAACCGGAAGGCGTCCAACGCCCGCGGGCTGAAGTCACTCTCGTCGAGCGCCGTGCTGCGGTCGAGGTAGGACTGCACCGGCTCGATGGCCTGCTGGGCGGCGAACTGGCCGTAGCGGCGGTAGTTCAGCAGGAACACGTCGGGTGGCTGCCCGCCGGCGAACGAGGTCGTCAGCCGGGCCATCAGCTCGTCCTGGCTGGCGACCGGGGAGAGCGTGACCGCCACGTCGGGGTGGGCGTCGGTGAACGCGTCGACCAGGCTGCGGTAGCCGGCGATCTCCTCGGCGTCGCCGAAGAGCACGACGGTGATCCCGTCCTGGTCCTCCGTGCGGTTCCCGCCGCCGCAGCCAGCGACGCCGAGCAGCAGCGCAGTGGTGACCAGGGCGACGTACCGTCGGAATCGGCTCACCTACGACCTCCAGATCTCAGAGCGGCCAGCGGATCGTCGTTCAGCAGGATCCGTTGGGCCAGCAGGAACACCACCACGCATGGCACGGTCGCCACGACGCAGCCAGCCATCAGCAGCGGCCAGTCGGTCGGGTTCAGCAGTCGCAGGAACTGCAGACCCAGGGGGTACGTGTAACGGTCGCCGCTGTGCAGGTACAGCAGCGGGTCGATCAGGTTGGACCAGTGGAACGTGAAGGCCAGCACGGCCACCGCCAGGGTCGCCGGGCGCACCTGCGGCAGGGCCACCCGACGCCAGATCGTGAGCCACCCGGCCCCCTCCAACCGGGCGGCCCCGAGTTGGCTGTCCGGCACGCCGCCGAAGGCCCACGTGTACAGCAGCACCAGGAAGGGGCTGCCGGCGAGCAGCGCCGGGGCCAGCAGCGGGACGTACGTGTCGACCACGCCGGCCAACCGGAACAGCTCGAAGCGGGTGGCCCACACGGCGGTGACCGGCACGAGCAGCACCGCCAGCAGGCCGAGGACCGCCCGCCGCCGGGCCGCCGGCGTGAGCAGCCGCAGCCCGAAACCGGTCAGCGAGGCGACGACGACCGTCACCGGTACGGCGACCGCGACGACCATCGCGGAGTTCGCCAGGTAGCGGAAGAGCGGGATCAGCTCCGGCAGCCGGGCGTACGCGGCCACGGACGGCTCGGGTGGAAGCAGCTCCAGGGTGCGGGGCGGGGGCCAGCCGGCGGGCCGGAGCGAGCCGACCACCATGAACCACAGCGGGGCGGCGAAGAGCGCCGCGAACAGCGCCGGAAGCACGAACCGCCCGATGAACCGCGGTATCGCGGTGGGCCCCGAGGACCGCACGTCCCGCCCTTCTCGCCAACCGGTTGGCGCTCCTCGTCCGGGTCTCACACCGCGGGCAGGCTGGGGCCGGCTGGCGGTGGTTCGGCTGAGCCTATGACCGGGCGGCCAACAGGTCATCGGTCACTTGTTGGAATCCCGCGTCGGCCGCTCCTACGCCTGTCGTAGGCCGTCGGCCGTGGCCGTGCCCGATCGGATGGTCGCGGCCCGTGGTCAGCCGGAGTGCCCCCGCCGGAGGCAAATGGTGTGCAAGGCCGTACAGCCCAGTGGACCGACGTGGCTGTCGGAGTTGATCGCTACTTTGGCAGCACCGTTCGAAGGACGGCAGGGAGCGTGGGCGCGTGGAGTTCGCCTATGACAATGTCGCTTGGATCGCCCATGGCTATGGGCTCCTTGGCATTTGGTGTCTGACCTTTGTTCGTGGGCTTGACGAGCCTGAGGCGCTTCGACGTGCCGGCGTGGAAGAGCGGAGTATCCGGCGGTTCTATGCCACAGCGGCCCTCAGCAGGCTTCGTAAGGCGTACGGGGCTTCGGGCTCGACATGAACCGCGACCTGGAGCGAGGACGGTATGGCCCGTCGGCGTGCATGGCGCCTACAGCTTGCTACTGCCGAAGCCGGCCCCGCCGTACCCACTGATCACCTACTGCGTGTCATCCGTTGGAAGTGCCTGGGGAGGGCTGGATGCGGCGTTCGACTGTTTCGGCGAGCTCGTGGCCGTAGGGACGGGGGTCGAAGCCGGGATCGCGGGTGAGACGTTCGGCGGCGGCGTCGATGGCGCCTCGGATGACCATTGCCAGGGTGTCGGGGTCGAAGTCGCTGAGTTTCGAGGCGTGTTGTTCTCGGGTGAGCAAGGCGGCCAGGTCGAGCGAGGCGAGTTCTTCCGGTACGGGGGCGGCGGTCGCCATGAGTTCCTTGAGGCGGCGGCGGTCGCGGCTGCGGTAGGTGGCCCCGAGTTCGATGACGGCCGCGATGTCCGAGGGGTTGTCGGCCAGGAAGTCGATGTTGGCACGGATGTAGGCGCGGATCCGGCCGATCGAGGTGGACTCGGCGGCGAGGGCGTTGGTGACGGCGTCGGCCAGCCGGGTGTGGATGTCGAAGGCCAGTGCCCCGACGAGAGCTTCCTTGTCGGGAAAGTAGTGCAGGATGGTGCCTTTGCTGGCTCCGATCCGCTCGGCGATGCGCGCCAGTGAGCTTTGCGCCCAGCCCAGCTCGACGATGGTGTCGATCGCGCCGCGGAGGATCTGGGCACGTCGGCCGCGTTCGGTGAAAGTCATGCTCTCGGTGTCCGGCTGCTTCCACATGAGTGTGCGTGGGTCCTTCCGATGAGGGGGCGGTGTGTGCAGGTGTCATCATCATGCAGTTGCCGCAGTGAGTTGCCGCACGGCGGCTTCCACGTGTGCGGCGCCGTCTTCGTTGCGAAGTCTGTCTGCGATCGCGGTGGCACGCCGGCGATGGGCGGGGGTGCCGACGGCGCGGACGATGGCGTCGGCGAGCCGAGGTCCGGAGAGCCGGCGGAGGGGGATGATGGTGGGGGCCGCTCCGAGGGTGACGAGTCGGCGCGCCCAGAAGGGCTGGTCATGTGCGACCGGCACCGGTACAGCGGGAACCCCGGCTCGTAGTCCTGCTGCCGTGGTTCCTGCTCCTGCGTGGTGTACGACTGCGGCGACCTGTGGGAACAGCCAGGAGTGAGGTACGTGGTCGATGACCAGCGCGTTGGGTGAATCGACGTCGATCCGGGCCCAACCGCGCTGCACGATGACGCGGTGCCCGGTGCGGACGATCATCTCGGTGACGACCTTGGCGATCACCGGGACCGGGACGTGCCGCATGCTGCCGAATCCGAGAAAGACCGGGGGCGGCCCATCGGCGAGGAACTCCACCAGCTCGGCAGGCGGGTCCCACGACCGGCCCGGGGTGGGAGGCCACCAGTAACCGGCGATGTCGACGGCCTTGGGCCAGTCCGTTGGCCGGGGCACGACTGCAGGGCTGAACCCGTACAGCACGGGCAGTTCCTCGATCGCATAGCCGGCTCGCCGGCGCGGAGAGCCGGCCGGTGGCAGGCCGAGGGAGTCACGGAGATCGGCGACCAGTGGAGCGAACATGCGTGTCGCGAATCGGCCGAACACCTCAGCCGATACGCGGTTCATCCACGGGCCGAGATCGCGCCCTCCCAACGGCAGTGGACCATGTTCCCGGGTCGGCGTCGCAGGCTGCAGCGGAAGCACCAGAAGGGGAACACCGCGAGCCTCTGCGATCGGCCCGGCCAGCAGCAGCGTCGACATCGAACAGGCCACCACGTCAGCGTCGGCGGCGGCTTCGACCATCACAGGCAGCTGGGCTCGCATGGCCTCCACGCCGAGCCCGAGCAGCGCGGCGGCGCCGACAGCACCGCCCTTGTTCGCACGCTGTGCACGCTCGGACTCCAGCAGCGTCGAGTGATCCTCGCTCGGCAGCGGCGTGAAGTCGATCTCCGCGTCGACGGCGGGACTCTCGTACGTGCTCAGTGCGGCCAGTCGTACCGCATGCCCGGCGGTGCGCAGCTGCTGCCCAAGCCCCGCATACGGGGCGACATCGCCGTAACTGCCATTGGTGATGAGCGCGACTCGCCCCATTGCCCTCTCCCGCATACCGACTAGACATGTCTTTGACCATCTGGTCAAATCTTAGACTAGTCGGAATGTCGGCAGGTTCTCGACGGCCGCGCAGAACGATCGGCCGGTCTTGACCGAGGAAGGAGATGCGGATGGGCGTGACCGTCCGGACAAGATGCGGTGCAGTACGAGGTGTCACAGAGAACGGCGTCACAGCGTTCCGGGGCATCCCCTACGCCGCGCCGTTGCACGGACCCCTGCGGTTCCAGGCACCGGCCCAGCCATCGCCGTGGGAGGGCGTGCGGGATGCGCGGACCTTCGGAGCGTCTGTTCCTCAGCCGGAGCATCCTCAGGCGCCTGCGGCCGGGGCTGATCCGGAGTGCCTCACCCTCAACATCTGGACCCCACATCCCGGGGACGGCGGCCTGCCGGTCATGGTGTGGTTCCACGGCGGCTTGTTCGTGGCCGGATCCGCGACCAGCCCCGACTTCGACGGAACCGCCCTGGCCTGCGACGGGGTCGTGCTGGTGACAGTGAACTACCGCGTCGGTTACGAGGGCTTCGGCTGGGTGAAGGACGCGCCCTGCAACCGCGGCGTGCTCGACCAGATCGCCGCGCTGCGCTGGGTGCAGGACAACATCGCTGCGTTCGGCGGGAACCCGGACTCGGTCACAGTGTTCGGCCAGTCCGCCGGGGCGACCTCGATAGCCGCGCTGGTCGCGGCCGAGACAACGAGCGGCCTGCTCCACCGGGCGATCGCCCAGAGTCCCGGCAACGTGTTCGTCCCCCTTGAAGAGGCACGCACCGTTTCGGGGATGATCACCGGCGAGCTCGGCATCGACCCGACGGCCGAGGCGTTGGCGGCCGTACCGCCGAAGGCCATCCACGCCGTGCAGTGGAACCCGGTGGTGGTCATGTCCGCGGAGCCGGGCGCCTGGACTCATCCGCACAGCCCGTACGCATTCATCCTGGACGGTGAGCTGCTCGATGAGCGCCCTTGGGCGGCGATGCGCCGAACCGGGACAGGGCGGTCGATCGATCTGATCTGCGGCTCCACAGCCGAGGAGGCCCGCTTCTTCACCGTGGGTCAGGATCCGGCTGAGGCAGATCCTGTCCGAGCCGCCCAAAGCGTGGGCTTGGACGCCGCCAAGGTGCAGGACTATCGGCGGACCCGCCCTGGCATCACCGATGCCGACCTGACCATGTTGATGGTCTCCGACGCGATGTTCCGGATGCCCGCACGCTGGTGTGCGCAGGCCCACGCCGGCATCGGAGGACGCACCTACCTCTACGAGTTCGCCTGGGCAGGGAACCCCGCCCTGGGCGCCTGCCATGGCCTCGACGTGCCGTTCACCTTCGGGGTCTCGACCGGCCCGCTGAGTGCGGACCTCTTCGGGGCGGCGGTGCCCAGTGAGTTCGAGATTCTGTCCGCCGCGATGCGCGACGCCTGGGTTTCGTTCGCCGCCACCGGGGATCCAGGCTGGCCCCGCTATCAGCGCGACGACTGGCCGGCCCGCATCTGGGCCACCCCGCCCAAGGTGCGCACAGACCCGACGGCGACCTGTGCGGCGATCTGGGAACAACACGGCCGCCACACGGCCGCCACCGAAGAGAAACCCGCCAAATGAGCACGGCCGTAGGTTCTGGACCTTCAGGAAGACAAGTCCCATGAACCGGGCCGCGTTCCCCAGCGCTCCGCATCCTCAGCTTCGTTGGATATTCCGCGATCGGCGATTCCACCGGCAAATGTGTTGGATGCTCGGCCGACGCTGCGACTGCCGTGGATCCAGGCTCACGCACATCCGTGGAACGCGGGTCAAGTGTTCAATACTGCCGACGAATAGGTTGAACCCAGCCAATCTCCGACGCATTACTGCCAAATATTGAGCGGCTCCAGGCCAGCCCCTTCGCTCGCTGTCTCTTCGAAAAAACTGTGCATGGATGTAGACGGCGTGATCGTAACGCTATCCACCTGGATGTACGTCGGCAATTCCCTGCGCGTGGGGCCTGTGACAACCCTGCTGACGAAAGGTCCATTCGTGAACCCACTCCTGCCGGACAACTATTACGAGCCCCTTGTCGGACTTGCCACATTCCTCATCACTCTGTTCATCATCGACAAACTGCTCGTACCGCGCTTCCAGAAGACGCTGGCCGAGCGGGCCGACGCGATTGACGGCGGAATCATGAGGGCAGAGGAGGCCCAAGCCGAGGCCCGGATTCTGCAGCGGCAATACCACGAGCAGCTGGAAGAGGCGCGGCGCGGCGCGGCGCTGCTGCGGGAGGAGGCCCGCGAGCAGGGCGCGCAGATCAGGGCCGAGCTCCGCGCGCAGGCGCAGGCCGAGGCTCGCCACCTCATCGAGACGGCGCACGCCCAGATCGAGGCCGACAGACAGGCGGCGTTCGCCCAAATCCGCACGGAGATCGGCCGTCTGTCGACCGACCTGGCGGACCGCATCATCGGGGAGTCATTGGAGGAGGACGTACGGCGTACCGGCATCGTGGAGCGATTCTTGGACGAGCTGGAGAACCGAACGGTCTCGTGAGGTAACGGGCCGACGGCCGGCCAAGATCTCGCCACGTGATCATTCGTAGCAAGCCGGTCCCGAGTGACCGTGATTGCCCCCTCGTCCTCCCTCTTAACGGCCCACTGATGGCCCGGCGACAGCCCGCGACCTGGTGTTTCTCGCGCAACGCGCGTACCCCCGCCGCCTGATCACCCCGTCCGCCGTCATCCCGCCCCCGAAGAGGAAGCAAGGAGAGCGCTTAACTCTCGCCGATGTGCAACCACCGACGGCGGCCCTCCCAACGTTAACAAGGCAGCCGGGATGCTGCCGGAGGATAAGTGGTAGGATAAAGGGCATGAGTGAGCCTACTGGAAAGTATTCGATCACCATGCCGCGTGACATCGCCGAGGCCGCCCGATCCCGGAGCGGCCCTTCCGGCCTGTCCGCCTACGTCGCCGCCGCCGTCGCCCGCCAGATCGAGCGCGACAACCTCAGTGAACTCATCCAGGTAGCCGAGGCCGAGCATGGCCCCATCACCGACGACGAGGTCCAGGCACTGCGCGACCAACTCCACCAGGCCCGGCAGGGACAGGCCAATGGCGGGGCGGCTGCGTGACCCGTACTCCCGCTACTCCCGGCGGCACCCTTGTCCTCGACAGCGAGGGACTGGCCAAGGCCGTCCTGCGCGACCGTACGGTCACCGCATGGCTTGCTCTCGCCCGTGCCGACGACCTCCGCGTCATCACCTCTGCCGCCACCCTCGTCGAGGTGGTCCACCCTCGCATCAACCGGCCGGCTCTGGAGTGGACGTTGTCCCGCCTTGTCATCGAACCGGTTACCGAACCAATCGCCCGCCACGCCGCCACACTCTTGTCCAACGCCGGCCTGCACGGGCACACGTACGCCATCGATGCCATGCTCAGCGCCACCGCCCTCGCCGCCCCAGGCCCCGTCACGGTCCTCACCTCCGACCCCGAGGACCTCGCCGGACTGTGTGGTGCACGCGTCACTGTCATCAAGATTTGAGTTATGTCCCGTCCTGCTGGTTCCAACAGGGTGATCACGACCCTGATGACACGCAGAGATCAACAGCATCAGGAAACATCAAAGCCCAGGTTCCGAATCCATCGGTCTACCTGGGCTTTCACTATGAGAGCGGGTGACGGGAATCGAACCCGCGCTGTCAGCTTGGGAACTGCACCGATCACGATCCCTGTAGCAGGGGATTGCTGGTCGCAGGGGAAGTCGGTGAGGTCGCAAGTCGTGACTTCTTCCTCATCAGGACCGTGCACGTCGTGATCACGTGATCGCTATCTGCCAGATAACAAGAGCTATCCCGCGAGCTTGCCCGAGCTGGACGGCAAGCGTTCCGGGATCTGAGAGTTCCTGGCCAGGGTGTAGCTGCGGGTGACCGCGATGAGGCCGCCGTCCTCCCTGGTGGCCGCGACCAGGTTGGGAGGTCTGGAGACGAAGCCCGGCACCGCACTGAGCCCGTCGGTCTCAGCGATGGCGGTGAGGCGAATCCGGTCCTTTTCCGGTATGCGCACGGTGATCTGGACTCCCCGGGCGGGGACGCCGCGGAAGCGGATCTCCGAGGGCCAGGTGCCGACTCGTGTGCCGGTGACGGGCACGCTCGCCGACCCGAACCGGCCGGCCGATGCGGTGGCGTGGGTGATCGGCTGGTCGAGCCGTAGCGTCACCGAGCGCGTGCCCTTCCCAACGGTCACGTGCAGTTTGAGCGTGTCCCCGCTGTGGGCCAGGACGGCGACTCGCGGACCGCCGACGGCGATCACCGGTGCGGGACCGGTCCACAGCGTGCCCCGTGCGTACCCGGCGGGCAGCGCGGAGGTGTCGTGGCCGGACACGTACTGCCTGGTCCACTGCGCCGGGTCCGCGTCGGCGCTGACCCAGTGGGCGGTGCGGGTGTCGGCGTCCATGACGTACGCCAGATGCGTGCGCTGCGGCCGGCCGGCGTCGAAGTCGTCCACCACGAGCCCGGCAGCGACCAGCCCCGCCGCGAGGAGAAGGGCCGTCAAAGGTACTGCGAGGACGGCGGCACGTTTCGGCCGGGTGGCGAGATCGGGCAGGAACAGCTCCGCGATCGGCACGACGATCAGCCCGAACAAGGCCAGCACCAGCGCGCTCACCCCGCCGAGCGCCAGCCCCATCCCGTCGAAGACGTTCCCGGCCAGGGACGGCAGCAGCATGGCGGCCGTGACCGGGCCCAGCATCGCCACGACCGTCCGCGCCCAGGCAGGCGTGCGGAGCAGGACTGCGGCCAGCCAGCCGAGCGCGCCCATCAGCGCCGGCAGAGCGAACAGGAAAGACGCCCCGGGAGCGACCTGGGCGCACAGCACGCCCAGCCCGGCGACCCAGATCAGCGCCCCGACCGCCAGCGCCGCCGGGCCCAGCCTGCGCCGCAGCACCAGGTACCAGCCGAGGACCGCCAGCGCGCACAGGACCGCGATCGCCGCCTGGTACGGACGCGGGCGGTGCAGCAGCCCGCCCATCAGGTCGTAGGCCGGCCGCCAGGACACCAGCAGTTCCCACAAACCCTGCGCCAAGGCGGCCGACACCACCAACGGCACCACGGCCGAGACCGTCGCCGCGATCAGCCGGGGCAGGCTCAGCAACCGCCTGACGCGCGCCAGTAGCACCAGACCCGCCACCGCGACGACGGCCAGCACCGCCAGCGGCCAGACGAGCTGACCGGGATACGTGATCATGGTGCCGAGCGCGCGGAAGTAGGTGACGTCGTGATCGGAGGCCAGCGTCCGCAGGTCCGCTCCGCCGAGGGCGCGCGCCAGCGCCAGCATGTTGCTGCCGTGGTGTTGCAGGCTGCCCCGGTTGAGGTTGGCGATGGAGTCGCCCGCGGTGTGATACAGCGAGGAACGCTGGATGTAGGCGAAGTTCATGCCGGTGAAGCCGGCCTTGGTCAGCGGGGTGAAGTCGGTGTTGTTGGGCAGCAGCCGATACAGCTCCACCATGGCGGAGTGGCCGCGCGGGGCGGGGACGGCGCCTGTGAATGTCTCGACCAGGCGGGCGTTGTTCGCGGAGGTCTCGAACATCAGCGAGGGGCCGCTGACCCCGCGCGCCTCCCAGTTCAGCAGCACGCCGCCGGCCTTGCCCAGGCGGTGCTCACGGACGAAGGCCTCGGCGCCGAGCACGCCGTCCTCCTCACCGTCCGACATGAGCAGCACGATGTCGTTACGCAGGCCGGGACCGGCGCGCAGCGCCCGGACGGTCTCGATCATCGCGGCCACCGCGGCGCCGTCGTCGGAGGCGCCCGGTCCCATGGCCGCGGAGTCGTAGTGCGCGGCGATGAGCACGGTGCCGGTCGAGCCCGTTCCCTGCAACCGGCCCACGATGTTGTCGACCTGGCCGAACGTCGCCAGCCCCGCCGCGGACCGGGCGCCGACCGAACGTTGGATCTCGACCTGAAGCCCTGCCGCGCGCAGTTGCCCGGCCAGGTAGTCCCGGGCCCGGTCGCTGGCCGGGCTGCCGATGGGCCGTGGTTCGGCGGCGAACTCCTTCAGGTGAACCAGCGCGCGCTCGGCGCTGAACTGGTCGTCCGGGGCGGTGGCCGACAGGGGTTGCATGGTGCTGTCGGCCATGGCGGACAACATGATCACAGCGGCCAGGGTGAGCAGGGCCGCCAGCCCGGCCAGTATCCGCCGGGGGACGTCCAAGAACTTTCCGATCATGGCCAGGAACGGTAGGCCGAGCCGCTTACCCGGCGGAATGAGGCGCCCGACCGATTGCACCTGTGGTTTTCCGCACTCCTGAAACGGCCATGCGCCTCATTCCAGACCCACCATGATCATTCATAGCCTTTGAGGCATGACGGATTGGCTGATCGAACTGATGGAGATCCTCGGAGCGCCGGGTGCGGGTCTGGCGATCGCGCTGGAAATCTCTTCCCGCCCCTGTCCAGCGAGGTGATCCTGCCGCTGGCCGGCTTCACCTCCTCCAGAGGCGAGTTGAACCTGCTGTACGTTCTGGCCTGGACCATTCGTTAGTCGCACGGAAGATCGAGAATAGCCCTAGAAGCGATCAAAGCCAGGTCAGAAATCCATCCCTGACCTGGCTTTTCGTAGTGAGAGCAGGTGACGGGAATCGAACCCGCGCTGTCAGCTTGGGAAGTCTTTCAAAATCATGCGCTCTGATCTGGGGAAAACGCTGACCTGGGCGTACGTGAGTTGAGTGCCACCGAGTCCCCGTGACTCCCCGCTGACCGCCGTCCGAACGGGCACGCAACGGGCACGCGGCCTTCTGGTCCGTGGGTCTCCGATCACCGGTAGGGGTCCAGATGGGCGGCTGCTCCAACGAGGGCGTCTCAGGCGTAGTGAGCACGGGACAGATGTACACGACCGACCCGCTCGGCAAGGTGTGACTGAGCGTTTCAGTTGGCGGGAATCGCCCACTGAAACGCTCAGTCACCGCAATTGATCGTTACGAGGCGCCGTTAACCGGCTTCGAGAACGAAGAACAGGAAGCACAGGAACCTCGGGCCGGTGATCTCGCGGAACTCCTCAGGAAACACCTCGCGGGCTTCCGGCACAAACGGCGGTTCGCTGATGACGCTGATGCGAAAGTCAGCCGCGGTGAAGGCCTCGGTCATCGCGTGCAGCGGCCGGTCCCAGAAGCTCATCTGGGCGGTCTGCCCGCCCATGGTCCATTCTTCGTTCCGGCTACGGATCTCGAAGTACTTGGGCTTTTCCCCGGCCAGGCGCAGCATGAGGGTGCTCATGAATGGATGATCGACCGAGACGAGGAGTCTGCCGCCAGGCCTCAGCACGCGTCGCAGCTCGGCCAGTGTCGGTCCCCAGTCTTCCAGGTAGTGCAGCACCAGGGACGCGATGACGTCGTCGAACGCGTCGTCGGGGAAGGGCAGGGGGCGGGCAAGGTCGGCGACCCGCAGATCCGCGTCGGTGCCCAGGCGTCGTCGGGCCATCTCCAGCATCCCGGCGCTCGCGTCGACGCCGGTCACGATGGCGCCTCGATCGCGCAGCGCGGAGAACAGGGGACCCGAGCCGCAGCCGGCGTCGAGGATGCGCCTTCCGGTCACATCCCCGGCGAGATCCAGCATCGCGGGCCGTTCGTAGTACGCGTTGAGGAGGCTGGTCTCGTTCTCAGTCGTGTACCCTTCGGCGATCCTGTCGTAGTCGTTGAATCGCGACGAAGGTGCGGCCTCAACATGCTTCTTGGGCATAGCAGACATGCGGGCCATTGTGGTCCATCGGTCACGGGCGGCGGAGGCGTACGGCCTGGTTGCCGTGATTGAGCGCTTCGATTGGCGAAATCGCCACGCTGTTTAGTAATGGTCTGCTTACGTTGCGCTGAAGTCGATCACCCTTCTAACAAGCACGCAACAGGCACGACGCCAGAGCCTCCACCCAAACCGCATGAGCAGCTCGGATCTTGGCCGTACAGATCCGTTCAACCTGGATCAAACAGGCCCGTCCGGTCTGCCTGGAACAGAGCAGGACGGCGCTGGATTGCAACTAGCTCTGCAACTAGGTAGCAGCTGCGTGGGCGGCACGACCCCGATGACGCGCAGGCTCTGACGAGCGGCCTCTCCTCGCGCTTCGTGAGCATGTCGCCCCGGGCCACGACGAAAGGCCTACAGTTTACAGCGCGTGACCGTTCCTATCGATTCCATGCTTCTGACCTGCGGCGCCATCTGGTTAGGCCGGTACAACCAGAAAGATCTGATCTACCAGCATGCGGTCAGAGGAGCCGACGAGGCGATCACCAACGCCATCGATCGGCAACTCGAAGCACGCGATGATGACGACGACAAGGGCACGGCGGGCGCACTGGTCCCAGCAGGCTGATCAAGAGCTAATGGCCCGTCAATGGCCCGCGAAGATCGAACCAGGCAGGAAACAACTAAGGCCCGGGTCGGAATTCATGTCCCCATCTGGGCCTTCACACTGAGAGCGGGTGACGGGAATCGAACCCGCGCTGTCAGCTTGGGAACTCTTTCAAGATCATGGCCTCTGAACAGGGGAAACGCCGAACTGGGCAGATTTTGGCCGAGTGACTGTGAGTACCCGTGACTCCCCGTCGGCCACCCTACGAACGGGCACGCAACGGGCACACGGCAATGAACAAGGGGGCCACCTACTTGGCCGCCTTGTCGTACTCAAATCATCCGCGACCGCGGCCGATGAGGTGACTCAGTTCTTGACGAGCGACTTCGCGATCATGCTTTCGGCGGAGGCGATGATAGCGTCCTCCGACTTGCGCGGCTGCCAGCCCAGCACGCGGCGGGCCTTCTCATTCGAGACCTTCTTGACGTAGTTGAGATCAGCCGCGACGGAGCGGAACTCCGGCGAGAACAGGGCGGCGATCCGCACGACAACGTTCGGGATGGTCCGGGTCGGCACCCGCCTGGCGGCGTCACCGAGATGTGCCTTCAGGGTCGCCCCGATCTGCTTCATCGCGATCGCGGGCCCGCCGGTGATGAGGAATCGCTGCCCTGCGGCGCCGGGAACCGTCATAGCCGCCACGTGGGCACTTGCCACGTCACGCACGTCGACGATCGGGACCCACATGTTCGGGTAGCCCGGCATCTGCCCGTCAAGGCTTCGCTGCACGATGTGGTTCGCGCCGGAGATCTCCTTGCCCATCACGGGCCCCATGACTGCGACGGGCAGGATCGTGGTGAGCTCCATCGAACCGCCTTCGGCCGACATGAAATCCCATGCGGCGCGCTCGGCGAGGATCTTGCTCTTGCCGTAAGCGTCCACGCCCGGTCCGTCGAGGACGGACCAGTCGTCCTCGGTGAAGGTGTGGTCGGTGTGGGGGTGACCGAAGCCGACGGCGTGGAATGCTGAGGTGAGCACGACCCGCTTGACGCCAGCGCCGCGGGCGGCTCGCAACACGTGCAGAGTGCCGTTACGAGCGGGGACGATGACGTCATCCTCGTTCTTGACGTTCTCGGTGTGCACAGGAGAAGCGACATGCAGCACGAAGTCGCACCCGCTGACGGCTTCGGCCCATCCCGTGCCGCTCGTGAGATCGGCTGCGACGAAGCTCAGAGCGTCGCCGTTCACCATGCCGGCGTCAGCGAGCACGGCCCGCACTGCGCTTTCACGCTTCAGTGACCGCACAGTCGTGCGCACGAGGTAGCCCTGCTCGAGGAGTTGGAGAATGCAGTGGCCGGCGATGAAACCGGACCCGCCGGTGACGAGGACGCGCTGCTTGTTTGTGATCATTTGCTCGCTCCGATGATCGTTGGGATGGTCAGGCGGCTTCGCGACATGTCAGCGCCGTCGACAACGATCCGGCTGGCGACCAAGCCGAGCCAGAGCCCCTGCGAGCCAGGGGTCTGACAGGGCCCCCACACGGGCGTCCCTCGCGGCCTACCGTGTGGATTATGACCGAGGAGCCGAACCTGCTGGGCGCCTTCCTCCGCGCTCGCCGTGAGCTCGTCACCCCCGAAGAGGCGGGCGTGCCCGTCCTGGGCGTGCGGCGCGTACCGGGCCTGCGCCGCGAGGAAGTTGCCATGCTGGCCGGCATCAGCGCCGACTACTACCTGCGCCTGGAACGTGGTCGCGACCGCAACCCGTCGTTGCAGGTCCTCGAATCTCTCGCCCGCGTTCTGCGCCTCGACGACGACACGAGGGCGTACCTGCTCGGCCTCGCCGCCGAAAAGCCCCGCCGCCAGCAGCGCCAGCGGAGGGAGACCGTCCCGCCCAGCACTGCCAAGTTTGTGGCGATGCTCCCCGTGCCCGCGTTCGTCGAGGGGCGCTACCTCGACGTCCTCGCCGCCAATCCGCTGGCCACGGCCCTCTCGCCGCGCCTCGTCGCGGGTGCCAACCGGCTGCGGGACGTGTTCCTCGACCCCGGCGAGCAGGCTCTCTTCCCCGACTGGGAGGGAGCCGCCGCCGGGCTGGTCGCCGGCTTCCGCGAGGCAGTCGGCACCGACACCCACGATCCGCGCGTCATCGAACTCGTCGGCGAGCTCTCCCTGGCCAGTCCGCTCTTCCGGCAGCTGTGGGCCCGCCACGACGTGCGGCCCCGGGCCGGCGCGGCAGTGCCCTTCAACCACCCCCAGGTGGGCGAAATAACTCTTAACAGGGAGAAACTTCTCATCGCCGGGACGGAGGGCATCATGCTCGTCGTCTATCACCCCGATCCCGGCACGGACGACGCGGACAAACTGGCGATCCTCGGCTCCGCAATGCTGACCCCCGTGGTCCCCCACATCCCGGCCGCGGCCAACAGGCACGACACGCAGAACGGTGAAAGCTCTGCCTGAACCCGCGCTCTGCATCCGTCCAGGTCTCCAAAGACGAGGGGGCAAGCGCCGACCATGCACTCAGCCATCGCCTTGCGGGCGCGCTCCACATCGCGTGGCTGCCTATCTCGCGTCTTGTAGAAGGCGGTCAGCAGCACCGCCCGGCGACCCTCGGCCAGCCAGTAGGTGAGGCGCACCGAGTGGTGTGTTATATCAAACGCAACTCCCACAACCCGTCACCCAAGTCGCGGGCATGACCGTACGGCATCCGGTCGCCGCATTCAGCGAGCCGTTCGACAGCGGCGTGATCCCGGTCGGACAGAGTGTCCAGCCAAGCGGCGGGCTGAGTGCGGCAGCGTGCCGGTGGTCGGTGCGGCGTGCTGTCCAGCTCGCGGGCGTCGCTCACCTGATTGTCGGAACCATTGACTTGGGCGCCGACCTCTTCGGCTGCCGAGTAGCAGTCCGAGGAACGGCGAATCGATGACTCCCAATGCCTGAGCAGAAGCGCGACCTGCGATGGTGGCACCGTACGGTGAGGGTGTCACGCGGGGGCTCGGGTCATCCCCCGACAAGCACAAGAGCCCCGCGAAGCCGACCCGGAGGGGCGGCGAGCAGGGCTCTCCGAGAGCGGGTGACGGGAATCGAACCCGCGCTGTCAGCTTGGGAACTACATCGAGTACGCCAGCCAGGGCGGCTGAGCCGGGCGTCGGGCCGGTCGTGAGTGACCGTGGTTGACCCTTCGTCACCCTGGGCAATGGCCCGCTAATGGCCCACGATCAGGACCCTGAACTGCTCTTCTCGACAGACTCGGCGACAATGGTACGGAGCTGAGGGCAGTCTGCGAGGGCGTCGCCCTCTGTGAAGCGGCGGCCAACTGCACGGCCGGCTTCTCGCGGGCTCCTGAGCTGAGCACCCCTGGCCTAGCCGAGGCTGGCCGGAAATGAGTGGCGCAGCGTCACTCGGCGGGAGTTCACTGGTGCGACTGTTCACAAAAGGAGTCTTTTCAGTGATCGCAATTTCAGCCGCTTCCGGTGCACTCGGCCGCCTCGTCATCAGCAATCTGCGTACCCGGGCGGAGGTGGTGGCCGTGGTGCGTGATCCCGAACGGGCTCCCGAAGGCGTTCCAGTACGGCGCGGTGACTACGACGACCCGGCAAGTCTGCGTGAGGCCTTCGACGGGGCCGGCCGTCTCCTTCTGATCTCCTCCCCGGAACTGGATTCCGCCCGCAGGATCAGGCAGCACCTGGCCGCCGTGACCGCCGCCAAGGACGTCGGCGTCGGTGCCATCGTCTTCACCAGCTTCCTGGGAGCCGATACCGTCGCCACCGGCATGACTGAGGCCTATCACGCCACCGAACAGGCCATCCTTGACAGCGGTCTGCCGTACACGCTGTTGCGTCATCCCTTTTACAGCGACGCGTTCGTCCCGCAGGTCTCCGGCGGAGAAACCACCAGCAGCACCGGGGGCCGCAGCCTGAACACGGCGTTCCGGTCGGACTTGGCCGAGGCGGCAGCGAACGTGCTGACGGGTGAGGGACATTTGGGCAAGGCGTACGACTTCACTGGGCCCCTGTGGAGCTATCCCGAGGTGGCCGAGGCACTGGGAGTGACCTACCGCGAGGTGCCGGACGCCGGACCGGGCCCCATGAGCTGGATCTCTGCCCAGGTACGCGCAGGCGCGCTGGAGCAGCAGACCCCTGATTTGGAGCGAGTGCTCGGAAGACCCGCCGAGACGGTCATCTCTCATGTCCTGGGCCGTCATTCGCCGCAGATTCTCTAACGAGGAGGGCTCCGACTCCGTGTGACCGACCTGTGCGTGGACCCGAGCCCGGCAAGATCAAATCCCAGGTACCGAATCCACCGGCCTACCTGGGCTTTCACCATGAGAGCGGGTGACGGGAATCGAACCCGCGCTGTCAGCTTGGGAACTGCATCGATAACGGCCGGATGAGGCGCTGAGCTGGGCGACGAGTCGGTCCTGAGTGACCGTGGTTGCCCCCTCGTCACCCCTCTTAATGGCCCGCTAATGGCCCGGCGATCAACCCGCGACCTGGTGTTTCTCACGCGACGCGCGCATCTCGTCCGTCTGAGATCATCCCGTCTGCCCTCGACCCACCCGAAGTGGAAGCGTGCCAAGGCCTCGGGTAAGAGATGATCGTGCTGTGGGCTTCGGGACATACGCCAGACGCGTTCGCGACCGTGATCTTCCTTACGGAGGGCGCTTCCGCGCACTGAGGTGCGCAGTCAGCTGTTACCACCCGATCGGCTTCAACGCGACCTGGTCATACCTGACCACGGCAGGAAACCTTCGACGCGATGAGTTGGCTCTGATCCGGGCGCTGGACATGCTGGAACTCAGCCGGAACGCCTGGCTCGCGGAGATCGACGCCTTCGCCGACCGGCGCCGCCTCGAAAAGCGAAAGCATCGCCGTAGTCCGATGGCGTTGGAGGTGCGATACCTGCATGGATGGAGATGGCCTGGGCCAGAAGGTCATCGGGTGATGGTCCGAGAGATTGGGGTCCTGTGGGCGCAGCATGTACCCGTCCCATTCCCTGACGTACCGAGCTCAGAGAGGGACGACCTCGTCGAACTGAACGCCGCTCTTGCCGACTGCGTATCGGCCTACCTGCGCAACAACGGCACGGCCGGCTCAGGACATAAGGCCACTCTCCTCAGGTGCCTGCGCAAACTCCGCAGGCATCTGGAGCGCCACCTGGGCTACCCATCCCCCTTCCACGACGCTTATGACTACCATCGCCGCCTGCTCAAGGTGACGGAACTGCTAGTCAACGATGCGTTCCCGTTCACCGCTGACACGCAGGACAAGGGCTAGCTTCAGGACTGCGCTCAGGCTACGACAATCGAGGCCAGGGTCGGGATTAATGTCCCTACCTGCGCCTCACCAGTTGGAGCGGGTGACGGGAATCGAACCCGCGCTGTCAGCTTGGGAACTGCATCGATCACGGCCTGATAGGGCGCTGAGCTGGGCAGAGAGCCGGTCCTGAGTGACCATGGTTGACCCCTCGTTACCCCTCTTAATGGCCCGCTAATGGCCCGGCGATCAGCCTGCGACCTGGTGTTTCTCGCGCAAGGCGCGCCAGGGACCTTACTCAGCCACTGATGGGCTCGCGATGGTAGGCACGCCCTCGGCGATCATCCCAGAGTTGGAGCGCCGGGTTGCCGGCTGGAGTTGGACGAGGATCATCCAGTTGTCCTCGTCCTTCGTGTAGGTCGCTCGAACCCTGTACTGGCCAGACTCGAGATCAATAATGAGTCGGTCGTCAGGCTCCAGCTCAGCACCGGGGATGGCGGAGTCGAAGAGCACAACTGACTCCCGTACCTCCCAATTCAGGTCTTCGTCATCGTCCCATTCCGGCCCTGCCGCCAGAGCTCGCTTGGCTGCCGTTACCAGCTCGGCTTCGGAGTATGCGGCGGCCCAGCGCAGGAAGAGGCGTTCGGTCGGCAGATAGGTGGTCATGGCGGGTTCGTCGCCGAGAACAAGGGCCTGCTGTGCACCAACGGTGACGGTACCGATGTAGCCCTCAACGGCACAGGCGCGGCCGTAGTCTCCCCAGGTCTCAACGGGACCATCGTTGTCGTCCACACCCGCCCACGTATTTAGCTCGGACTGGGGAACGGCGATTAGTGGACCTCCTGCGGTGCTGACCCAGGTATGCAGCACTGATGACCCCTTTCGATGCATGATCGTTGTCGTTGGGGCACAGAGTATGGGCAGCAGCCAAATCCCGAAAGGGCGCACAGACGATCCGCTGTCTACCTATGACCGAGTCAGCGGCCACATGCCTGGCTTCGCGACCTGAGGACACCGCTATCCGGTGAGCCGGTGCTGAGGAACGAAGCACCGGATCGTCGATCGCCCCCAGCCACTACCTGAGGCCGGCCCACACGTGGCGATCGTAGGGCTGCATTCGTGCGGCGGCGTGACGCTGGGGTCGGTGAGCTTGCTCAGTACGGCGGGCGCCACGGTCGGCGTGGCGGCCCGTGCTGCTGCCGCCCGGGACCGGCCCCCAGGCCGCATGCCCGGGCGGCGGGCAAGCGACGGGCCGCTGTACGGCGGCGCGGCGCGCCGCCGCTTGATACTTACAAGAGCTATTCGGCAACTTCCCGGTCGAACACCATGACCTTGCGGGCCTCGGCAATAAGTTCCACGAGATCGGCTATGAGCTTGGGGCTTGCTGCGATGGTCGCGTGCGCGGTCATGCTGTGCGGGCTGCCGTCGAGATCGACCACCGTCGCTCCGGCTTCTCGGGCGATGATGACTCCGGCTGCGGTGTCCCAGGGGTTGTTGCTGAGCATGATGTTCGCGTCGACCCTGCCGTCCGCAACCCATGCGAGATCGATCGCGGCCGAGCCGAACATCCGGATGCGCTGCACCCGAGCGGCGAGCTCTTCGGTCAGGGCAAGCCGCGGTCGGTTGCGCTCGTCAGCGTTCTCCCCCACGGCGTAGTCGCCGATCGCCACGATCGCGGTCTGCAGCTCGCGGGCATCGCTTACCCGGATTTCTGAGCCGTTGACGACAGCGCCGGCACCTTCGGCCGCCGCGTAGCGGAGGTTGAGGAAGGGCAGGTCGATCACTCCGAGTGTGGGCGTGTCCTTGTCGAGCAGACCCAGAGAGACGCCGCAGAGCGGGATGCCGTGCAGGAAGTTGGCTGTTCCGTCCACGGGGTCCAGCGCCCACATCAGGCCGTCGCCCAGGTGGCTGACGCCTTCTTCCTCGCCCAGAAATCCAATCTCAGGACTCTCGCGGGACAGGAACTCCCGCACGGCATGCTCAACGGCGTAGTCCACCTCTGTCGCCATGTCCCGGTCACCCTTGGCCGTGACGACGCCGGGAGCCTTGGTACGGATGATCTCGCTGGCGATCGACACGGCGCGCTCAGCGATCGGGAGAAGAGTCCGGGCGTCGATGGTCATACAGGTTTGCTCCGCTCCCACATATCCCTGAACACCTGGTCGAAGACGGGGAACAACCCCTCTGCGGCGGTGTTGTCCGTGATCACAAAGGTAGGTGAATCGACCCCACGTGCCTGCGGCAGGTACGGCTGGACCACGCACAACGCCCGGTCCACGAAGAGCAAGTTGAACCGGATCGTCTCGTCGTAGACGTGGAGTTCAAGGCGCTGAGCCGATGTGGTGTCGAGCCGATCGCGCAACCTGGTCAGGATGCTGATGTTGAGCACTGTGAGGGTCGTCAGAGTGCTGTCGGTGTAGCCCTCTTCCGCTTCGCGGGCGCGGATCGCCTGGCCCTTCGGGTCGAGGAAGAGGCAGCGGATGCGCGTGCCGGAGTCGAGCAGACGCTTGAGCTGGTGGTCGGGGTAGCTCTGGCACAGGATGTTGAGCGAGAGGCCTGCCGCGTTGATCTCCTTCGCGTCGTCGAACATCGACGAGGCCGGGTAAGCAGAGGAGAAGGCCGAGCGGCTACTGAAGACGGCAGTCACGTCAGCCATCTGTGGCAGGGCACAGGCGGCCGCGGGGCCGGCGCTTCTGGCTGGCTCCGGATCTGATCTCTGCGTGGGGATCTCGACGGCGGTCGCGGCGAACAGGTCATGCGCCGACCTGCCCGGGAACATTGCCTCCAAGACACGGCAGTGGCCCGAGTACGGCAAGCCCTTGAGCTCCCCGTTCAGCCATCGGTGGAGCTGCGCTCGACTCGGCCAACCGCCCTGCAACGACGGGTCCACCTTCTTAGCGGCTTTGTCGTACTCCTTACAGAACGTGCTGTAGGTCTGCCAGTGGCGTTGTGTCAGGAGGGCCTTCAACAGAATCGGCTGGTCAGTCATGATCCGCGCCTCGGGCTGGGGTGCCATATAGGGCCCAGGTTAGCGACAGAGACGGGCTCGGACGAGACCAAGAGGAGACGAAAAGAGACGAGCCGATCACAGAAGGTACTCGGGAGCGATCGAGACGTGACAGTTCCTCGGGCAATTCTCGTCGCATGACTGCGCCGTGTAACTCCTGCTCGGGGAAAGGCTGGAAATACATCAGCCTCCGCCGGGCCGTGGTGGTAGCCGAGAACAACTCAGGCGATGCCGCTCCCGATGACCGACACCGCGATGACTGCTGGCGGTGCAACGGGACCGGTCGGGCGGGTGCGCTGTGAACATTTACGTCGGCTGTTTCGCACCTCACGTCAGTCCGCCTCGGCCGGACCACATGCGTCTGCTCTGGCGGGAGGTGGCCCGTGAGCAGGGTCCACCGCGCGTGATCGAGTACACCTGCGAGTGCGAGGACACGGTTTACGAACGGTGTCGCGAGGGTGGCCTTGCCTACATCCGTCGGACTACGCGTCTCGATGGGGTGGTGCAGCAGGTTGACGAGACTTATCGCTGGCAGCCCAAGAAGGCGCAAGACGTCTGGATTGCTCTCCTCAACGGTGAGGCTCGATAGGCGGGCGCGGCGGTCGGCGAATACAGGGGTGCCGTTCGGTCGCGTCTTGGTGCTGGTGGAGGAGCTGTCTGTTGCGCAGTCAGATGGTTCCTCCACCAGCTCGTACGTTTCCCCTCGCTGAGGGGGAAGACAGGATGCCCAACTCGAACTAGTCTTTACGACAAGTCGAGTTGTTGGATGGTCGTCATGTCCTCTGAAGAGTTCGCGCCACCGAAGTACGCCCAGATCGTGCAGGCGATCAGGCAGAAGATCGCGGACGGGACCTATCCTCCCAATTCCCTGCTGCCCTCTGAGACTCAGCTTGTTCGAGAGTTCGGGGTAAGCCGTCCCACAGTCGTTCGGGCGCTTCAAGTCCTCCAGCTCCGCGGAATTATCGAGCGGGAGCATGGCAAGGGATCCTTTGTGAAGGCGCCCCCACCCGGCTCGGCAGAACAGAGCGCTCGGCCTGGACGGGCTGTCCTAGACCGCGTGGAAGCCGAGGAGAACTGCTCAGTTATTGACGCTGGGCCTCTGGCGGTGCCCGCCCCGATTGCGAAGCTACTCGACATACCGGAGGGGTCTCCGGTGGTACGGCGCCGCGTCCTGTTCCGCGACGATGAGCGGCCAACCGATCTGTTCATGGTCTGGTGCCCTGCGCATCGGGCTGAGGGCACGCAGCTCGGCGAGGTGCGGCCGCTAACCGCTGGTATCAGGCAGCATCTTCGTGCGAGCAAGGGCCTCAAGCTTCAACATGTCGTCGAACGTCTGAGTGCCAGGCACCCTTCAGCTGACGAGGCCAAGCTCATGGACATCAGCAAGACCACGCCAGTCCTTGGGGTGCTGGCAAGCGTGTTCAACGGCGGAGGGCGACCTGTGCTCGTTGTGGACTTGGTGCTGCCCGGCGAGCTTCACGAGCTAGAGGACTCTTATTCGCTCTAGAACAGCGTCGTCCCATATGTGGCAGTCGTGGTCGGCGCTGCTGCAACGGCGCTCGACCTCGGCTGTGGGGCCTGGAGGTGCGCGCCGACCTGCGGACCCTCGGCGTCCGCTCCTGAATCCGCCCTGGCCGGAGGCTGGCGCGTCACCAATCGCGGGTCGCGATCAACTCTTCTACGTCCGCGTCCGCGAACCCGTAGGCCGTCGCCACAAAGCAGAAGTCCTCGGCGATCACCTCGCGAGCCACGGTCTCGATCTCGCTGTCGGCCGCCTCGAATTCGGCCTCCAGCTCGTTGAACTCCTCCGTCGCCGCATGGGTAAGGGCGTACAGCGCCGCGAGATCCGATGGCCCATCGGCCTCGATGCGCTCGCACAGCCGCAGGAGGATCTCCCTGCCCTTGTCAACGACATGGTCGGGGTAGTAGCCGTCCTGATACATGCCCTTGAGAAAGGTGTGGCCGGCTATCTGCTGGTTGGTGGGCGGCATCCTGATCTCCTGTCTCGCCGTGATTTGGTGTGATTCGGTGTGCTGATACTGCACCAAACCTCCGACAACGAGGGCTTGCTCATCGATCCGACGAACGATGGCGGCGTGGAGTGCGCAGGCCGAATGGCCACGCGGTTGCCGAACACCTATCTAACGGTCCAACACAGGGCATCCCCGATAGTGGCCCATTAGACTCACCAAAAGCCCATTTCGGCGGCGCTCCTTTTCCGAGCGCACGGTCCGAGACGGGGCGATTCTTCGCCTCACGGCTTTCTCCTCCCGCGTGGGTCAACTTATACATGGCAAGTTGCCAATTGCGTGCTTCGTTCTTGGCGACTTCGATACATCGCCCACCTGGCCCGCCTGGCGGTGGCCCCAAGGCTCGTCGCGTCTGACTCGCTTCTCACCCGTGAGGTTGGTCATCGTTTCAACCGATACATCCTCAATGCCGCAATGGCTAATGGATGTATTTGTCGCGACCCCGAAAAAGATCTTGAAGAATTCCCGCTAACTCGTGTTGTCGAGTCCCTGATCTGCGGGTACCTTCATGACAACTCGACAAGACGAGTTGGCGACAAGACAACTAGCTAGGAGCAAGCCTCATGGCACTGCAAGGTCCCATCCCCGTCACGTTCGACATGGTCTTCCCGCACGGCTGCTACATCGTGGGCGAGGTCGAGCCCGTCAAGGACTTCGACGCTTCGACCAACGGGCGCTTCGTCCAGACCCGCGACAAGCAGAGCGGAGAGCTTGTTTGGCAGGTCAGCGTCATGGACGCCGACCCCACTCTCAAGGCGGCTCAGAAGACCGTCTCCGTCAAGCTGCTCAGCCCGACTCAGCCGGTTCCTCCGGCTCCGATGGCCGGGCTGCCGTTCACACCCGTCGAGTTCGACCAGATGACCGCCACGCCGTACGTCAACCAGGCCGGGAGGCTGGCGTACTCGATCAAGGTTCGCGAGATGCGCGCTCCTCGCCCGACCGGTAAGGCCGCCACGCCCGCTGCCAAGGACGCGGCGTGATGGGACGGCTCAAGGCCCGCAACGAGGCGGCCTGACACTCAGCGGGGCCGCAGGAAGCGGCAACTTCCGGCGGCCCCTCGGTCTTCCACATACACGCGACATGCTTGGAAGGACTTCACCCTAATGTTCAAGAGGATGCCCGGCGACGAGCCGCACCGCATCGTCTCCACCACCCCCGATACGGCGGTGGTCTTCAAACCGGCCGTGGTGCAGACCCCGGCCATCATCACTCTGGTCCTCTTCCTCGTCCGGTTCGTAGCCGGTCTTTTCCGTCTGGTCTGGCGGCATCCAGTCGCGCTGGCGGCAATCACCCTTCCGGCTGGGCTCTGCCTCGTGTACGGCTGGCGCGCCGCGCTGCTGCTCGTCGTTCCGGCTCTCGTGGCCATGGGCGCCTGGGCGATGCTCGACAGGCCGACGTTCAAGCGGTGGATCGGCTGGCGGCTGCTCGCCTTCGCCCGCTGGTTCTGGATCTACCGGCGGCACTGGCAACCGGTCATGGCCGTCGCCGGTCTCGCTCGGCACATACGCGGACGGGAGTACATTCCGCGGCTGGTCAGGGTCACCTCCGACTCCTGGGCCGACAGGCTCACCGTTCGCATGCTCGACGGCCAGGCGGTCAAGGACTGGTCCGACCGGATCGAAAACCTGTCGCATGGCTTCGGGTCGGAGTCGTGCCGCGTCTCGGTCGCCAAGGCCGGTCACCTCGTGCTGACCTTCCCACGTCACGATCCACTGGCTACGCCGACAGCAGCGCTTCCAGTCCCGGATACGCCGACTGTCGGGCCGGTCGAGATCGGTAGGCAAGAGGACGGCTCACCGTGGCTCCTCCGGCTGCACGGGACTCATGTCCTCGTCGCCGGTGCTACTGGAGCGGGCAAGGGCTCGATCATCTGGTCAGCGATTCGCGGTCTGATGCCTGCGATGCGTGCCGGCCTGGTCGAGGTCTGGGCGCTCGACCCGAAGCTGATGGAGCTGTCGTACGGCAGGGCTCTCTTCGGCGGTCGGTACGCGGCCGATCCCGCTGAGTGCGCTGACCTGCTCGATGAGGCCGTGAGCGTCATGCACAAGAGGGCGGCTCGCTTCGCCGGGGTTCAGCGGTCGCACACACCCACCCTCGATGATCCCTTCGTCCTGGTCGTGGTCGACGAGGTGGCGTTCCTGACCGCCTACCAGTCCGACAGGCAGCTCAGGCAACGCATCTCGGCTGCCCTGGCCACGCTGACCACTCAAGGGCGCGCGGTCGGCGTCGGCGTCCTGGCGGCACTCCAGGACCCTCGCAAGGAGGTCATGAACATTCGCAACCTCTTCCCGGACAAGATCGCTCTACGGCTGGACGAGTCGGAGCAGGTGGACATGGTGCTCGGTGACGGGGCACGAGATCGCGGCGCGCTGGCCGACCGCATCTCTCCTCGTCCTGAGCGTGGCGCTGGCGTCGGATACGTGCGGCTGGAGAGCAGCCCCGATCCGATCCGTGTCCGCGCCGCGTACGTCTCCGACGACGACATCCGCGCGATGGTCGGTGAGGTCCGATGACGCTGGCTTACTTCCTCGACGGCCTCCGCTGCGCTTCGTGCGGCGCGCTGAACGTCCTGTGGCTCGACACGGTGCGTGGCCTGGTCGAGTGCTCTGAGTGCGGACAGACCGCGCTCACGTTTCCCGAGGTCGGAGAGGAGGTCCGTTGACCGACCGCAAGACTCCGCGCGCTGTCCGCATGGCCCAGCCGCTCGCCCGCGACGTGGCCAAGGAGATCGCCAAGCTTCACGGCGTCTGCATCCGGCCCGTGGCACTCAGGCGGCTCGACATGACGACCGGCAAGTCGGAGGTCGTCGATGTCCCGTGCGGCTCACCGCTGGAGAGCAAGTGTCCTCCGTGCGCCAAGCGCAACCGGCAACTCCGCATGGCACAGTGCCGCGAGGGCTGGCACCTCGACGAGGAGCCGATCATCACACCGGACGAACCGACCGACGGGCAGCGCTGGCTCGTCGAGTTCCGCGCCGACATGCAGGCCAAGTGTGATGAGGAGGCAAAGGCCGGCGGCGACACCTCGGACCTGGACGCCGTGCTCACCGGGCTCGACATCGAGATCAACGAGGCCGGGATGCGCGGGAACGTGGTGGGCCGCACGGGCTCCAAGCGGGTCCGCTCGACCAAGCGCCGCCAGGACGCGCCCGACCTACCCAAGCGGAAGATGTCGAGCACGACCCTGGGCCGGACCTTCGAGGCGGCGGACGGCAGGACCTACCGGCCTTCTCTGTTCGTCACCCTCACCCTGCCGAGCTACGGCAAGGTCATGAACGGCGTGCCCGTCGATCCGGACACGTACGGCTACGTTCGGGCAGCCCGTGACGCGCTGCACTTCTCCAAGCTCGTGGACCGGTTCGTGCAGAACCTTCGCCGCGTCGCTGGCTATGACGTGCAGTACTTCGCCACTGTGGAGCCTCAGAAGCGGCTCGCTCCGCATCTTCACATGGCCATCCGGGGCACCCTGCCGCGCGCCGAGATGAAGCAGATTGCGGCGGCGACCTATCACCAGGTCTGGTGGCCTCAGGCGGATGAAGCCCGCTTCGAGGGTGACCACCTGCCCGTCTGGAACGACGGCATCGGCTACGCGGACCCTGCCACGGGCGAGATCCTGCCCACGTGGGACGAAGCTCTCGACGAGCTCGGCGACGAGCCCATGCACGTGATCCGCTTCGGCGATCAGGTGGACGTCAAGGGCGTGCTCGCCGGATCGCCGGACGCCGACCAGTGCATCCGGTACCTGTCCAAGTACCTGACGAAGAGCCTCGGCGAGACCCTGGACGGTCAGGCTCAGCGGGAGCACGCGGCCCGCTTCGTCGATGCCCTGCGTTACGAGCCGTGCTCGCCGACCTGCCCGAACTGGCTGCGGTACGGCGTGCAGCCCAAGAACGCCAAGCACGGCATGATGCCCGGCCGGTGCAGGTCCAAGGCTCACAAGCCCGAACACCTCGGCTACGCCGGTCGCCGGGTCCTCGTCTCCCGCAAGTGGAGCAACAAGACGCTCGCCGAACACAAGCAGGACCGCCGTACCTGGGTCCTGGAAGCTCTCGGCCAGCCCGACGAGCGCCCCGACCCGCACCGCTACGTCTGGCAACCGGTCAGACCGGGCGATCCCGATCTCGCACCGATCGGCGTCCGGCTCCTTCGATCCATCGCCGAACGCCAGCGATGGCGAGCCCACCTGAGACAGCTCGAAGAACTTTCGGCAAATCCGCAGGCAGCCTGAGAGGAGGAGATCTTGGACCAACTGTTCACCGTCCCGGAAGCGGCCGAACTGCTGCACACCTCGGTTCGCTTCGTCCGCCGACTGATCGCCGAACGCCGGATCGAGTTCGTGAAGGTCGGGCGGCACGTCCGCATCCGTGAGTCCGCGCTGGTCGCCTTCGTCGTCGCAGGCACCGTCGCTCCCATGACGACCTTCGACGCATCCGGGAGGGCCGCCTGATGGCGAACAAGGGCAACCACCGCCGTTTCGGCAACATCCGCAAGCGCGAGTCCGGCCGCTACCAGATCCGCTATCCCGGACCGGACGGCCGGATGCGGACCGGCACCGAGACCTACGAACGCAAGTCCGATGCTGAGCGGGCGCTGTCGTTGATCGAGGCGCAGATCATCAAGGGCGAATGGAACGATCCAGAACGCGGCAAGGTCAAACTGAGCGACTACGCCGAAACCTGGATCGCCCAGCGCCCTGGCCTGCGACCCCGGACCGTCGATCTCTATCGCTGGTTGCTCAAGAAGCACATCGCCCCCTATCTCGGCCACGTTCAGATAGCCAAGATCAGCACATCAACCGTTCGGCAGTGGCGGGCCGATCTGCTCGGCAACGGCGTATCGGTGAGCATGACGGCCAAGGCGTACCGGCTGCTGAGGGCCGTACTCATGACCGCCGCCGAGGATGACCGCATCATCCCGCACAACCCGTGCCGGATCCGTGGGGCCGGCGACGAGCACGCGGAAGAGCGTCCGGTGCTCGCCGTCTCCCAGGTGTTCGAGCTGGCCGACCGGGTGGGGCTGCGTCCGATCGGCAATGTCCGCAAGGTCAAGGACGGCGCGTACCGGCTGCGCTTCCGACGACACGGCGAGATGCGGACGCATCCGGAGAGCTTTCTCACGCGGGCGGAGGCCGACCGGGCGCTGTGGAAGATGGGCATGGAGGGTAAGGCCGACTCCACTCAAGATCGGCGGTTCCGCGCGATGGTGCTTCTGGCCACCTTCGCCAGCCTGCGTTGGGGTGAGGTCAGCGCGCTACGCCGGATGGACGTCGATCTCAAGGCGCGCACGGTCCGTGTCCGGGTCGCCTTCGTCGAACGCTCTGCGGGTGGGCTGGTGCTGGGACCACCCAAGTCGAAGGCCGGACGCCGGACGGTCGGCATCCCGCAGAGCATCGTCCCCATCCTCAAAGAGCACATGGACACCTACGTCCGAGACGAGCCGGGCGCGCTGATGTTCCCGGGAGCCAAGGGCGGACCACTTCGCCGGAGTGGCTTCAACAGCCGTACACGCTGGGTGGACGTGGTCACCGAGATGGGCTTGTCCGGGCTTCATTTCCACGACCTGAGGCACACGGGCAACATGCTGGCCGCCGAGTCCGGCGCGGGCCTCAAGGACCTCATGGCGCGCATGGGACATGACAACGTCCGGGCGGCCATGATCTACCAGCACGCCGTGAGAGGAGCCGACGAAATGATCACTGACGCCATCGATCGGCAACTCGGCACGCGCGACGATGACGGCGACGCAGATGAACTGGTCCCGGCAGGGTGATCACGCGCTAATGGCCCGCTAATGGCCCGTTAATGGCCCGTGAAGATCGAACAGGCCCCGACAAGATCAAAGCCCAGGTACCGAATCCATCGGTCTACCTGGGCTTTCGTGCTGAGAGCGGGTGACGGGAATCGAACCCGCGCTGTCAGCTTGGGAAGCTGATGTTCTGCCATTGAACTACACCCGCGTGCGACTCGCGGTCGCCGTCCACCACTGTAGCGGAAACTTGGCGCTCTTCAGCAATCCCGGACCCGCAGAGTTTCCGGGCGGGCGGTAAGTTGCTCACCGTGCTGCTATCTGACCGTGACATCCTTGCTGAGATCGACGCCGGGCGGCTCTCGCTCGATCCGTTCGATTCCGAGATGATCCAGCCGTCCAGCATCGACGTCCGGCTCGACCGCTTCTTCAGGGTGTTCGAAAACCATCGTTACCCGCACATCGACCCAGCCGAGGAGCAGCCGGATCTGACGCGGATGGTCGAGCCCCAGGGGGATGAGCCGTTCATCCTGCATCCGGGGGAGTTCGTGCTGGCCTCCACGTACGAGGTCGTCTCGCTGCCGGACGATCTGGCCTCGCGGCTGGAGGGCAAGAGTTCGCTCGGCCGGCTGGGGTTGCTGACGCATTCGACGGCCGGGTTCATCGATCCGGGGTTCAGCGGGCATGTCACGCTGGAGTTGTCGAACGTGGCGACGCTGCCCATCAAGCTGTGGCCGGGAATGAAGATCGGGCAGCTGTGCGTGTTCAGGCTCAGTTCCCCCGCCGAGCATCCGTACGGGTCCAGCAAGTACGGTTCGCGCTATCAGGGGCAGCGCGGCCCCACCCCGTCGCGGTCGTACCGCAACTTCCACCGCACGAAGGTTTGAGATGAACATCAGGTGAACGTTCGAGGAACGTCGCGGTAACCAAGTCTCGTTTCCGTACTGCCAGCAACTCTTCTGAACGACGTCGAAGGCAGTCCGAGCTGCCAAAAAAGCCCCAAAAGTACGTACATCCTCGGTGTTGCACAACCTACGTCGGGTAGCCAGAAGGCGAACGGGATGTGAAGTTCGCATTTCGCCTGGTAGGCCATACCCTCTTCCACGGACCATCCCCGCACATCTGGAGAACGACGTGCGCCTGCGTCTCACGCCACGTGAGGACAGCTACTACGACCTGTTCGCCGACTCGGCGAACAACCTGGTCACGGCATCCCGCCTGCTGGTGGAGATCATCAGTGACGGCTCGGACAGGGAAGCCCTGGCCGAGAAGATGCGCGCCTGCGAGCACGCCGGCGACGAACGCACCCACGCCATCATGAACCGGCTCAACGAGAGCTTCATCACGCCGTTCGACCGCGAGGACATCTACCGCCTCGCCTCCAACCTCGACGACGTGATGGACGCGATGGAGGCCGCCTCCGACCTGATCGTGCTCTACCAGCTCGACCACCTGCCGAAGGACGTCGTCCGTCAGGTCGAGGTGCTCGAGCGGGCCGCCGAGCTCACCGCCGAGGCCATGCCACGGCTGCGTTCGATGAAGAACCTCAACGAGTACTGGATCGAGGTCAACCGCCTGGAGAACCAGGCCGACCAGGTCTACCGCAGGCTGCTGGCCAAGTTGTTCAGCGGCGAGTACGACGCACTCACGGTCATGAAGATGAAGGAGGTCGTCGACGCCCTCGAACAGGCGGCCGACGCCTTCGAGCACGTCGCCAACACCGTCGAGTCGATCGCGGTCAAGGAAAGCTAGGCCCGTGGACCTCACGCTCGCCCTCGTCATCGGTGTGGTCGTCATCGCGCTCGTCTTCGACTACACCAATGGCTTCCACGACGCGGCGAACGCCATCGCGACCTCCGTCTCGACCCGGGCACTGACGCCCAGGGCCGCGTTGTTCATGGCGGCGGCCATGAACTTCATCGGCGCTCACCTGGGCACACAGGTCGCCCAGACCGTCGGCAGCGGCATCATCGACGCGCCGAACGGCTCGCACGGCCTGGTGATCGTGGCCGCGGCGCTCATCGGCGCGATCGTCTGGAACCTGATCACGTGGTATTTCGGGTTGCCCTCCTCCTCCAGTCACGCGCTCATCGGTGGCCTGGTCGGCTCAGCGCTGGCCTCGGCCAGCGTCGTGCACTGGGACGGCGTTCTCGAGAAGGTCGTCATCCCGATGATCCTCTCGCCGCTGGTCGGGTTCTCCCTCGCGGCGTTGATCATGATCGCAATCTACTGGATCTTCCGCAACAGCCAGCCCGGCAAGACCAACCGCGGCTTCCGCTACACGCAGACGGTCTCGGCCGCCGCCATGGCGCTCGGGCACGGCCTGCAGGACGCCCAGAAGACGATGGGTGTCATCTTCCTGGCCCTCGTCGTCGGTGACTTCGCCGACCCGGGCGACCCCATCCCGCAGTGGGTCATCCTGGCCGCCGCCGCGGCGATTTCCCTCGGCACGTACGCGGGCGGCTGGCGCATCATGCGGACGCTGGGGCGGCGCATCATCGCCCTGGACCCGCCGCAGGGCTTCGCCGCGGAGTCGGCGGCGGCGACCGTGCTGTACGTGGCCGCCATCGGGTTCGGCGCTCCCATCTCGACCACGCACACGATCACCTCGGCGATCATGGGCGTGGGCGCCACCAAGCGGCTCAGCGCCGTGCGGTGGGGCGTGGCGGGCAACATCGTGACCGCGTGGATCCTCACCATCCCGGCCGCCGCCCTCGTCGCCGCGATCTCGTACTTCATCATGCACGCGATCATCGAATAGTTCAGCCGGTGGGGGCGTACATCACGTCGACGTCCCAGCGGGAGAAGCCGAGTGACTCGTACAGCCTGATGGCCGCCGTGTTGGCCTCGTCCACGTAGAGCATCGCCTGGGCGAGGCCGCGCGAGCGCAGGTGGGTCAGGCCGGCCAGGGTGAGGGCCCGGCCGAGACCGGTGCCCTGCTGGGAGGGGTCGACGCCGACGACGTACACCTCTCCCAGGGAGTCGTGGACCTTCGTCCAGTGGAAGCCGGCCGGCCGGTCGCCGCGGACAGCCAGGAAGAAGCCCTCGGGGTCGAACCACGGCTCTCGCTCGCGCCGCAGCAGGTCGTCCATCGTCCAGGCGCCCTGTTCCGGGTGGTGGGCGAAGGCGGCGGCGTTGACCTTGAGCCACGCCTCCTCGTCACGTCCCGGCACGAACGTGCGCAGCGAGACCTCCGGCGGCAGCGTGTAGTCCGGAAGGGGCGCGTCGAGCGGGCGGCGCATCTGCCACAGGCAGCGTACGCGCGCCAGCCCGAACGAGGCCGCCAGCGCTGCCGCGCCCGCGTGGTCGCCGTGAGCCCACAGGCGCGGGCGCCCGGCGGTGACGTCCATGACCTCGCGCAGCAGGCGCGTGCCGTGGCCGTGCCGGCGGTGGTCCGGGTGGACGACCAGCTCGACGCTCGCGCCCTCGTCGGCCGGATCGACGTGCGCGTAGCCCACGAGGTCGGCTCCGGCGTGCAGCAGCAGGGAGCGGGCCCCGGAGTCGCCGCCGTAGCGGACGTGGAGCATCGACTGCTCGTTGAGCGGGTGGACGCCGTCGGCTCGCGCCGCCGCCTCCACGAGGCCGAGCACCTCGGCGATCTCCTCGTCGTCCAGCCGGGCGGAGACTTTCACGCGCACGTTCACAGAACGCCACTCTAGGCGGACGACTGGCAAACACCGCCAGCAGGTATCCGGATAAATCGTTACCTTTGCGCCATCGGCTGCTCGAGATCAGGTCGTAACGTCTTGGGGCATGACGTCTCGTTCCTTACTCCGGCTGGCGCTTGCCGGAGCCGTCACCTCGGGTGCGGTCCTGCTGGCCACCCTCCCGGCGAACGCGAGCAAGGCCCCTCCGACGGTCCCCGTCCGGCTGCTCGCGCTCAACGACTTCCACGGCAACCTCGAGCCCCCGACCGGCTCCTCCGGCCGCATGGTGGACGAGCACGGCAACACGGTCGACGCGGGCGGCGCCGCGTACGTGGCCACGCACATGAAGGCCCTGACCGACCGCAACACCATCGCCGTGGCCCAGGGCGACCTCATCGGCGCCTCCCCGCTGATCTCGGCCGCCTACCACGACGAGCCGTCGATCGAGTTCATGGACAAGGTGGGCCTCAAGGTGGCCGCGGTCGGCAACCACGAGTTCGACGAGGGCTACACCGAGCTGCGCCGCATCATGAACGGCGGCTGCCACCCGGTCGACGGCTGCTCCCCCGCCGGCACGTGGAAGGGCGCCGGGTTCGACTATGTGGGCGCGAACGTGCTGTTCAAGAACCCGCACGAGAAGACCGACGCGCTCGCCGCGCTCGGCGGCGCCGACTCGGCCGAGGTCAAGAACCTCCTGGACGGCTGGGGCGTGCCCGCGCTGCCGCCGGTCAGCGTCAAGTGGATGAACGGCGTCCCGATCGGCTTCATCGGCCTGGTCACGCAGACCACGCCGAACATCGTCACGAGCGAGGGCATCAAGGACCTCAAGTTCGTGGACGAGGTCAAGGCCGCCGACGTCGCCTCCAAGCTGCTCAAGCTCGTGGGCGTCAAGGCCCAGGTCGTGCTGGTGCACGAGGGCGACCAGGTGAACGCCGGCCAGTCGCCGGACGCCTGTGCCGCCACCCCCGGGGCCGGCAACCGCATCGCCACGCAGGTGGACCCGGAGATCGACCTGATCCTCAGCGGCCACTCCCACCAGGCGTACCTGTGCACGGTCAAGGACCCGGCGGGCGGGGACCGGCTGTACTCGCAGGGCGGTTCGTTCGGACGCGTGATCACGCAGGTCGACCTGAAGGTGAACACCAGGAGCCGCGACATCGTGCGCTCCTCGGTGGTCGCCGACAACCACGTCGTGACCCGTACGGTCGCCCCGGACCGGGAGATCTCCGCGTTCGTGCAGACGTGGAAGGACCGCGTGGCGCCCGTCGCCAACCGGGCGGTCGGCACGATCACCGGTGACATCACCAGCACCGCGGGGCCGTCCGGCGAGTCGCCGCTCGGCAACCTGATCGCCGACGCGCAGCTGGCCGCCACCCGGACCGGCGGCAACGCCCAGATCGCCCTGATGAACCCGGGCGGCGTACGGGCCTCGCTGTCCTACGCCGGCTCGCCGGCCGGTGAGGGCGACGGCGTCGTCACGTACGGCGAGGCGTTCACGGTGCAGCCGTTCAACAACCTCATGCAGGTGGTCACGCTGACCGGGGCGCAGCTGAAGACGGTGCTGGAGCAGCAGTTCACCGGCGGCCCGAACAACCAGGCGTTCACCAAGATCCTGCAGCCGTCGGCGAACTTCACCTACTCCTACAGCGCGAGCGCTCCCTGGGGCTCGAAGGTCTCCGACATGAGGATCGACGGAGTTCCGGTGACCGACACGCAGACCGTCAGGGTCGCGGCGAACAACTTCCTCGTGGGCGGCGGCGACGCGTTCCTCGCCTTCACCGAGGGGACCGACCTGTGGAGCGGGCCGCTGGACATCGACGCCTTCGTCGACTACCTCGGCCAGAACAACCCCATCGCTCCGCCCGCCACGAACCGCATCACGGTCGCCGGCTGACCACCCATGGCTCCCGACTGGGTTCCCTGACGGGACCCCAGTCGGGAGCCAGAGGACGGGCCGCATGGTAGGTCTGTCGCCATGGAATTCTTCTGTTATCACCGCGATCGGCCTGATTCCGCGGCGCTGCGCGACGAACTGGTGGAAGAGCACTGGTCCTACATGGACCGATACGAGGCGGAGCTGATCGCCCGTGGCCCGACCTTGGTCCGCGGCGGCGACACGGCCACCGGCAGCGTGCACATCGTCGACCTGCCGGATGTCGCCACCGCGCGTGCGTTCGTCTTCGACGAGCCCAACTACCAGGCCGGTGTGTACCGGGACGTGGTGTTGCGCCGATGGCGCAACGTGCTGGGGCGGACCATGTGGGATTTCCCTGGCGGCCGGGACGGCGGCAACCGGTATCTGGTGCTGGGCCTCGGCTCCGGGCAGGCCGCCGACCTCGACCCGCCGTCCGACCGGGACGAGCTGATCGCGTATGGGCCGCTGCTGTCCGACGACGGCACCACCTGGCTGGGTACGGCGGCACTGACGCGGGCGCCGGACCCGGAGGCGGCACGCGCCGTCCTGACCCCGGACAGGTACGCCGACATCGAGGTCCACGACTGGCAGTTCGGCGGGCGGCGGTGACGAGGCCTATGCGTCCTTCCAGGCCAGCCACTTGCGCTCGATCTCACCGGTGAGGTCGACCCCGTGGTGGCGGGCCATCAGCACCACGTGGCACAGCACGTCGGCCAGTTCCTCGCGGAACCCCGCGTCGAGCTCCTCGTCCGTGCGGCCCTTCCGCCTGGCCCGGCCGGTACGCATCAGGAACGCCTGCGTGAGCTCGCCCATCTCCTCCTGGAGCTTGAGCAGGAACCAGGTGTCGTCACGCTCGATGCCGACGTGCGCGGCGTAGCGGCGGGAGATGGACTCGATCTCGTCGGAGAGCTCGCGCAGATCCATGCCCAAAGTGTAGAGCCGGGGGTTCAGACGCCCTCGTACAGCGGGATGACGGCGACGAAGCGGGCGCCCGGGTGGTGGTCGGCCACCGTGAGGCTGCCGCCGTGGGCGGCGACGATCTCCCTCGACAGCGGCAGCCCGAGCCCGCTGCCGCCCTTGTCCTTCGCCCTGGCGCTCTCCAGCCGGGTGAACCGCTCGAACACCCGGTCCCGGTCTTCCGGCGCGATGCCGTCGCCGTCGTCGGTGACCGTCACGACCACCTGCCCCTGGTGTACGGACACCTCCACCTCGATCCGGGTGGCGGCGTGCCGGGTGGCGTTGTCGAGCAGGTTGGTCAGCAGCCGGTCGAGCTGCACCGGCGAGCCGCAGACCGGTGCGGTGGTGCACAGCCGCAGGAAGATCGGCACGCGGCCGCACTCGCGATCGCGTGCCTGGTCCTTCACCATGCGGCAGATGTCGACCACCCGGCGCGGCGCGACGGCGCCGGCGTCGAGCCTGGCCAGCATCAGCAGCTCGTCGATGATCGTGGCCAGGCGGTCGGCTGCGGCCAGGGTCCGCGCGCCGGTGGCCTTCCAGTCGGTCTCGTCGGGGTAGGCGTTGGCGACCTCCAGCTGGGTGCGCAGCGCGGAGACCGGGCTGCGCAGCTCGTGGGAGGCGTCGGCGACGAAGCGGCGCTGCGTCTCGGCGGAACGTTCCAAACGGTCGAGGGTGTGGTTGGTGGTGCGGGCCAGGGCGTTGATCTCGTCGCCGGTGTCGGGCACGGGGACGCGCCGGCTGATGTCGCGCCCGGTGATCTCGGCCAGCTCGGCGCTGATGCGCTCGACCGGGCGCAGGGCCGACCCGACCGCGGCCCAGGTGATGGCGCCGACGATCACGAGCACGATCGGGGACCCGACGAACACGAACAGGTCGATCCAGGCGAGCGCCCGGTCGACGTCGGACAGGGAGGAGGCGCCGTACACGGTGACGGGGCCGTCGGGCGTCTCCACGGTGACGGCCTGGACCAGGTAGTGGATCTCCGGCTCCGAGCCGTTGGCCGCTGTTCGCTCGACGGTCGTGATCGTGTCGGGCGCGCCGGGCCGGAACTCCGTCAGGTGAGCGTCCTGCAGAGCCGTGGCGGGAGTGGAGGCGATGATCCGGCCGTCCGACGACATGACGCGCAGGAAATGGATGCGGGCCGGTGGGGTGAGCACGGTGGGAAGGTCTCCCGCCCGCGCCTCGGCCGCCACCCGCCGCACGGCCAGCTCGACTCTGCTGTGGACGACGCCGTAGAGGTTGTCGGGCACGGTGGACAGCGTGAGGGAGGACCCGGCGGCGAGGACGGCGGCGACCACCAGGATCGCGATCGTGGTCAGGCGACCCCGAATAGAACGCGGAAACCGCGCCATCTTCCCACCCCCGTGCCTCACTGCGAGTGACATCTACCCGCTCAGGGCGATCGCAACATGACAGCTGCTGATCTGGCCTTATACCGATCGAGGAGATGGGGACTGGATACGCTGAGTGTATATACCCGGCCTTGACCGGGAGGCGACCGGGCTCCGCCCCCGCGCCTTACGCCCGTGGCGATTCCGCTGAGGGCGTGGACGCCTTCCGCCCGGGCGATCCGGCGGCCAGGGTGGGTGCCATGAGGGTTCTGGTGCTGGGCGGTACGGAGTTCGTCGGGCGGGCGGTCGTCGAAGAGGCGCGCGCGATGGGGTGGCAGGTGACGACGTTCAACCGCGGCAGCCACAAGCCGCCCGCGGGGGTGACGGCGTTGCGCGGCGACCGGTCGCTCCCCGGCGGGCTGGCGGCGCTGGAGCACGGCGAGTGGGACGTCGTGGTCGACACCTGGTCCTGGGCGCCTTCGGCGGTCCGCGACTCCGCCGCGCTGCTGGCCGATCGGGCGGGTCACTACGTCTACGTCTCCAGCCGCTCGGTCTACGCCGACGGGGCGGGGTTCGGGGCCGACGAGAGCGCGCCCGTGGTGGCGGCCTCGCCCGACGACGGCGACGGCGACTACGCGAAGAACAAGGCGGGCGCCGAGCTGGGCGCCGTGGCGGCGTTCGGGGGGCGGGCGCTGCTGGCCCGCGCGGGGCTCGTCCTGGGGCCGTACGAGAACATCGGGCGGCTGCCGTGGTGGCTGAACCGGATCGCGCGCGGCGGCCCGGTGGTCGCGCCGGCGCCGACCGGTCTGGGGCTGCAGTACGTCGACGCCCGCGACCTGGCGCGGTGGTGCCTGGAGGCGGCCGGACGCGGCGTGGGCGGTGCGTTCAACGTGGTGAGCCCGCCGGGGTTCACCACGATGGGCGAGCTGCTCGACACCTGTGTGCGGGTGACCGGGGGCGACGCGGAGCTGCGCTGGATCGGCGCCGACCGGCTGCTGGCCGAGGGCGTGCGGCCGTGGATCGACCTGCCGATCTGGCTGACGGGCGACGACCACGCCTACATGCACGGGGGCGACGTGTCACGGGCGGTCGCGGCGGGGCTGCGGTGCCGTCCGGTGGCGGAGACGGTGGCCGACACCTGGGCCTGGCTGCGCGGCATCGGCGGCGCGGCGCCCATGCGTCCCGACCGGCCCCGGGTGGGGCTCGACCCCGCGATGGAGGCCCGGCTACTCGAGCGCGGCTGAGCGCGCTTCCATGGTCGTGCGTACGAGGTCGTAGCAGGCGGCCAGGAGCGCGATCCCCACCGAGACGAGCACGACGAGCAGCCCGTGCCGGAACGCCGTCGACCAGCCCTCCCCCAGCGAGCCGAAGAACGTCGAGCCGGCCGCCGCGATGCCGATGGCCGAGCCGAGCCGCTGGCCCGTCTGGAGCACGCCGGCCGCGCTGCCGCCGCCCTCGGGCGGCACCTCGGAGAGCGTGATGGCCTGGTTGGGCGAGATCACCAGGCCGCTGCCCATGCCCGCCAGCAGCAGCGGCAGCGCGGTGGCCAGGCCCACGTGCTGGCCGGGCACGAGGTAGGTGGCGCCCATGGTGGCGGCCAGCCCGGCGATCACCATGGTCAGCCCGACGGCGGTCAGCCACCGCCCGGCCTTCCACACGAGCCGGCCGCCGACCACCGCGGCCGAGGCCGAGCCGAGCGCGAACGGCGTGATCGACAGCCCGGCCAGCAGAGGGCTGTAACCGTGGCCGCTCTGCAGGTAGAGCGTGAAGGCGAAGAAGATGCCGGTGAACCCGGCGAAGTAGAACAGCGCGATCGTCGACCCCAGCCGGTACGACCGCTTCCTGAACAACGTCAGGTCGACCAGCGGCTCACGCCCGTAGTAACGCTCCCAGACGACGAACCCGGCCAGGATCAGCAGCGCGGCCGGCACGAGCAGCCACTTGGCCTCGCCCTCCCACTGGTTGCGCTGGACGAACGGCAGCAGCAGCCCGGCGACGCCGACGCCGAGCAGCAGCACGCCCACCAGGTCCATGCTCTCGTGGCGGCGCACGGTCACCGGGCGGGGCAGCAGTCGCCAGGCCAGCGGCAGCAGCACGGCCCCGATCGGCAGGTTGACCAGGAACACCCACCGCCACCCGTGGTCGGCCCCGAACACGGTCACCAGCGTGCCGCCGATCAGCGGCCCGGCGGCCGTGGACACCCCGATGGTGGCGCCGAGCGCGCCGAAGGCCCGGCCGCGTTCGTACCCCTGGAACATCTGCTGGATCAGGCCGGAGACCTGCGGGTTGAGCATGCCGGCGGCCATGCCCTGGATCAGGCGGGCCACGATGAGCACGTTCATGTTCCAGGCGAAGCCGCAGGCGGCGCTGGCGAGGGTGAAGAGCACCACGCCCCACATGAAGATGGTGCGGCGGCTCCTGGCGTCGCCCAGCCGCCCGGCCGGGACGAGGAGCAACCCGAACGTGAGCGCGTAGCCGGACAACGTCCACTGCAGGCCGTCGTCCGAGGCCTGCAGACCGTCGCGGATCGACGGCAGCGCCACGTTGACGATGCTGACGTCGAGGCCGGTCATGAACGCGGCCGTCAGGCACACGGCCAGCGCACGTCTGCGGTTGTCGCCCCCGGACACCCCCATCACGGCACCTCTCCGTGTTGTCTCTTCACCCCCTCAAGGATCACAAACTTCCTTTTCCCGCCATACGCCGGGTACCGTCCGATCATGGACACGATGGCGGTGGAGCAGAACGGCATCAACGCCGTCCCCGAGGGCGAGCGCCATGGCCGGCCGCGCGACCTGTTCTGGCCCTGGGCGGGCTCCAACCTGTCGCTGTTCGGCGTCGCGTTCGGCGTGTACATCGTCGGGCTCGGGCTCGGCGTGATCCCCGCGATCGTCACCGGGGCACTCGGGTACGCGCTGTCGTTCCTGCTCGTCGGCCTGGTCGCGGTCGGCGGCAGCCGCTCGGGCGTGCCGACGATGACGCTGGGCCGGGCCCCGTTCGGCTACCAGGGCAACAAGCTGCCCACCCTCTTCTCGTACGTCTCCAACGTGGGCTGGGAGATCGTGCTGGTCACGCTGGCCGCGCAGGCCGGCGCGGCCATCCTCGCGCGCCTCGCGCCCGGCGTCCCCGCCGCCACGGCCACCGCCGTCTGCTTCGCCGTCGCCGCCCTCGTGGTGATCGCGGTCGGCGTGTACGGCCACGCGATGATCATGGTGGTGCAGCGTTACCTGACGTACGCGTTCGTGGTGCTGACGGTCGTCTACATGGTCCTCATGGCGCCGAGGCTCGGCGGGTCGCTGGCGAGCACGGCGGGGCCGGGCGAGTGGGTGGGCGCGGTCATCTTCGCGATGACGCTGCTCGGGCTGGGCTGGGTCAACTGCGGCGCCGACTACTCCCGCTACCTGCCGAGAGCCTCCCCCGGCCGGTCGGTGGCGCTGTGGACGATGCTCGGCGGCGCGCTGCCGCCGATGGTGCTGCTGGTCTTCGGCGTGCTGCTGGCGGGCGGCGACCCGAAGCTGGCCGAGGCGGCCGGGACCGACCCGGTGACGGCGCTGGCGGGGGCGCTGCCGACGTGGTTCCTGGTGCCGTACCTGCTGACCGCGATCGGCGGGTTCCTGGCCGGGGCGATCCTCGACATCTACTCCTCGGGGCTGTCGCTGCTGGCGCTCGGCGTGCCGATCCGGCGCCACTACGCGGTGCTGATCGACGGGCTGCTCATGGTGCTGGGCGGCTACTACCTGCTGTTCGTCTCCACCAGCTTCCTGGCGACCTTCCAGGCGTTCCTGGCGATCGTCGGCGTGGTGATGGCGGCCTGGGCGGCGATCTTCCTGGTGGACATGTGGCGGCTGCGGGCGGGCGGCCGGGTGTACGACGAAGGGCTGCTGCGGACGGGCGCGCCCGCGGTGAACTGGCCGGGCGTGGTGTCGCTGGTCGTGGCGTCCTTCGCGGGGCTCGGCCTGATCACCTCGGGTGACGAGCACATCGCCGGCGTCGTCGGCTTCCTGATGAGCGAGGAGATGCGCGGCGGCACGTTCGGCAGCGCGAACATCGGCGTGGTGATCGCGCTCGTGCTGGCCGGGCTCCTGTACGTCGCGATCAACGCCGTCGTGCGGCCCCGCTCGCGGGAGCGCCGCGCCGGCTGAGCCCCGTGTCGCTACGCTGGGTCAGCCATGATGGACATTCCGTTGCGGCTGGTCCGGTGGGCGGTGCACGTCACCGCCTGCGGGCTGCTGCTGTTCGCCGTCGTCTCCGTGTTGCGCGAGGGCCGCGCCGCCGAGGCCCTCGGCGGCGTGCTGCTCGGCCTGCTCTACGCGGCAGGCCCCGCGGTCGAGGGGCGTCCGCCGCTCGCCCGCGTCTGGCTCGGGCTGGTCACCGCCGGGTGGCTGGTGCTCGCCGCGGCCGCGCCGCCGTTCGTGTGGGTGGTCTTCCCGCTGCTGTTCGCCTACCCGCACGTGCTGCCGCTGTGGGCGGCGATGTTCGGGGTGACGGTGCTGACGTCGGCGACGATCGCGGCCTCGGCCTGGCACGCGGGCGGGCTCAGCCTGCCGGTGTTGCTCGGGCCCGGCGGCGCGGCGGTCGTGGTGACCCTGCTCGCCCTCGCATGCCGGGCCCTGCGCGCCGAGTCGCGTGTCAGGCCGTGACGACGGCGAAGTCGGCCAGCGGATGGTCCAGCACGGCGACCAGCCGGCGCAGCACCCTCGTGTCCCCCTCACGTTCGACGCCCTCGACGCCCTGGCCCGACAGCAGTCCGACGAGCTGCGCCTTCGTCAGCCGCAGCGTCAGGTCGGCGGTCCCGCGCGGCTCCGGCTGCTGGACGAGCACGCCGTTGGCCAGCGTCGTCCGGTGGCGCTCCCCCAGGTCCGTCAGGTGCCAGTCGATGGACAGGCGCTCGTTCCAGGCGCGCGGCCCGTCCACGCGGATGGCGATCGAGTCGAAGATCTGCTCCACGGAGAGCGCGGCCAGGAAGTCGGCCGGGGTGACCTCCACGTCGGCCGGCACGATGCCGTCCGACAGCTCCAGCGCCCCCGTCAGGTAGAAGTTGCGCCAGGTGGCGCTCTCGGTGCCGTGGCCGAGCCGGGTGTAGACCTCGGCCAGCAGATCGCGGGCCTCCTTGTTGCCCTCGTCGGCGAAGACCGCGTGGTTGAGGAGCTGGGCGGCGAAGCGCAGGTCGTTCTCCCGGAGGTAGCGGCGGGCGAGCTCGACCACGGCCGCGCCGCCACCGAGGCACTCGACGTACCGGACGGCGCTCTCCCTCGGCGGGTGCTCCCACAGGTGCGCCGGGTTGCCGTCGAACCAGCCGAGGTAGCGCTGGTAGACGGCCATGACGTTGTGGGCGAGGGAGCCGGAGTAGCCGTGCGTGTGCCAAGCCTGCTGCAGCGCGGGCGGCAGCCGCAGCACCTCGGCGATCTCCGCTCCGGTCAGGCCCTTGTTGAGCAGGCGCAGGGTCTGGTCGTGCAGGTAGGCGTACATGTCGCGCTGCTGCGACAGGAAGCGCTCGATGCGGTCGCGGCCCCATGTCGGCCAGTGGTGCGAGGCGAAGGCCACGTCGGCACGGTCGGCGAACAGGGCGATGGCCTCGGTCAGGTAGCGCGCCCAGGCCCGGGCGTCGCGGACGACGGTGCCGCACAGCGGCAGCATGCTGTGCTGGTTGTGGGTGGCGTTCTCGGCCAGGCAGAGGGCGCGGCGGGCGGGGAGGAGCAGATTCATCTCCGCGGGGGCCTCGGCGCCCGGCGTGAGCTGGAAGACCATCTCGACGCCGTCGACCGTCTCCTCCTGGCCGGTGCGCTCGATCTCGGCCGTGGGCGGGATGAGCGACATGGTGCCCGTGGAGAGGGCCATCCCCAGACCGGCGCCGATCTGGCCCTCCGGCGAGCGGGGCAGGGCGGCGCCGTACATGTAGAGGGTGCGGCGGGTCAGGGCGGGGCCCGCGTAGAGGTTGTCCGTGACCGCGTGCTCCATGAAGCCCTTGGGCGCCAGGATCGGCACGCCGCCGCCGGTGACCCCGCGTACGCCGCCGAAGTGGTCGGCGTGCGAGTGCGTGTAGACGACGCCCGTGACGGGACGGTCGCCGCGGTGGGCCCGGTAGAGCTTCAGCGCGGCGGCGGCGCACTCGGTGGAGACCAGCGGGTCGATGACGACGACGCCGCGCTCGCCCTCGACCAGGGTCATGTTCGACAGGTCGAGCCCGCGCACCTGGTAGACGCCGTCCGTGACCTCGTACAGGCCCTGGCGGACGCAGAGCTGTCCCTGGCGCCAGAGGCTCGGATGGGCGGTGGCCGGGCAGTCCCCCTGGAGGAAGTCGTAGGCGTCGTTGTCCCACACGACGCCGCCGTCCAGGGATCTGATCACCGCCGGGCTGAGCTTCGCGATGAATCCGCGGTCGGCATCCTCGAAGTCGGCCACGTCGTGCCATGGAAGGTCTGCCATGCCAAGCCGCATGCCCGGGGAACGACGCCAGGTAGCTCAACAGAGTGCCCCTAATAGGATGAATCTTGGCAAGGAGCTTGATCAGCGGGGGGACCGATGGACGCGTGCGTGTTCGACCTGGACGGCGTGCTGGTCGACAGCGAGCCGGTCTGGGAGGAGGTGCGCCGGGCGTTCGTCGCCGATCACGGGGGCACCTGGCAGGCCGACACGCAGTCCAGGCTCATGGGCATGAGCACCGCCGAGTGGGCCGCGTACCTGCGCGAGCTGGGCGTGCGGATGGAGCCCGCCGAGATCGCGCGCGGTGTGGTCGACCAGATGGCCGCGCGCTACCGCGACGGGGTGCCGCTGATGCCCGGGGCGGTGGCGGCCGTGCGGCGGCTGTCCGACGCGGTCACGCTGGGGCTGGCCAGCTCGTCACCGCGGCGGCTGATCGACGTGGTGCTGGACGCGGCCGGGCTGACCGAGTGCTTCGCGGCCACGGTCTCCACCGAGGAGGTGCCGCGCGGCAAGCCGGCGCCCGACGGCTACCTGGAGGCCGCCCTACGGCTGGGCGTGGACCCGCGGGGCTGCGTGGCGGTCGAGGACTCCAGCAACGGGCTGCGCTCGGCGCACGCGGCCGGCATGCGCGTGGTCGCCGTGCCGCACCCCCGCTACCCGCCCGCGCCGGACGCGCTCGCGCTGGCCTGGCGCGTCGTGCCCGCGCTCGACGGGCTCACTCCGGAGTCGCTCGCCTGAGGTGACTACGATTGGGGAACCGTGCGAGACATCACGGTTTTCAGCGGCAGCGCCCATCCCGAACTGGCGGAGGAGATCTGCGCCCACCTCGGCACACCACTCCACCCCGTCCAGATCAACCGCTTCGCCAACGACGTGCTCGAAGTGCAACTGCAGGCCAACTGCCGCGAGCGTGACGTCTTCCTCATCCAGCCCCTCGTGCCGCCGACGCAGGAGCACCTGGTCGAGCTGCTGCTCATGCTCGACGCCGCGCGCGGCGCGTCCGCGGCCCGGATCACGGTCGTGCTGCCGCACTACGCGTACGCGCGTTCCGACAAGAAGGACGCGCCGCGCATCTCCATCGGCGCACGGCTGGTGGCCGACCTCATGGTCGCGGCGGGCGCCAGCCGGGTGCTGGCGATGACGCTGCACTCGCCGCAGGTGCACGGCTTCTTCAGCGTCCCCGTCGACCACCTGCACGCGCTGCGCGAGCTGGCCGCCCACTTCCGCCAGTACGACCTGTCGAACACCGTCGTCGTCTCCCCCGACCTGGGCAACGCCAAGGAGGCCGCCCACTTCGCCCGCCTGCTCGGCACCGGCGTCGCCATGGGCGCCAAGCAGCGCTTCAGCGACGACCGGGTGGTGATCAGCTCGGTGATCGGCCAGGTCGAGGGCAAGGACGTGATCGTCCTGGACGACGAGATCGCCAAGGGCAGCACGGTCATCGAGTTGCTCGACCGGCTGCGCGAGCGCGGCGTGCGGTCCGTACGGGTGGCCTGCACGCACGGGCTGTTCTCCGGCGGGGCGGTCGAACGGCTGGGCTCCCTTCCGGAGGTGCGGGAGATCGTCTGCACCAACACCGTGCCGCCGCCCAAGCCCGGCGACAAGCTCACGGTGTTGTCGATCGCGCCCGCCCTGGCCGAGGCGATGCGCCGGATCCACGACGGCGAGTCGGTGAGCGCGCTGTTCAGTACATCTTGATGATCTGACCGGTGACCCGCCGCCCCTGGTGGGAGGCGAGGAAGGTGATCACCTCGGCCACCTCCTCCGGCTCGGCGACCTTGCCCAGCGGGAGCGTCGCGGCGTACTGGACGACCTCGTCGTTGACCCAGCCGGTGTCGGTCACCGGCGGGTGCACCATGTTGGCCGTGATGCCGTAACGGCCCAGCTCGCGGGCGGCGGACGCCGTGTAGTTCTCCTGGGCCGCCTTCGCGGCGCCGTAGCTGACCTCCGTCGGGAAGCCCTCGGGACCGCCGGAGGTCAGCCCGATGACGCGGCCCCAGCCCGCGCCGCGCGCCACGTGACGGCGGGCGAACTCGGCGATCAGCAGCGCCGGGGCGCGTACGTCGACGGCGAACTGCCGCTCGTGGGTCTCGGCGTCGACCATGCGCAGCGGGCGGCCGAACTGGTCGCGCTCGGTGGGCGTGAAGGTGTCGCTGAGCCAGCCGCTGGCGTTGTTGACCAGGATCTCGACCGGGCCGAACGCCTTCTCGGCCTGGTCGAACAGCACCTTCGGGACCTCGGGGTCGGACAGGTCGGCCTCGGCGGCCTCGGCCGCGCCGCCCGCCTCTCGGATGCGCCGCACCACGTCGTCGGCGGTGCCGGCCCTGGCCCGGTCGTACGTCTCTGGGTAGGCGGGCTCGTCGAGCGGCGCGAGTCGTTTGTAGGTCAGGAAGACCGCGACGCCCTCGGCCGCCAGCGCGACGGCGGTGGCGGCGCCTATGCCGTGATTGGCCCCTGTGACCAGCGCGACCTTCCCAGCCAAGCCAGTATCGATCATAGTGACCATCATGCAAGCCGACACGGATCGTCTGCTAAGGGTTTTCCTGGAGGGCGTCGAGCCGGCCGTCCCGCTGGTCGCGCTCTGGGCGCACGGCTCGCTGGCCACCGGCGACCACCAGCCGGGACGCAGCGACCTCGACCTGGTCGCGGTGCTGGACGCGCCCGTGACGATGGAGCAGTGGCGGCGCATCAAGGCGGTGCACCGGGGGCTCGGCCTCCCCTTGGCGGACCGGCTGCACTGCTCGTACCTGGCCCGGCAGGAGCTGGACGACCTGGCGGCCGAGCACGTCACGTGGGCGCACGAGCGCATCTTCCGCCGTCCCGTCACCGCCGTCACCCGGCGCGAGCTGCACCAGGGCGCGCTCGTGCTGCACGGGCCGCCGCCCGCGGAGCTGCTGCCGCCGGTGGCCGACGCGGAGCTGATCCGGTTCGTACGGACGGATCTGCGCGACTACTGGCTGGTCAAGGCGCAGACGCGGCGGCGCTGGCTGCGGGACGTCTGGGTCGACCTGGGCCTGCTGACGGTGGCCAGGGCGACGGTCACCCTGCGCGAGGGCCGCCTGATCACCAAGCGGGAGGCCCTCGACGTACTGGCCGAGCTGGGCGCCCCCGAGAACGTGGTGGCCGACGTCCGGGCCCGCAGGTACGGCACCCCGGCCCCGGTGCTGAGCCGGTTCCGGCGGGCACGGCTGGCGCGGGCGTTCGTCAGGTCGGCGATCAGGAAGGCCCTGGCCTGAGAAATCCGTCCCGGGCAGGAAGCATGACCGCGCGCGCCTGGTTGTCTTTCTCCGAGAACAGCTCTATCCGGAAAGGGTGGCACATGGGGGAAAGCAGGCAGTCCTATCTGGTGGCCGCGGAGTCGGCGGTGTCGCTCCTCGGCGACCCGGCCGTGTCGGCGTCCTGGGACAAGCCGAGCGCGCTCACCGAGTTCAGCGTGGCCGGCCTGGCCGGGCACCTGGCCCACCAGTTCGTCCGAGTCGGCGACGTGCTCACGCGGAACGGCGAGGTCCCCGAGCCCATCTCCCTGCTCGAGCACTACTCGCGCTCCCCGTGGGTGCAGGCCGGGCTCGACCACGAGAGCAACCTCGGCATCCGGCGCGGCGGCGAGGCGGCCGCGGCGGCCGGGCCCGCGATCCTGGTGGAGCGGGCGCAGGCGATGCTCGACCTGCAGAGCTCGGTGCTGCCCGGCGAGCCGGAGGACCGCGTCGTGAGCCTGCCGTCGGGCTGGTCGCTGCTGCTGGACGACTTCCTGCTCACCCGCTGCGTGGAGCTGGTCGTGCACGCCGACGACCTGGCGACCAGCGTGGGCCTGGCCACGCCCGCGCTGCCCGCCACGGTGGTCGACCCGGTGGTCGAGCTGCTGGCCAAGCTGGCCGTGCACCGCCACGGCCCGACGGCGGTCATCCGCACCCTGAGCCGCGCCGAACGGGCCCCGGCCACCATCAGCGCGTTCTAGGGGCGGTGGTCGGCGACCTCGGGGTAGTCCTCGACCGGGGTGCGCCTGCCGAGCAGGTGCCGGTCGAGGAAGCTCGCCAGGTGGGCGCGGGTGATCTCCAGCGCCCGCTCGCCGTCGAGCTTCTGCGTCGGGAGGCCGAGCTGTGTCCGCAGGACGGCGTAGTCGACGAACGACGAGTGGTCGGTGTCCTTCACCGTGATCCAGCGCTTCCAGCCGGTCAGCTGGGGCCAGGCCTTCTTCCAGGAGTCGTCCGTGCCGTCCGGCGTGTGGGACGCGGGCGCGCCGATCAGCATGAAGGGCCGCTTGATCGAGCCGGTGGGCCGGAACGTGCCGTCCAGGTTGACGCCGGCCTTGATCCGGGAGTCGGCGACCACGGCCTCGGCGGCGGCGCGCCCGCCGATGGAGTGGCCGATCATGGCGATCTTCGACCGGTCGATCAGCCTGCCCCAGCGGCCCTCCGACAGCTCGTCGAGCACGAACCGGACGTCCTTCACCCGGCTCGCGGCGACCTTGATGGAGTCCTGGCCCTTCACGCAGGCCAGGCAGGAGGTGGTGCGGCCGCCGGGGAAGGTGGTGGCGACCGACTCGTAGGTGTGCTCCACGGCCGCGACCAGGTATCCCCTGCTGGCGAAGTCCTCGGCGAGCGAGGTCAGGGTGGCGCGCGGGAAGCTGAACCCGGGCGACATGACGACCAGCGGACGCCTGCCCTCCGCGGCGGGGGCGTTGAGACGGGCGTGCGTCTTCACCTTGGTGAGCGCGTCCTTGTCCGCCACGGGATAGTCCGCGAGGACCGCCTCCGACACCTGCGGCGGCACGTACGGCGCGGGCTTGCCGACGGCCTTCTTGGCCGGGTACCAGAGCGAGACCATGAGCTCCCGCCGGTCCGCCTCGGGGTTCCACGGGTCGGGACGGCTCCTGTCCACCAGGTGCAGGGTGGCCAGGCCGACGGGCTTGCGGCCGGTCGGCTCCGGCAGGGCGACGTCGGCGGCCTGCGCCGGGGTGGCGGTGAGGGCGAGCGACGACAGGACGGTCAGGGCGAGTGCAGTGCGCATGACGATCACTCTGGCGGCCGGGACCGCCCGATCGTCCGCTCCGAACGTCGACCGGCATCCCCTACTTTCGTGGTAAAGCACGTCGTCCGGCCGCCCGTACGCTGTGACCATGCGGTTCGTTCTGCTCGGGGTCGGCACGTCCCTGCTCTCGCTGGCCGTGGTGCACGGGCAGATGGGGGTGCCGTCCGACCTGCCGCAGCCGGTGCTGCTCGCGATCGTCGTGGTGGCCGGGCTGGCCGCCTGGCACGCGCGCCGCTCGTGGTGGCCGCTGGCCGTCGTGGGCGCCGTCGCCTACGCCTGGCTGGTGATGTGGCCGCCGCTGATGATCGCCTCCTACTACGCGGGCCGCACCCTCGACAGAGGCCGCGGCATCGCCGCCTACCTCGGCGGCGGCGTGGTCGTGTGCGCGATCGGCGCGCTGGTCGGCGAGGCGCGGAACGGCCTGCAGGAGATTCTCACGGCCAGCCTGGGCAACGCGCTGTTCATGATGCTCGGCGTCATCGGGCTGCCGGTCACGGTGGGGCTGTGGACGGGCGCCCGCCACGAGGTCCTGGAGGCGGCCAGGGAGCGGGCCGAGCGGCTCGAACGCGAGCAGGTCATGCGGGCCGAGCAGGCCAGGGCCCAGGAGCGGGCCAGGATCGCGCGCGAGATGCACGACGTCGTGGCGCACCGGGTCTCGCTCATCGTGCTGCACGCGGGGGCGCTGGAGGTGCGGGCGTCCGACGAGGAGACGGTGCGGGCGGCCGCGCTGATCGGCGGGATCGGCCGGGAGGCGCTGTCCAACCTGCGCGACGTGCTCGGCGTGCTGCGCTCGCCCCAGGGCACCGGCCGGCAGCAGGCCGAGCTCCGGCCGCCCCCCACGCTGGGAGACCTCGACCGGCTGCTCGACCAGTCCAGGTCCCTCGGGATCGCGGTGACGAGGCACGACGAGGGCGAGCCTCGGCCGGTGGAGTCGACGGTGGAGCGGACGGCGTACCGGGTGGTCCAGGAGGCGCTCACCAACGTGCACAAGCACGCGGGCGACGCCGGCACGCAGGTCCGCATCCGCTACGGGGCGGACGCGCTGGAGGTGGAGGTGCGCAACGACGCGCCGGGCGCGCCGCGCGGCGAGCTGCCCGGCGCCGGCTGGGGCCTGGTGGGCCTGCGCGAACGCGTGGAGCTGCTCGGCGGCACCCTGCGCACCAGCTCCGAGGACGGCGGCGGCTTCCTCGTCAGCGCCAGGATCCCGGCTTGACCGGCGGGAGCCGCAGGAGAGACGGCGGGCGCCGCGGGAGGGTCGCGTGATCAGGGTGCTCGTCGTCGACGAGGAGCTCGTGCGCTCGGGGCTGCGGTTGATCCTGGAGGCCGCGGGTGACATCGCCGTCGTCGGCGAAGCCCGGGACGGCGCGGAGGCGGTCTCGGCCGTGCGGCGGCTGCGTCCCGAGGTCGTGCTGATGGACGTCCGCATGCCCGGCACCGACGGCCTGACCGCCGCCGGCCGCCTCCTGACCGAGCCGCGGCCACCCAAAGTGATCATGCTGACCACGTTCGACCTCGACGAGTACGTCCACCAGGCGCTGCGGCTCGGCGCGGTCGGCTTCCTGCTGAAGGACACCCCGCCGCGCGAGCTGGCCGCCGCCGTCCGCACGGTCGCGGACGGCCAGGCCATGCTCTCCCCGTCGGTCACCAAGCGCCTGATCGCCTCGTACGTCGACCGCGCCCCCTCGCGCGCCGAGACCGCCCGCAGGCAGCTGGCGACCCTCACCGGCCGGGAGGAGGACGTGATCAGGGCGCTGGCCCGCGGCCTGTCCAACGCCGAGATCGGCCGCGAGCTGCGCCTGACCGAGGCCACGGTGAAGGCCCACGTCAGCCGGGTGCTGGCCAAGCTGGGCCTGGCCAACCGCGTCCAGGCCGCCATCCTGGTCCACGACGCCGACCTCGGCTAGGAGACGGCTTCCGCGTAGTAGCAGGCCGCCTGGGCGCCGGGCACGGCCGGCAGGATGTCCAGCGGTTCGGAGCGGCACCTGCCGTCCACCCCCGCCTCGGCCGCCTTGCCCGAGGCGAGCACCTGGCAGCGGGCGTGGAAGCGGCACCCGCCGGGGATGCGCGTCGGGTCCGGCGGCTCGCCGGTCAGCACCACCCGCTCGGGCGACTCCGGCAGCACCGACAGCAGCGCCTGCGTGTACGGGTGCCGGGGAGCGGTCAGCACCTGCTCGACCGGCCCCGACTCGACGATCCTGCCCAGGTACATCACGGCCACCCGGTCGGCGATGTTCCAGGCCAGGCCCAGGTCGTGGGTGACGACGAGCGCCGACAGGCCCAGCTCCTCGCGCAGCTTGAGCAGCAGGGCGAGGATCTCACCGCGTACGGAGGCGTCCAGCGAGGCCACCGGCTCGTCGGCGATCAGCACCTTCGGGTCGAGCGCGAGCGCGCCGGCGATGACCACCCGCTGGCGTTGCCCGCCCGACAGCTCGTGCGGGTAACGCAGGAAGAACCGGTCGGGCGGCCGCAGCCCGGCCCTGGACAGGGCGGAGGAGACGATCTCCCGCTCCTCCGGCAGGCCGTGGATGCGCGGGCCCTCGGCGACGGCCTCGTACACCGTCTGGCGGGGGTTGAGCGAGCCCGTCGGGTCCTGCAGGACGAGCTGCACCTGCCTGCGGTAGTCCTTGAGCGCCTTGGAGCGGTAGTCGAGCGCGGCGCCGCCGAAGCGCACCTCGCCGGAGGTGGGGCGTTCGAGGCCGAGCAGGGTGCGGGCGAGCGTCGTCTTGCCGCAGCCCGACTCGCCGACCAGGGCCACGATCTCGCCCTGGCCGATGGCCAGGTTGACGCCGTCCACGGCGCGGGCGCGGCGGCCCCGCGCGGCGAACTCGACGTGCAGGTCACGGGCCTCCAGCAGGGCCGGCCTGGTCGTGCCGACCGCGTCCTCGGTGGTCTGCGTCTCGGTCATGAGACCTCCTCGTTGGCCCTGGCGTGCACGCACGCCGCCGTACGCCCCGGAGCGGCCGGCCACAGCGCCACGTCGAGGGTCGCGCACTCGTCCAGGGCGACCGGGCAGCGGGGGTGGAACGAGCAGCCGCCGGGCAGGTGCATCGGGTCGGGCGGGTCGCCGCCCAGCCCCTTCGGCGCCATCCGCGACGCCGGGTCGCCGACCGTCGGGAAGGCGGCGGCCAGCGCCTTGCTGTAGGGATGCTTGGCGTCGTGGAAGACCTCGCGGGACGGGCCGTGCTCGACGACGCGGCCCGCGTACATGACGGCGAGCTGGTCGCACACGTCGGCGAGCACCGACAGGTCGTGCGAGATCATGATCAGCGAGATGCCGTGCTCGGCCACCAGCTCCTTGATCAGGCTCAGCACCTGCGCCTGCACCATCACGTCGAGCGCGGTGGTCGGCTCGTCGGCGATGATCAGCCGCGGCGAGCAGGCCAGCGCCATCGCGATCATCACCCGCTGCCGCTGCCCGCCGGACAGCTCGTGCGGGTAGCTGCGCGCCCGCCAGGCGGGCAGGCCCACCTGCTCCAGCAGCTCCGTCACGCGTCTGCGGGCCGCGTCCGGCTTGGCCAGGCCGTGCACGAGCAGGGGCTCGGCGATCTGGTCGCCGATCTTGCGTACCGGGTTCAGTCCGTGCTGGGCGCCCTGGAAGACGATCGAGGCCTCCGCCCACCGTACGGCGCGCATGCGGCCCCACCTCATGGTGAGCACGTCGTCGCCGTCGAGCAGGATCCGGCCGCCGACGCGCGCGTCCTTCGGCAGCAGCCGCAGGAGCGCCATGGCCAGCGTCGACTTGCCGGACCCCGACTCGCCGGCGACTCCGAGCGCCGCTCCGGAGTCCAGCGTCAGCGACACGCCGCGCACCGCGGGGACCTCGCCCGCGGCGATCCGGTACGTCACCGACACGTCGTCGAGTTCGAGCAGACTCATGAGGCCCTCCTGAGCTGCGGATTCAGCACGGCTTCGAGTGCCCGTCCGGCCAGCATGAACGCCATGACGACGGCCAGGATGGCGAGGCCGGGGATGAGGATGTACCACCAGGCGCCCTGCGTGGGGGCGCCCCAGTCGTACGAGCCGCGCAGCATCGTGCCCCACGAGGTCTTGTTGGAGCTGACGCCGAGGAAGGCCAGCGTCGACTCGGTGACGATGGCGCTGGCCACCTCCAGCGTCGTGCTGGCCAGCAGCAGCGGCGCCACGTTGGGCACCACGTGGCGGGTGGTGATGTGCCAGTGTCCGCCGCCGAGGGCCTTCGAGCGCTCGATGTACGGCCTCGCCTCCACAGCGAGGGTCTGCGCCCTGATCAGGCGGGCGGTCGTGGGCCACGTGGTGACGCCGATCGCCATGATGATCGTGAACGTGCTCCCGCCCAGGATGGCCGCCAGCACCATCGCCGTCACCAGCGAGGGCAGCACCAGGAACCAGTCGGTGACGCGCATCAGCGACGCGCCGATCCAGCCGCGGAAGTGCCCGGCGGTGATGCCCACGACCATGCCGATCACGATGCTGAGCAGCGCGGCGAGGAAGCCGATGAGCAGCGACGTACGCGAGCCCCACCAGACCATCAGCAGGATGGACCGGCCGGACTCGTCGGTGCCGAACGGGTAGTCAAGGCTCGGCGCCGCCCACTTGGGGCCGGTGCCGGTGACGACGCTGGTCACGCTCTCGTCGATGAACAGCGGCGCGACGAGCGCGAGCACCACCGCGACGATCAGGATGACCAGGCCGACGACTCCGGCCCGCTGCCTGCGGAAGTCGGCCCAGAAGCGGCTCAGCGCGAGCCGCCTGCGGGCCATGGCGACGCTGGTCATGCCGACCTCACCCTCGGGTCGATCATGTGGTACACCACGTCGGCCAGGGTGTTCATGACGATCACCGCGACGGTGATCAGCAGGAACGTGCCCTGCATGAGCGTGAAGTCGGGCACGCTGACCGCCTCGTAGAACAGCTGGCCCAGCCCGGGCCAGGTGAAGATCGTCTCCACGGTGACCGCGCCGCCGACCACGAAGCCGATGCGCATGAAGACCAGCGTCACCGTGGGCAGCAGGGCGTTGGGCACCGCGTGGCGCTTGCGTACGTCGTCGTCGCGCAGGCCCTTGGCGCGCGCCACGGTGACGTAGTCCTGGCTGACCTCCTCCAGCAGGGAGGAGCGCATGACCAGGAGATACTGCGCGTACACCACGGCCACCAGCGTCAGGGTGGGCAGCACCATGTGGGAGGCCACGTCGAGCACGTACGCGAACCCGTCGGGCGCGTCGATGCTCTCGATCCCCCGGAAGGGGAACAGGCCCGGGATCGGCCCGATGCCGACGCCGAGCACCATCATGAGCAGCAGGCCGAGCCAGAAGGTCGGCACCGACCACAGCACCAGCGACGCGCCGGTCGAGAAGCGGTCGAACCGGCTGCCGTGCCGCCAGCCCGCGTGGGTGCCCTGCCACAGGCCCAGGCTCACCGCGATGACCAGGCCCGTGCCGGCCAGCAGCAGGGTGGGCCCGAGCCGCTCGCCGATGAGGTCGAGCACGGGCCGCTTGTACTCGTAGGAGGTGCCGAGGTCGAGGCGGAGGGTGTCGCCGACGAAGTCGAAGAACTGGTCGATCAGCGGCTTGTCCAGGCCGAGCCGGTGGCGTTCCAGGTCGAGCTGCGCAGGGGTCATGTTGCGCCCCTGGGCGAGGTTGCGCACGGGATCGCCAGGCAGCAGCCGGAACAAGAAGAACGTGCCGACGATCACCATGGCGATGCTGAACAGCGCCCCGGCCGCCTTCGACAGCGCGTAGCGCAGCGTGCCGCGACGGGCCTGGGGCTCCTCGGCGGAGCCCGCCGCCTGGGCGGCGGGCTCCAATGCGTCGAGTGGTGCGGTCATTCGCGTTCGTCTGCGGTGCTCTTGCGCCGCCTGGTCAGGAAGAACGCGCCCGCGCCCACGACCACGACGGCGCCGACCACCCCGGCGATGAGGCCGGTGTTGGAGCCGCCTTCGGCCGAGGCCGCCCCGGCCGCCGTGCCCGTCGGCTTGACGTCGGCGGTGAACCACGGCCAGTAGCCGCTGCCGCCGTACAGGATGCCGTCGGTCTCGGGGATGGGCGTGATGCTGACGAGGCGGTCCTTGCGGTAGGCCTCAAGGTCCTTCGTGTAGTAGATCGCGATGACCGGCGCCTGGGTGTAGAGGCGCTCCTGCATCTGCTTGATGATGTCGGCGCGCTTGGGCCGGTCGAGCTCCTTCAGCTGCTCCTGGTAGAGCTCCTCGAAGGTCTCGTCGCAGAAGAACGACTCGGTGCCGCCGCCCTCACCGGTCGGCGACGGCCGCCGGCTGCACAGGTGGGTGGCCAGGACCTCTTCGGGGTCCGGGTTGACCGACCAGCCGCTGATCGCGATGTCGAACAGGCCGCTGACGCCGGTCTCCTCGGTGAACTTGCTGGAGTCGAGCTTCTTGGTGGTCAGCGTGATGCCGATCTCCTTGAAGAAGCCGGTCAGGTACTCGGCGAGCTTGTCCTCGATCGGGGTGTCGGTGTGGATGCTGAAGCGGAACTCCAGCTTGCGGTCACCGTCGGGCATCGTGCGGATGCCGTCGGGGCCCTTCTTGTAACCGGCGTCGTCGAGGATCTGGTTGGCCTTGGCCGGGTCGTAGCCGACCTTGGTGTCGCCGGTGGCCTCCCAGAAGAAGTCCTTGTACATGGGCGGCACGATCGAGCCGTCGGCCGGCCTGGCCAGGCCGTTCTGCACGTCGTCGACGAGCTTCTGCTTGTCGATCGCGTAGTGCAGCGCCTGCCGCACCTTGACGTCCTTCAGCGCGGGGTGGCCGTCGCCGACGGGCTTGTCGTCGCTGGTGGTGGCGCCGTGGTTGATCTGCAGGTACACCGACCGCCGGCCCTGGGTGTTCCAGGCGGTGATGTTGGGGTCGTTGAGGATGGCCTCGTACTCCGGCGGGTTGAGCCGGCCGATCAGGTCGATCTCACCGGTCTTGAGCCCGGCGATGGCGGCCTGCGGGTTGGCGTAGAAGATGACCTGCAACTCGTCGAGCTTGGGCTTGCCGCGCCAGTAGTTGGGGTTGGCCTGCAGCTTGACGTACTGGTCCTTCTTGTGCTCGATCGCGATGAAGGGGCCGCTGCTCGGCGTGGGGTACTTCTCGGCGTCGTAGTTGGCGATGTCGGTGACCGACTCCCAGGCATGCTTGGGCATGATCGGGATCGGGTTCTCCAGCATCGAGGCCTGCGGGGCCTTGAGCTTGATGGTCAGCTCCTGGCCGTTGGCGGTGACGCTCTCGAAGTTCTCCACGGCGGGGCCGTTGGCCGTCTTGGCCGCCTCGTCCGTCATGATCTTGTTGAAGGTCCAGGCGGCGTCCTCGGCCGTGACCGGCTGACCGTCGGACCACTTCGCCTGGCGGATCTTGAACGTCCAGGTCAGCCCGTCCTCCGAGGTCGTCCACGACTCGGCCAGGTCGGGGCTCGGCTGGAGCGTCTTGGAGTCCGGCACCGTCAGGAAGCCGTACATCATCCGGTGGATCGACGTCGAGACGAGGCGGACCGCGAGGAACGGGTTCATCGAGTCCATGGCCTGCGTCGCGCCGACGCGGAGCACCTTCTTACCCGCCGCCGGGTCCTGGGCGAGCGCTGTGGTGCCCTGCCCTGCTATTAACAGCGCGACGCCCAGCGCAGCCAGGCGTGCGAACCATTTCCTCATAAGTGCCTCACCTTCAGGCGGGGGGTTCCTGTGTAGAGAAAGGCACACCATACGGAGACCGCATGTCAACGCATGACGGAAAATTGTTTCAGTCTCGTTTCCATTTCCGGTGTAAATTTTCAACCACCGATGGCAGTAGCGTGAGCTGGTGCCCCGACCTTTCGCCGCGATCGCCGCCGTCGTCATCGTGATCTGCGGGCTCGGCGTGCGGACGCTGTGGGACGGCCCGGTTCCGAAGTACGCCGGCGACGCACTCTACACAGCGCTGATCTACATGCTGCTGGTGCTGCTCTGGCCGCGGATCCGCCCGTGGGCGGCCGGCCTCGCGTCGGCGGCGCTCAGCTGGGCGATCGAGTTCGCCCAGCTCGCGAGCATCCCCCGGTGGCTGCACCCCTTGCTGGGCAGCACGTTCAACCCTCCAGACCTCCTCTGGTACGCAGCCGGCGCCGCCGCTGCCGCCGTCGCCCACACCCTGTGGATGACCAGACATACCCCTCGGGGGTAAAGATGCATACAACCCCCAACCCCGGATAGGGGAAAAGAAAAGTCGCAGTCCAAGGGGGATTCTCATGATGGAGGGAAAGACCATCGCGTTCCTGGTCGCTCCCGAGGGTGTGGAGCAGGTCGAGCTGACCGAGCCGTGGAAGGCGGTCAAGCAGGCGGGGGGCACGCCGAAGCTCGTCTCCACCCGGTCGGGCCAGATCCAGGGCTTCAACCACCTGGACAAGGCCGACAGGTTCGCCGTGGACGAGACGGTGGACGACGCCGAGGCAGCCTCGTTCGACGGCCTGGTGCTGCCCGGCGGCGTCGCCAACCCCGACTTCCTGCGTACGCAGCCGAAGGCCGTGCAGTTCGTCCGCGCGTTCTTCGACTCGGGCAAGCCGGTGGCGGCCATCTGCCACGCGCCGTGGACGCTGATCGAGGCCGACGTGGTGCGCGGTCGTACGCTGACGTCCTGGCCGAGCCTGCAGACCGACCTGCGCAACGCCGGCGCCACGTGGGTGGACCAGGAGATCGTGGTGGACACGGAGGGGCCCAACACGCTGGTGACCAGCCGCAAGCCGGACGACCTCAAGGCGTTCTGCCAGGCGGCCACCGACGCGTTCGGCACTTGATCTTTTCAGGTCAGGGCGCTCGGACGAGTAACCCTTTTCAGGTCAGGAGTGCCCGGACGAGTCCCCTGACGGAGGACTTGAGCCGCGCCACCCCACCGTCCGCCATGACGTGCCGCGCCAGATCGGCGTCGAACGAGCCGAGCAGGGCATGGGCGGCGAACCCGGCGTCCATGCCCGGCCGGGCCTCCGCGATCAACGCGCTCACGTGGGCGTGCCAGCGGAGATAGGTCGGATCGCGATACTTGTCCTCGGCGCACGCGCGTTCGTGGGCGGCGAAGAGCGCGAGGTTGCGTTCGGCCAGCTCGGCGAGCTCGTCGACGAAGGCGAGCAGCCTGTCCAGGGGTGGCGCGCCAGGCCCCAGCGGCGACCCCGCCGCCTGGACGGCCTTCCCCAGCGCGGCCGCCCGCTCGGCCAGCAACTCCTGGAACAACCCCGTCCGGCTCCCGAACCGCCGGAACACCGTTCCCTTCCCCACCCCGGCCGCCGCCGCGACCCGATCGAGCGACACGTGCTCGGCCCCGTGCGCCTCCAGCAACTCCTCGGTCGCGCGCAGGATCGCCTCCCGATTACGCACCGCGTCAGCCCGCACGCCCACCCCCTTGCAACCGGACCACCGGTCCCCATAGTATCCCGCCATAAAACCGGACCGATGGTCCGTATGATGGGAAGGCGCGGGCTTGTGCACGCATGGGTGATCACCGCAGGAACGGAGCGACCCGTCGCGCAGGCGCCGGAACCCGTGGGGGCGGCGCGGCTGGTGGAGGTGGGTGAGCCCGAGCCCGGGCCGGGGCAGGCGGTGGTCGAGGCGCATCACGTGGCGGTGAACTTCAGCGAGCCGCGGATGATGGACCGGCTGCCGGTGGGCACCGTGCTGGGCTACGACGCCGCCGGGGTGGTCGTCCGGGCCGCCGCCGACGGCAAAGGGCCCGCGGAGGGTGCCCGGGTGGCGGCGTTCGGGGCGGGGGCGTGGGCGGAAC
>NZ_SMKQ01000180.1 GCF_004348995.1 Nonomuraea terrae
CACCCGTCCCCACCGATGACGGCGATCCCTCCCCCACCGGAACACCCGGCGACGGCGAGTCCCCAGACCCAGACCCCACAGACACGGACCCCACAGACGGCGGCCCGAGAGACGGAGACACCGACGACGACGGGCCCGGGGAAGAGCCGACCCTGACGTCCGCCCCCACGGCAGCACTCGTGGCGCTGGGCCTCGTGACGTCCGGCGCGATACCGGCCACACTTGCGGTGAGGCGACGCATGGCCGGTCGCCACAGAAGGACGCGTTAGACGCGCCGGGGGCGACGGCGATGGACAACACTGGACCCGGCATCGCCGGATTCCGGCTCACCCAGCACACCTGGCTGACCGAGCTCGGACACTGGATCGACGCCATCTCACCCGACGGACGCCGGGCGGGCGCGCTGCTGTTCGACCGGGCGGTCATCGGCCTGCCCGGCGTGCGCGACCGCGTGGTGCGAGCCGTCATGATCGACCAGCGGCTCGTGCTCGGCGGCCTGACCGGCCTGGTCCCGGTGGCCGACGTGGTCGCGGCGGGCGACCAGGTCTGGCTGCTCACCGCCCAGGCGGTCACGCCCACCCTGTCCGACCTCCTCACCACCACCGCGCGGCGAGCGAACCCGGCCGTCGGCGGCGTGGAGGCGGGTGGGGCGGCGTGCGTGCTGGTGGAGACGGCTCAGACGCTGCTCACGCTGCACGCCGCGGGGGTCACGCACGGCTCGGTGCATCCGCGTACGGTCGTGATCACCGCCGAGGGGGCCGCTCTGCTGTCGGAACGGGGGCTGGCCGACGCCGTGCGTGACCGGGCCTCGGCGCCTGGGCATGACGTGGCGGGGTGGGCGGCGCTGGCCCGTGTGCTGGCCGCGTCCTTCGGGGCGTCTGCGGTGGCCGAGCTGTTCGAACGCGCGGCCGCCACCGCCGGCGGCCATGGCCTGGCCGCCGCCCGCGACGTGCTCATCGACGGGCGCGGCGTGCTGCCCGGCGGCCGGATCGGCAGGGACACGCTGTCACGGGCGGCCCGCGACCGGTCCGCCTTCGCGCAGGCACCCCCGCACGCGACCTCGCCGTACGGGATGGCCGACGAAGGGGACATCGTCACCTTGCGCCACGTGCCCGAAGGGACGTACGGGGTTGATGAGGGGGACATCGTCACCCTGCTGCACGTTCCCGAAGGGACGACCGGGCCGGCGCGGTTCGCCCCGACCACCGCCCCGAGCACCGGCGAGACCCCCGGCCCGGCGCGGTTCGGGCCAGGGGTCGGGGCGCAGGAGCAGGGCGGGGAGACGGCGGCGCAGCGGATCTGGCGGTCCGGCGGCGACGCGGTCACCCTGCAACGCGCCGGGCGGGCGGCCAGGCGTTCGCGGGCCCGGCGCCGGCGGACGATCCTGTCCACGGCCGGGTTCGCGGTGATCATCGTAGGTGCGGTCCTGGCCTGGCTCCGGATGGGCGACGCGCCGGAGCTCGCGGTCAGCTCGGTCGACGTGGTGGCGCCGAAGAGGACGCAGGGCTGCGACAGCGCCGTCGTCATCACCGGCACGGTCGTCACCAACGGCGCCCCAGGCGAGATCACCTACGAATGGCGCAAGAACCTGGACGAGGACGTCGTCAGGGGAACGTTACGCACGCGTTCCGGCCAGACCTCCTACACCCTGCCGCTACGGTGGACGCTGCGCGGCGAGAGCGATGTCAGGGCCACGGCCACGCTGCGGATCGTCACGCCCGGCCCCGTACGCACCGGTAGGGCAAGCTTCAGGTACAAGTGCTGAAGCAGCAATGCATATCAAAGCGGTTCTTATTAACCTGGCGAACATGACCACGCAGACCCCCGCGGGATGGTATCCGGACCCCTACGGAGAGCCCCACCTCCGCTGGTGGGACGGTAAACAGTGGACGGATGCCATCCACGCCCACCAGCAGGGGGCACCAGAGGAGCAGCCGCCCTCCGGACCGCAGCCGCAACCGCAGCCGCAGTCCGATCCCGGCTGGTCCGCGACGCCCGCGAACCCCACCCTCCAGTACGGCCGGCCGACCCACGGCCAGTCCGCCTACGGTCACCCGGCGCCGGCCCAGCCGCAGTGGGGCGGCCCGCCGCCCAAGCAGCGCAGCCCGCTGCCGTGGGTGTTCGGCGGCCTGTCGGCGCTGGTGGTGCTGACGCTGATCGTGGTGGCGGTGGTCTTCGTCAACCGGCCCGTCACGCAGAGCGCGTCCCCCGAGCCCCCGGCGCCGAGCGACAGGTACATCCCGCCCTCCCAGGAGCCGCCGTCCCTGCCGCCCAGCGAGGACGCCGGCGCGTTCCCCCAGCCGTCGGGCGACCAGATCACCGATCCGCGCAGCGGCCTGTCGTTCGAGGTGCCCGACGGCTGGACGGTGCCGCCGTACGCGTCGGTCAACAGCGGTGACCCGAGCAGGCAGCTGTGGACGGCCGCGGCGCAGGCCACCGCGCAGCAGAACTACGACGGCCGGGACCACGACTGGATCGGCAACGTCTACACCGGCCCGCTCCACGAGCTCTATCCCTACTCGGGCGTCTCGGGGATGGGCGACACCGCCAAGGCGGTCTACGTCGACTTCTCCAGCCGGTTCTACACGCTCGCCCACGAGAGCCGGATCGTCGAGGACAAGGCGATGAAGATCGGCGACAGGGACGCGTGGGTGCTCCGGTTCGAGCTCGACTTCAGCAAGATCTCCGAAGAGAACGGCTACGCGTGGAAGAAGGAGAACGGCGCGATCGTGCTGATGGACCGCGGCGAGGGGCAGAGCCCGGCCATGCTGTACGTCTCCGTTCCCGACAATCTCGGCACGGATGTGGTGAGCCAGGTTCTCGGCTCGCTCGAGCCGGCCTGACGCGTGGCACTAGGCTGGTGGATGACAAGCGGGCGGATTGGAGTGCTCCGAGCCGCTGGGCGAGGAGATCGAATGAGTGACTTGCTGGTCTGGATCGACTGCGAGATGACCGGGCTCGACCTGGGTCGCGACGCGCTCGTCGAGGTGGCATGCGTCATCACCGACAGCGAGCTGAATCAGCTGGACGAAGGCGTCGACGTGGTCATCAAGCCACCGCCCGAGTCGCTGGAGCAGATGTCGCAGGTCGTACGCGAGATGCACACCGCCTCCGGGCTGCTGCCCGAGCTGGCGGGCGGGGTGACTCTGGCGGAGGCCGAGTCGCTCGTGCTCGACTACATCCGCCGCCACATCCCCGAGCCGAAGAAGGCGCCGCTGTGCGGCAACTCGATCGGCACCGACCGCACGTTCATCGCGCGCGACATGCCCGGGGTGGATGCGTATTTGCACTACCGGATGATCGACGTCTCGTCGATCAAGGAACTGGTTCGCCGATGGTACCCCCGTGTCTACTTCGCCGCGCCCGAGAAGCAAGGCGGACACAGGGCTTTGGCCGACATCACGGAGTCGATCAGGGAGCTCCGCTACTACCGCGCGGCCATCTTCGTGGGCCAGCCCGGGCCCGATTCGGCGACCGCCAGAGCACTCGCCGAGCGCGTCACGGGCTAAAGGTGTGGCGTAAAAGCTCCCGAACCCCGCTACACTTTTCCTGTCGCCACCACTCAGGTGGTGGCCGCGGTGGGTGTAGCTCAGTTGGCAGAGCGCCAGGTTGTGGTCCTGGATGTCGAGGGTTCAAGTCCCTTCACTCACCCCACGGGCAACGGCCGGTTCCTTTGGGACCGGCCGTTGTCGTTTTTCCCGACAACCGCCCCAAATCGCGACATTGCGGGTTATGCTCACTGTCTACCGCTAACGCCGGAAGCACGGGGGCATCGGCGATCTGACCGACTGCGCGCCACCCGGAGGCCGGATGAGAGTCGAAGACGCCGCGTTCGACAGCGTGTTCACGTCTCTGAGCAAGCGTGAAGCAGAGGTCATGGACCTGATCGCCACGGGGCAGTCCAACGGCGAGATCGCGCAGCGACTGTTCCTCAGCGAGAAGACCGTGAAGAACCACGTCAACCGCATCTACGCCAAGCTGGGGGTCGACTCGCGCGTCCGCGCCATCGGCCTGTGGCGCTCCCGCCAGGAGTGACGGGTGTCATCCTGAACCGGACCTCCTGAGCCGTCGCGTGGACCTGGGACTTTCCGGGTGGTTCCCGGCATAGGGGTTTAAGAGATGCTGAGAGTGCCAGAGGCATCCTTGACGTCGTTCAAGGGGAGTGACTTGGCATGGTGCAAAGAGCGCGGGTCGTCGTCGTGGGCGCGGGTTTCGCCGGGCTAGCCGCCACTCGCGAGCTGGCCAAGGGCGGCGCCCTCGTGACGCTGGTCGACCGCAATCCGTACGCGACCTTCCAGCCGCTGCTCTACCAGGTCGCCACGGCCGGGCTGGGCACGAGCGACGTGTCGTACCCGGTCAGGACATACACCGCCAAGTGGCCGAACGTGCGGGCGCGCCGGGCCGCGCTGAGCAAGGTGCTGCCGGACGAGCGGCGGGTGGAGTTCGAGGACGGCACCGGCCTCGACTACGACTACCTGGTGCTGGCCACGGGCGTCACGACCAACTGGCTCAACGTGCCGGGCTCGCGGGAGAACGCGCTGCCGATCTACTCGCTCGGCGACGCCGCGGGGCTGCGGCGGCGGCTGCAGCACTACCTGGAGGACACCGCGACGGGCCGGCGCAAGAGCATGCACGTCGTGGTGGTGGGCGCCGGGGCGACCGGCGTCGAGATGGCCGGCACGCTGGCGGAGCTGCGCCGGCGCACGCTGCCGCTCACCCATCCCGAGGTGCGTCCCGCGCAGACCAGCGTGACGCTGGTGGAGCGGTTCGACTTCGTGCTGGCGCCGTACAAGCCGCGGTTGCGGGACGCGGCGGCCAAGGCGCTGCGCAAGCGGGGCGTGAACCTGCGGCTGGGCTCCACGGTGGCCTCCGTCGAGCCGGACGCGGTGGTGCTGGAGGACGGCACGCGGCTGCCGAGCGACGTGACCGTGTGGGCGCTGGGTGTCACCGCGCCCCCCGAGGTGGGCTCCTGGGGGCTGCCGCAGGGCAAGGGCGGCAGGGTGACGCTCACGGAGGCGCTGAACGTCCCCGAGCATCCCGAGATCTTCGTGGCCGGCGACCTGTCCGGGCCGCCCAGCCCGCTGCCCCAGCTCGCCCAGCCGGCGATCCAGATGGGCAAGCACGTGGGCAAGCAGATCATCGCGGCCTCGAAGGGGCTGCCGGTGCGGTCGTTCTCGTACCGTGATCCGGGGATCATGGCGACCGTGGGCAAGGCGGAGGCCGTGCTGCAGCTGCCCAACGGGACGACGATGCGCGGGCTGCCCGCCTGGCTGGCGTGGATCTTCATCCACGTCGCGTACCTGCTGGGCGGGCGTAACCGCGTCAGTGTCCTGCTCAACTTCCTGTGGCGCTACGCCGGGCCCCGGCGCACCGCCACCAGCGTCACCCAGTAGAAAGGGCGGCGTCCACGGCTGCCAGGCCGTGCTCGACGTCGGCCTCCGCGATGTTCAGCGCCGGGCGCAGCCGTACGGAGCGGGGCCCGCAGGGCAGCACCAGGACCCCGTGCTGCTCCCTGAGCCGGGTCACCAGCGCGTCGCGGGCGGCCTGGTCGGGCAGGTCGAACGCGCACATCAGGCCGCGGCCGCGGACGTTCGACAGGGTCTCGGGGTGCCCGGCCTCCAGTTTGGTGAGGCGTTCGAGGAGCATGGCGCCGACCGTGCCGGCCCGTTCGATGAGGCCGTCGCGTTCGACGATCTCCAGGATGCCGCGGCTGCGCACCATGTCGACCAGGCCGCCGCCCCACGTCGAGTTGATCCGCCCGCTCTGCTGGAACACGTTGTCGGGCACCTCGTCCACCCGGCGGCCCGCCATGATCCCGCCGACCTGGACCTTCTTGGCGAACGCCACCACGTCGGGGGCGAGGCCCAGCTGCTGGTACGCCCACGGCGTCCCGGTCGTCCCGCCGCCGGTCTGCACCTCGTCGAGGACGAACAGGGCATCGTACTCGTGGCACAGGTCCTGCATGGCGCGCAGGAACTCGGGCCGCATGTGGTTGTCGCCGCCCTCTCCCTGGATGGGCTCGGCGATGAAGCAGGCGATGTCGTGCGGGTGGCGTTCGAAAGCCTCGCGGGCCTGGGCGAGCGCGCGTTCCTCGGCGGTCTCGACGTCACCGAGGTGGATGGCGGGCACGTCGATGCGCGGCCAGTCGAAGCGGGGGAAGCGGTCGGTCTTGGCCGGCTCGGTGTTGGTCAGGCTGAGGGTGTAGCCGCTGCGGCCGTGGAAGGCCCTGGTCAGGTGCATGACCTTGGTGCCGAGGTCGCGTGACCTGCCGGCGGCCTCGTTGCGGCGGCTCTTCCAGTCGAACGCGGTCTTGAGCGCGTTCTCGACGGCCAGGGCGCCGCCCTCGACGAAGAACAGGTGGGGAAGGTCGGGGTCGCCCAGCACGCGGACGAAGGTGTCGACGAAGTCGGCCAGGTGCTCGGTGTAGATGTCGGGGTTGGCCGGCTTGTTGCGCGCGACCTGGCCGAGCAGGCGGACGAAGTCGGGGTCGAAGGGCGGGTTCACGCCGAGCGGCGCGGAGGCGAAGAACGTGTAGAAGTCGAGGTAGCGGCGGCCGTCGCGGGCGTCGACCAGCCAGGAACCGCGGCTGAGCTCCAGGTCCAGCACGAGGCGGTATCCGTCGACGAGGAGGTGGCGGGCAAGGCGGGCGTGTACGTCCATGGCGCCTCCACGGCATTCCTACGGTGGAATACAGGTATATACGTAAAATTTATGGGACATCTACCCTGTTGGAGAAGTTCTTCACCCGCAATGCCAGGGCGATCATGGCGATGCCGTAGAGGATCGCGAAGACGCCGACGAGCCAGGCGAGGCTGACCAGGCCCGCGCCGGGCCAGATGATCAGCAGGACGCCGACGAGCACCGACAGGGCGCCGGCCACGATGAACGCCCACTCGTTGTGGATGACCTTGCGCAGGTGGATCCCGGCCGCGATCTCCGCCACGCCGCTGAAGACGGCCCAGACGGCCACGACGTAGAGCAGGGCGAGGGAGGTGATGCCCGGCCAGACCAATGCCACGATGCCGGCCAGGATCCCGATGACGCCGGTGACGATGAGCCAGGCCCTCGATCGCGTCGCGTGCCGGAAGCCGGCGAACAGCGCGAAGATCCCGCTGACCAGGGCGTACGCGCCAAAGAAGGCCACCAGGGCGAGCACGGTGATCCCGGGCCAGAGCAGCGCGAGGAAGCCGAAGACGACGGCCGCGAGACCGCGGAGCAGCAGCAGCCACCACGACCGAGAGACATCTACCATGCTGGTCTGCTTTTCCGGGATGCACCCGAAAAGAGCCCAGTACGGGGTCAAATATCAGCGATCTGGACGTCCGGACGCCGGCGTCATCCGTGCGAGTAGACCACGATCGACACCGCGATGTACTGCACGAGGTAGGCGGCGATGGTGAAGGCGTGGAAGATCTCGTGGAAGCCGAACCAGCGGGGTGAGGGGTCGGGCCGGCGCAGGCCGTACACGACGGCGCCGGCCGAGTAGAACACGCCTCCGACGGCCACCAGGACCACCGCGGCCACGCCCGCGCCGTCCAGCAGCTGCGGCATGACGAAGATCGCCGCCCAGCCCAGCGCCAGGTAGAGCACGGTGTAGAGCCAGCGCGGCGCGCCCATCCAGAGCATCCGGAACAGCACCCCGGCCAGGGCCCCGCCCCAGATAACCGACAGCACCGCCACCCGCGCGACCCCCTCCAGGGCCAGCAGCGCGAACGGCGTGTACGTGCCCGCGATGATCAGGTAGATGTTCGCGTGGTCGATCCTGCGCAGGAACTCGGCCAGCCGGGGGCCGAGCGTGCCGCGGTGGTAGGTCGCGGAGATGCCGAACAGCAGGGCCGACGTGATCGCGTAGACGGCACTGGCCAGGCGGGCCTGCACAGTGGGGCCGAGCGCCACGAGCACGAAGCCCGCGACCAGCGTCACGGGCAGCGCCCCGGCATGCAACCAGCCACGCAGCCTCGGCTTCACGGTGATGGTCGTCATAGAAACCTACGGTACCGTAGGTTACGGTTTCCGCCGCTTCGCCGAGACCGAGATCACACGCCGTTCAGGAAACGGGCGGCGATCGGCGCGGCCGCGGCCCGTCCCGATCCGCCGTGCCGGACGAACACGCAGAAGGCCAGGTCCTCGCGGAAGCCGATGAACCAGGCGTGCGAGGTCTCCCCCTCGACCTCGGCCGTGCCCGTCTTGCCCGACACGTCGGGGGGAAGCCCGGCGTCACTGGCCGTGCCGTGGTCGACCACGGCCCGCATCATGTCCCGGAGCGCGGCCACGATGCCGGCGTCCATCGGGGCGTCCTCGCCCGGCACGCCGTCGACGCGGCGTACCTGCTCCTCCGACAGCAGCCGGGGCGAGCGCCAGACGCCGCTCTCCACGGCGGCGGCCAGCGCGGCCATGCACAGCGGGCTCGCCACGACCTCGCCCTGGCCGATCGCGTCGGCGGCGAGCACGTCGAGGTCGGCGGCGGCCGGAACAGCGCCGCAGGTGCCGCCGATGCCGGTCGCGACCGACCGGCCGAACCCCCATTCGTCCGCCGTCCTGCTCAGCTCCTCGCCGGTGAGCCGCGTCGTGGCCTGCTCGACGAACGTGGTGTTGCAGGAGTGGGCGAAGGCGTCGGTGAACGTCACGACCCCGCGGTCCACCTCGCCGTCGTTGGTGAAGGAGCGGTGGAACGGGATCGTGTACGCACCCGGGCAGCCGACCTGCGCCGCCGGGTCGAGACCGGTCTTGAGCAGCGCCGCCGCGGTGATCGTCTTGAACACGGAGCCGGGCGGGAACACGTCGCGCACGGCGCTGTAGTTGTCGCGCAGACGGTCGGCGAGCGCCAGGATCTCGCCGGTGCTCGGCCGGATGACGACGATCGCGGAGTCGTCCACGGCGTCCAGCGCGCGGGCCGCCGCGGCCTGCACCGGGCGCGACAGGGTGGTGCGCTCGACGTTCGCCTCCGGCCGGCGGGTGATCAGCTGCCGGTCGGGCTGCCCCGGCACCTTCGACACCAGCGCCCACCCGTGGTTGGCCTCGGCGAACTCGGGCCTGAGCGGTTCGAGGTAGGCCTCGGCGTAGCTGTCGTTGGGGATCTTCTCGCCCTCGCTGGTGACGAGCTCGGCCGCCGAGGCGTCGATCTCCGTCAGCTCCAGCGTGCCGCCGTCCTTGAGCAGCGGGTGCAGCGTCTCGGGCGTCCACAGGACCTTCCGGGCGCGGTCGCGCACGCCCAGCCGCAGGACGCCGTCGAACGGCCAGGGCCCCAGCTCGGCGAGCTCGCGCACCCCCGCGAACGGCACCTCGGCGCTCTCGTCCCCGGTCTCACGCGGACTGCCGGGAGTGAGCCGGAGCGACTCGACGTGCAGGTCCTCACTCAGCGCGCGGTGCCGCTCGGCGAAGTCGGACGGCGGCTGGTCCACCAGCCTGACCATGGCCATCACGTCGCCCCGGCGCCAGGCGTCGAAGTACTCCTCGGCCGTCTGCTCGGCGCCGCCCTTGACCCGGTTGGCGGACGCGACGGCGAAAGCACCGGCCCCGACTATCGCGACAAGCGCGATGACGAGCACAATCAGCCTTCGTCGTCGCATACGGTTCTCCCAGGGAGGGATCTGACGTGGTACGTGGACAGCGGGAACCGATGCCCGGCCTGTATCCGGTGACGTTCGGCGAGGTCGAGCTTCTCCGGGACCTGGACAGGCAGGACGGCTGGATGTTGTCCAAGGATGGCGTACCTCAGTCGTACGTAGACCTACAAGACCCGACATTTCTGGAATTTGAGTATGTACGGCTTATGGCGGACGTGATCGACCTCCTCTCCGAGGGTCCGCTGAGCTGTGTCCACGTCGGCGGCGGCGCCTGCACGATCCCCCGTTACGTCTCGGCCACCCGGCCCGGGTCACGCCACATCGTCATCGAGCCCGACGGCCTGCTGGTCAACCTCGTACGCGAGCAGCTCGGCCTGCGTTCGGTGCCCAAGCTCAAGGTCATCGTCGCGGGCGGGCGCGAGGGTACCGCCAAGGTCTGGGACGCCACGGCCGACCTGATGGTGCTCGACGCGTTCGTCGGGGCGACGATGCCGGTGGAGCTGGCGACGGCCGAGTACATGGGCGATCTGGCGCGCGTCCTGCGTCCCGGCGGGACGCTGCTGATCAACATGGCCGACGGCAAGGGTCTGGCCTTCGCCAAACGGCTGCTGGCCACGGTGACGGGCACGTTCGGCCATGTGGCGCTGCTGGCCGAGCCGGGGGTCATGCGGGGGCGGCGCTTCGGCAACCTCATCGTGGCGGCCTCCCGTACGGAGCTGCCGGTCGACCTGCTCACGCGGCGGGCGGCGGGCGGGCTGACGCAGGCGCGCTGCGTGCACGGCGAGGCGCTGACCCACTTCATCGCGGGCGCGGCCCCGATCAGGGACGGCGACCCCGTCCTCGCCCCCGTCCCGCCTCCGGCCGTCTTCGACTGACACGGCGCAAGGTCGCGCGGGCGCTGGAACGCGGCGTCCGCGGCTCTCCCCGATGGGAGCGGGAGGCCGCGGACCGGGTGGTGCGTGTACGCCCGTGACGTGGCGGCTCAGCTGACGTACGCGTCCGCCGCGAGCAGGACGATCACCAGGAGCGAGCCCGCGGTGGTGAGGACGAACCGCACCACCACCAGGGGCCGCAGCCAGGAGGGGAAGCCAGAGCTCGCGGCGGCGATCACCCGCCGGGCGTCGAGGGCCCGCGCGGCCGGGTCGCCTGACTTCGCGAGGGCGGCCTCGGTGTAGCGGGTCGCGAACACCTGGCTCGTGGTGACGAAGCCGGCGCCGGCGAGGACGAGCGGCGTGACGACCCATGACAGCAGGCGGCCGGTCTCGTCCCCGGCGAGGTTGAGCGCGCCCAGCGTGGCCAGGACCGCGCCGATGGCGAGGGCCAGCCCGAACTCCCAGGCCCGCTCGGCGAAGCGGATGCCGTGACGGGCGAGGACGCCGGGCGCGTGGCCCTGGCGGGCCACCTCCGCCTCGGCGGCCCGCTGTGCGGCCTCTCCGGTGAACCAGACCGTGACCGGAAGGACGAGGAAGGTCGTGGCGAGCAGCAGTTGCAGTGCGGCGATCAGGCCGGTCATGGCGTCCGCCCTTCAGGCCGCGGCGGTGAGGGCGAGGGCGAGGAGTGAGGCGCCGAACACCACGACGTGGCGGGCGTTCGCCAGCTTCCACGTCCAGGACGGGAAGCCGGACTCGGCCGCCTTCAGCAGGGCCACCACGTCGATGCGGGCCAGCGTCGGGTCGCCCTTGCGGGCGAAGGCCGACCGTACGGACGAGACCGCGGTGACCTGGCTGTAGACGACGAGGCAGTTGACGACCAGGACGAGCGACTGCACGATCCACGTCACCGTGCCGGCCCAGGAGACGGCGGTGACGTTCAGCACGGCCGCCGCGACCATCACGGCGGCGATGCCCCCGGGGGCCCACGTCTCGTGCCCGCCGGCGTCGAACCTCATCCCGTTCTCGGCGAGCACGGAGCCGCGCACGCCCTGGCGGTCCAGCTCGGCGTGGGCGCCGGCGGTGGCGGCGGCTCCGTAGCGGTGGCGGACGAGCGGGATGCTGACGAATGCCAGGGCGACGAGGACCTGCGTCACGGCGACGACGACGTTCATGGGGGCTCCTTCGTGCCGGCCACCGCCGGCGCTTGAACTAAGTACAAGAGGAAGGTAGCCCGAGACTTGAACTAAGTGCAAGAGACATTCCTGAACTTTGTGCAACTGCGGGTCGATGCCCTATCGTTCGGGCATGCCGCGTGACACGCTGAGCCGCGACCAGATCGTCAGGACCGCCGTCGAGCTGCTCGACGAGGAGGGCCTCGACGGCCTCAACATGCGCGACCTCGGCAAGCGGCTCGGCACGGTCGCGACGGCGGTCTACTGGCACGTCAAGAACAAGGACGACCTCATCCTGCTGGCCGGCGACCAGGTCTGGGACGAGGTCGAGCTGCCCGACCTCGACGCCGTCGACTGGCGGACGGCGGCGACGCGGATGGCCGGCAGCCTGCACGCCATGCTGGCCCGGCACCCGTGGCTGGTGCAGGCGTTCGGGTCCCACCTGTTCTACGGCCCCGCCAAGGCGCGGCACGACGACCACAGCCTCGCGGTCTTCGAGGGCGCGGGCTTCCGGGGCGCGGCGGCCGATCTGGCGTCGGCGGCCGTCTTCACGTACGTGCTGGGCAACGTGCTCGGCATGTCGGCGCTCGACTCGCTCACCAAGCGGCTGAGCCGTACCGGCAAGGATCCCGAGGCGCTGATCGGCGCCACCATGGCCAGGGCGCGCGAGATCGCCGGCGACTTCCCGCGCCTGCGCGCCCGCCTCGGCACGTCGTCGGACGACTACAACGCCACCCCGGAGCACACCTTCGAGTACGGCCTGCGCGCCCTCCTCGACGGCCTCGCCGCCACCCTCCCCTGACTCGGCGGCGCATCACGTCCGTGTCGATCCGGGCCCTGCCGCCTCCGGCGGCGGTGAACCAGGGCGGTCTGAATACCAGCGATCCGGCACGTGCCGGCCGTCCGACGCCCGCACGTGCGGGGGCAGCCGATCGGCCTCGAAGGTCCCCGGGACGGTCAGGGTGCCGAGCGCGTACGGGGCCATGAAGCCTTGGGAGGCATGGACGCGGTAGGCCGACCTTGCCGAGATCCGCCTGCCGGCCGTTCTCCAGCACCCGGAAGCCGATGGTGTGGCTCGTCCCGTGAAGTACGCGGGCACCGGATCGAGATGGGTCAGCGCCATCACCCTCACGGCACTCGCGGGAGCCGCCGGCGCGGAAAGCAGCAGGACCGCCAGGGTTCGCGTGATGAACGTCCGCATGCCACCCCTGCGCCGGACGGCGCCGATGGGTTCCGCCGGAGAGGTGGCGGGAGCGACTCAATGGGCTTACCGACTGCGACCGCGGGTTTCCCCGTGTGCGAAAAAGTGATATCACTTTGCTAGCAAGGTGAAGTCATAGGGAAGGGGAGAGGCGATGACGGAGACGTCGAGCGGTGTCGCGATCGAAGCGGCGGTCGTCGACATGCCCGCGCCGCGCATCGAGGAGCGGCCGGTGCGGGCCGCCAACGGGTTCGCGATGCTGGGGATCTCGCTGGTGCTGGTCCTGGCCGGGATCGCGCTGCTCATCATGGGGATCGTCATGCTCGCCCGGGGCCAGGGCGGCTTGTGGCTGGTCGCGCTGACCAGCCTGGCGATCCTCGCCGGGCTGGTCCTGAGCTTCGGGCTGACCGCGGTCGCGCCCGGCGAGGCGCGGGTCGTGCAGCTGCTCGGCCGCTACGTCGGCACCCTGCGCACCCCCGGCTTCCAGTGGGTCAACCCGATCACGTTGCGCCGCCGGGTGTCCACGAGGATCCGCAACCACGAGACGGACGTGACGAAGGTCAACGACGCCGACGGCAACCCCATCCAGATCGCGACCGTGGTCGTCTGGCAGGTGCGGGACACCGCGCAGGCGGTCTTCGAGGTCGACGACTTCGTGGAGTTCGTGGCGATCCAGGCGGAGACGGCCGTGCGCCACATCGCGGGCAGCTACCCGTACGACTCCCACGGTGACCCCCGGCTGTCGCTGCGGGACAACGCCGACGAGATCAACGAGCAGCTGTCGACCGAGATCGCGGCCCGGGTGGCCGCGGCGGGCGTGAAGATCATCGAGTCGCGCATCGTCCATCTGGCGTACGCGCCGGAGATCGCCCACGCGATGCTCCGCCGCCAGCAGGCCGGCGCGGTCGTGGCGGCCCGCCAGCGGATCGTCGAGGGCGCGGTCGGCATGGTCGAGATGGCCCTGGCCAAGCTCGCCGAGCACGACGTGGTCGAGCTCGACGAGGAACGCAAGGCCGCCATGGTCAGCAACCTGCTCGTCGTGCTGGTGGGCGACCGCGACACCCAGCCCGTGGTCAACACCGGCACGCTTTACCAGTAAGCACCGTGGAGCGCAAGAAGATCCTCCTGCGGCTCGACCCGGTGGTCCACGACGCGCTGGCCAGATGGGCGTCCGACGAGCTGCGCAGTACGAACTCCCAGATCGAGTTCCTGCTGCGCAGGGCCCTGTCCGAGGCCGGGCGCCTGCCCGACAACGTCGGGGGGATGCGACCCCGCGGACGCCCTCGCAAGACCCCGCAGGACGACGAGCACGAGGAGGGAGCAGACGATGCAGACGCTGGTGCACCAGGATGAGCCGCTGACCCGATCGGCCTTCCTGCTGGCCTTCGACCTGCGCAAGCAGAAGCTGGTCAACCGCGGCCGACTCGGATACCTGCTGCGCGCCGCGGCCCTGGCCGAGCTGCTGCTGGCCGGCCATCTGGCCGACGACGCGGGCAAGGCGCGGGCGGTCAGCCCGCCCAAGGCCCGCGAGGGCTCCCTGCACGCGGCCCTCTGGAAGGACATCAACGCCTCGCGGCCGCGGTCCTGGGGGCGATGGATCAGCAAGGAGCACGCCCAGGCGTTCCGCCTGGTGCGCGACGACCTGGCGGCCGCCCGGCTGATCCGGGTGGAGCGCCGCCGGATCCTGCTGTTCCCGATCGAGCACATCACGCCGCGCAAGCCGTACGTGTCGCGCCGGCTCACCGAACGGGTGGGCAGGGCGCTGCGCAGCGGCCGGCCCGTGGCCCGGGTGGACGGCGGCGTCCGCGTGCTGGCGGCGCTGTCCGCCTCCGCCGGGCTCAAGACGGTCATGCCCTCGCGGGGGGAGTCGCGGCTGCGCGAAGACCGGATCCACCACCTGTCCATGCCCGTCGAGCCGATCGCCACGGCGCTGCGCAAGACCGTGGAGGCGGCCACGGGGGCGCACACGCACGGAGGCGGCGGCTGACGACACTGCCCGCCCTGACCCGGAGGAGACCACCGTGAACACCTCAACCCCTGCACCGACCCGCGCGCCCGGCCCGTCCGGCGCGCCCACCGGGCGGGCGCCGGCCCCCGACCTCGCTCGCGGCGTGATGCTGCTGGCCATCGCGTTCGCGCACGCCCCGCTGTTCGTCACCGACGTCGGCCGCGGGCCCGGCCTGGCGAACGAGATCACGAGCTTCTTCCACATGGTGTTCGTCAACAACCACGCCCGGCCGCTGTTCGCCTTCCTGTTCGGCTACTCGCTGGTCCAGCTGCTGAACCGGCGGCTGGCGCGCGGCGACGAGTGGGTGAGCGCCCGCAAGCTGCTGCGCCGGCGGGGCTGGTGGCTGGTCGCCATCGGGTTCGCCCACGTCGTGCTGCTCATCCCGATCGACATCCTGGCCACGTACGGGCTGGCGGCCGTCCTGCTCGTGGGGCTGTTGCGGCGCTCGGACCGGGCGCTGCTGTGGACGGCGGGGCTCGTCATGGTACCGGCGACGATCATGGTCGGCGGGGCGATGGGGTTCCCGCTGTCGCAGGGCATCCCGACGTTCGCCAAGGGCAGCATCGCCACGGACGGCGCCGGCTTCGGCGAGTTGCTGAGCGGGCGCGTCACGAGCTGGCCGGTCACCCTGGCCGTCGGTCTCCTCATGGTGGTGCCGGGCGTGCTGATCGGCATGTGGGCGGGCCGGCGGGGCTACCTCGACGAGCCCGAGCGGCACCGTTCCTTCCTGGTGCGCGCCGCAGTGATCACCACGGCGCTGTCCGTGGCCGGTAGCGTCCCGGCCGCTCTCATCCAGGCCGGGTGGTGGACGCACCCCTCCGGGGCGGCGCTGTGGACGGCGTCGTTCGCGCAGCCGCTCACCGGCTACGCCGGCGGCATCGGCATGGCGACGATCGTCGCACTGGTGGCGATCCGGGCGGTCCGCGGCCGGTTCAGGACGGCCGTGGAGGCGCTCGGGCAGCGCTCGATGAGCTTCTACCTCTTCCAGTCCGTCGCGTTCCTCCTGGTCTTCTCCCCCTACGGGCTCTGGCTGGAGGACGACCTCGGCCTGGCGGCGGCGACCGGGGTGGGCGCGGCGACGTGGCTGGTCTCGCTGCTGATCGCCGAGTTCATGCGGCGTGCCGGGCACCGCGGCCCGGCGGAGATCCTGCTGCGCCGCCTGGCGTACCGGACCCGTCAGGACGTGTCGGGCCCCAGGTAGGCGAGGACGGCGGCGACGCGCCGGTGCACGTCGCCGCTGTTCTCCAGGCCGAGCTTGGTGAAGATGGCGTTGACGTTCTTCTCCACCGACGAGACCGACAGGTGCAGGGTGCGGGCAATGGCCGAGTTGGACAGCCCGTGGGCCATCTCGCGCAGCACGTCCCGCTCGCGGGCCGTCAGCGCGTCACGCTGGCCGCGCACGTCGTGCCTGGCCAGCAGGCCTTCCACGACCTTCGGGTCGATGACCGACCCGCCGGAGGCCACCGCCCTGATCGCGCCCAGCAGCTCGTCGAGGTCGCCCACCCGGTCCTTCAGCAGGTAGGCGTAGCCCTCGGTGCCGTGCTTGAACAGCTCGAACGCGAACAACGCGTCGGAGAACTGCGACAGCACCACCACCCCGACCTTCGGGTGCGCGGAGCGGATGCGGTGGGCGGCGTCGATGCCCTCGAAGCCCTGCCGCCACTCCCCTCCGGGCATCCGGATGTCGGTGACCACCACGTCGGGCCCGAGGCGGCGGACGGCGTCGAGCAGCTCGTCGGCGTCGCCCACCGCGCCCACGACCGTCACCTCGCCGGACATCTCCAGCAGCCTTCGGGTGCCCTCGCGCACCAGGTAGTGGTCGTCGGCCACCACCGTACGGATTCGCTCACCCATCGACCGGCACCCACGCGTTCACCCGTGTTCCCTTCCCTGTTCCGCTGTGCACCGTCAGCCCGCCGCCCAGCGCGTCGAGCCGGTCGGCGAGGGTCGCAAGGCCCCTGCGGCCCACCGTCGCCGGGTCGAAGCCCTTGCCGTCGTCGCTCACCGTGGCCTGCAGCCGGCCGTCGTGGTGGGCGAGGCGGACGTCGATGTGCGCCGCCTCGGCGTGTTTGAGGGCGTTGGCGACGGACTCGCTCACGGTGAAGTACATCGCGCCCTCGACGCGGTCGGCGAAGCGCCTCGTGCGCAGTGACGGCGACGTGGTCACCGTCGTGCGGACGGGCAGGCGGGAGCAGCGCTCCTCCACCGCGTCCACCAGACCGCCCTGGCTGAGGGACGACGGGTGGATGCCGGCCGCCAGCTCCCGCAGGTCGGCGAGCGTCTGGCGGGCCTGCTCGCGCAGGTCGGCGAGCATGCCGGGGTCGGCCCCGCCGGTTGCCCTGGCGAGTTCGAGGCCGGCGATGAGGGCGACGAGCTGCTGCTGCACGCCGTCGTGGATGTTGCGCTCGATGCGGCGGCGTTCGGCCTCCTGGGCGTTGACCAGGCGGGAGACCAGGGCGGCGTTCTGGATGGCCAGCCCGGCGGGCACGGCCAGGGAGTGCAGGAGGCGCCGGTCGACGCGGTTCAGCGGGCCGGCGATCTTGGGCCCGCACTCGATGCGGCCGGGGCCGCCGCCCACCAGCACCTCCAGCGCCGGCGGGCCGTCCTGCCGTCCGGCGACCACGCGCGTGCCGTCGGGCAGCGCCACGGCCGCCCACGTGACCTCCAGCCCCGACCGCACCGCGGCGGCCAGCCGGCCGAGCTGCTCCACCGGCTCGGCGGCCTCCTCCAGCGCCGTGCCGAGGTCGGACAGCACCTCGTCCACGGTCGGGCGCACGTCGAAGACCATGTGCAGGCGTGATCCGCGGATGCCGACGCGGATGTCGAGCAGCCGATGCCGCACGATCGCCACCGCGATGGCGCCCGGCAACGACCCCACCACGAACAGGAGCCCCGTCATCGCGGCCGCCCCGTACATCGAGGTCCCGAGCACGCCGGTGATCGAGAGGGCCGCGATGACCATCCCCGCCAGGGTCGCGCAGTGGCCCGCGACCATCAGCGCGTACTGACCGCGCTCACCCTTCGCCCGCCGCCAGCGGCTGACGAGCCCGGCGAGCACGATGAAGCCCATGATCCACGTGACGATCTGGCCGAGCCCGCTCAAGGCGGACACGACCAGCAAGGCAGCCGACCTCCCCGCCGGATTCCGGTACTGGCTGATGTCGATGACGAACCCGGTGGAGTGAATCGCGATCGCGACACCGGAGATCCACGCCACGACCCGCCACCGACGCCCCGGCGGCAGCCGGCCGTCGGGGAACAACAGCGGCACGAAGATCAGGGTCAGGCCGTAGAAGGGTCCGTACATGGCGGCGAGGAGGCTGGTGACCAGCGCCGGAGCGTCGGTCGTGCGCAGTCCGGCGCCGAGCGCGCCAAGGCCGAAGGACAGCCCGGTGACCAGCAGCAGCCAGCCGTAACGCAGCTCAGGACGCCGGTCGGCGAGCAGCCAGCCCAGCCCGGAGAAGCCCCAGGAGACGAAGATGAACACCCAGCCGCCGGCCGCGAATGGTTGCTCGCCGGCCAGCACCGACCCGGTCGTGGTGGCGGCGGCCGCGGTCAAGGCGAGCGACCCGGCCAGCAGCCTCGATCTCATAGGGCCTCATGGTGTCGGGCGACGTGCAGAGCGTCTATGAGGTTATCCGCATATTCGTTACGGCCATCCGCCCCGCTCGGACGGCGGCCCACCCGGTGGTCCCGATCACGCCGCAGCGGGTCTCCTGGGGTTCGGGAACGCACCGGCGCTCCCGGTGAACACCGAAGGAGACCTCATGAATCCCTCGTCGAGGCCCGCCCGGCTCCTCGCGGTGGCCGCGGTGGCGATCAGTATGTCGGCCTGCGCGAGCACCCC
>NZ_SMKQ01000181.1 GCF_004348995.1 Nonomuraea terrae
CCCCACGGGGGCCAGGCCGGCCGTGCGTCCCGTCGCGGACCGGCCACCCCCATCCACCACCTGGAGCCCTTCGGACATGCGTGCCTTCGCGATCGCCGTTGGAGTCGCCCTCGTCGGGGCGATGGCCTTCACCGTCCTTTCGTTCGTCGCCGCGCCCACACCCGCGCCCGTGGCGGCCGCGCCGTTCCGTGAGACGCCGCAGGAGCGGCTCAGACGCCTGCCGAACGACCACCGAGGCTGGGCCGAGCTCGGCATCCAGTACGTGGACCAGGCCCGGATCACCGGCGACCCCTCGTACTACAGCTCGGCGACCTGCCCGCAGCCCAGCGGGCCGTGGACCGGATGACGGAGCTGCGCCCCGGCGTCGCCGCCTTCTCCCGCGCCTCGTACGCGGCCGAGCTGCGCGGCGACACGGACGAGGCACGCCGTTACCTGGAGTACGCCCACGCCGACGCCTGGACACCCGCCGACCTCGCCTACACCCGCCACTACCTGGGCGAGCTCGCCCTGCACTCCGGCGACCCGGCCACGGCCGCCGACCGGTACGCCGAGGCCCTGCGGGCATATCCGGCCTACAGGCCCGCCCTCGCCGGCCAGGCCAGGGCCGCGGCCCTCAGCGGCCGCCTTCCCGAGGCGCTCGCCCTCTACGAGACCGTCGTCGAACGGCTCCCGCTCCCCCAGTACCTCATCGAACAGGGCGAGACCCGTCTCAAGGCGGGCCTGAACGCCGACTGGACGCTCCTCAAGGCCCAGCGCCGGCTGTTCGAGGCCGCGGGGGTGCGCGACGACCTGACGTGGGCCGAGTTCGAGGCCGACCACGGCGACCCGGTCCGCGCCGTCGAACACGCCAGGGCCGAGTACGCCCGCAACCCCAACCTCGTCGCCGCCGACGCTCTCGCCTGGGCCCTGTTCAAGGCGGGCAAGCCGGCCGAGGCTCTGCCGTACGCGAAGAAGGCCACCGCGACGGGCTGGCGCAACGCGCTGATCGCCTACCACCGCGCCCGCATCGAGCGGTCCCTCGGCCGCCCCACCCGCATCGACCCGGACTTCGACCCGGCCCTCCCAGCACTCGCGAGGCACTCATGAGACGGTTCCTCCTCCCCGTCGCGGCGGGCCTGCTGCTCGCGTCGGGTTTCCTGCCGAGCGCGGCCCAGGCGCTGACCGTCCCGGCGACCGCCGCGGCCCACCCGCTCGGCACGTTCACCGTCAACCACTACAACGGGCTGCGGATCTCACCGTCAGAGGTGCGCAACCTCGCCGTCGTGGACCTGGCCGAGGTGCCCACCCTGCAGGCCGAGACCCAGGTGAACGGCACGTACGCGGCCCGCCGCTGCGCCGCCCTGGCCGCCGCCCAGCGGCTCGTCGTGGACGGCCGTACGGTGCCGTGGCGGGTGACGGAGTCGTCCTTCGCGTACGAGCCGGGCGAGGGCGGTCTGCGTACCAGCCGCCTGACCTGCCGGCTCGCCGCCGCGGTCCGCGCCTCGGAGACCGTCGCGTTCACCGACGGGTTCGAGCAGGAGCGGATCGGGTGGCGCGAGATCACCGCCGTCGGCGAGGGCGTCCGCCTGAGCTCGTCGGTGCCCGCGACCAGCGTGAGCCGGGAGCTGCGGGCGTACCCGGAGGACCTGCTGGCGGACCCGCTCGACCGGCGCACCGCCACCCTCACCCTCTCCGGCACCGGAGTCTCCCCTGGAGCGGCGAGGGGCGGGGTCGGGATCGGCGGCCCCGTCGGCGACGCGCTGGCCGCGCTGGACCGGACGTTCACCGGCCTGATCGGCTCGGACCGGCTGACGGCTCCACTGGGCCTGCTGGCGGTCGGCCTGGCGGTGGTGCTCGGCGCCGGCCACGCGCTGATCCCGGGACACGGCAAGACCGTCATGGCCGCGTATCTGGCCGGACGGCGGGGACGACCGCGCGACGCGCTGGTGGTGGGCGCGACGGTGACGGCCACCCACACGGCCGGAGTGCTGGTGGTGGGCTTGCTCCTGTCGGCGTTCACGGCGCTGGCCGGGGAGTCCGTCCTGTCCTGGCTGGGGGTGGCCGGCGGCGTCCTGATCGCCGTCATCGGCCTCCGGCTCCTGCTCACCACCCGCCGCGCCACCGATCACGGGCACGGGCACGGGCACGGGCATGCCGCGACCAAGCGGGCCGGACTCATCGGGCTCGGTGTGGCGGGCGGGATCGTGCCGAGCCCGTCGGCGCTGATCGTGCTGCTCGGCGCGATCGCCCTCGGCCGCACGTGGTTCGGGGTGGCGCTGGTCACCGCGTACGGCGTCGGCATGGCCGCCACCCTCACCGTCACCGGCCTGCTCCTGGTCAAGCTGGTGGACCGCCTGGAGCACCGCGCCGCAACCGGCCGGCGCCTGGCCGCCCGGGTCTCGGCCCTGGCCCCGACGGGCACCGCCGCCATGGTCGTCCTCCTCGGCGCCGGCCTCGTCCTCCGCTCGGTGACCACCCTCTAGCCTCGGACGCTCGACCGAGCACCCGAGGTCAGGCGGCGCCACTGACCCTGGACCGGTTGTCCCGAGCACCCTATAGTCATGTCCATGACTACTCATATCGATGACTATCGCTAGGCGATGGCTCTCAAGCACGCGGTGCTGGCGGCGCTGCTCGGCGGCGAATACAGCGGCTACCAGCTGACCAAGATCTTCGATGTCGGCGTCTCGAACTTCTGGTACGCCGCCCCCCAGCAGCTCTACGCCGAGCTGACCCGCCTGGAGGCCGACGGCCTGATCACGGGGCGGGAGGTCGTCCAGAAGGGACGGCCCAACAAGCGGGTGTTCACGGTCACCGAGGCCGGGCTCGGCGAGCTGACAGCCTTCGCGGCGGCCCCGGCGAAGCCCCTGCTCATCCGCGACGACCTGGTGGTGAAGGTGCACGCCGTGGACCGGCTCGACCCCGCTCCCGTGATCGCCCAGCTCCGCGAGCGGGCGCGGGAGGCGGCCGCCAAGCTCGACCTCTTCCGGCAGATCCTCGCCCGCCTGCGCGGCGACCTGGACGAGGAGACGTTCCTGCGCGAGGGCGAGCACGTCGGCCCCTACCTGTCCTGCCTGGCGGGATGCCGGCTGGAGCGCGAGACGCACGACTGGTGCCTCCAGACCGCGCGGACGCTGACCGAGCGCGCGGCCCGTACCGAAGGAAGGACGCCATGACCCCCTACACGCGGTATGTCGCGCTCGGCGACAGCCAGACGGAGGGCCTGGGCGACGGCGACGACGCCGGCGGTCACCGCGGCTGGGCCGACCGCCTCGCCGAGCGGCTCGCCGTCGCCGAGCCCGGCCTGCTCTACGCCAACCTCGCGGTCCGCGGGACGCTGGCGCGCCAGATCAGGGACGAGCAGCTGTCCGTCGCGCTGCGACTGCGCCCCGACCTGGCCACGGTCATGGCCGGGATGAACGACCTCACCCGCCCCCGCTTCGACGCCGCGCGGGTGGCGGAGGCGATCGAGGACATGTACGCGGCGCTGACGGCCGCGGGCGCCCACGTGATCGGTGTGACATTTCCTGACATCGGGCGAATCATGCCGCTGGCCCGTCCGCTCGCGCCGCGCGTGCTCGACCTCAACACCCGCATCCGCGCCGCCGCCGCCCGCCACGGGGTCACGGTGGTGGACACGTACCCGATGGAGGTCTTCACGGACGCCCGCATGTGGAGCCCCGACCGCCTGCACGCCTGCCCGGAAGGCCACGCCCGCTTCGCCGCCGCCGTGGCGTGCGCCCTCGGCCTGCCCGACGACTCCTGGACGCGCCCGCTGCCGCCCCTGCCCCCGCCGGCCGGCTGGCGGACGGCGGCGGCCGAGCTGAGGTGGATCGTGACATTCCTCGGCCCGTGGATCGGCCGCCGGCTGCTCGGACGCTCGTCCAGCGACGGCCGCACCGCCAAGCGCCCCGCGCTCACCCCGTGGGCTCAGTCGACCTCGGGTATGTCCGGATCGTCGTAGTCGGCGTCACCGTCCTCGACCCGCCGCACCTTGATGTCCTCGACCCACCCGCGGGCGAACCGCCGGATCTCCCCGATCCGTTCCTCGTCCACCCCGTACGCCTCGTCGGGCACCGTGTCGAGGAACTCCAGCCGCGCCAGCAGCTCGGAGGCCGAGAAGTCGTCGTCGTGCAGCAGGGCGAGCCGTTCGAGGTCGCGGTGGGAGAAGCGGGCGGCGAGCGCGGCGACGTCGACGAAGTCGGCGACGAGGCCCCGCTCGTGGAAGGCGCGGGTGACGAGGCGTCTTCGGCCGCGAGCACGGGCAACCCTTCGCAGGCGACCGGGGCCCGCTGAAGCGCCTCACGCAGGAGGTGGATCACGCACGTCTCGCGGGTGACGGCGTCCTCTGCCGTGAGGCGGCCGGCGCGGGCCGTCACCTCGGCGATCGCCGCCTCCAGGCCCGCCTCCCGCAGCGCGCCGGCGACGTCCTCCGCGACATCGGGCAGCGGCGTCTCCCCCGCGGTCGCGAAGACGAGGTCGTCGCCCATCCGATCGGTGAGACCGTGCGCCCGCAGCGCGTGAACGCCCGCGAGCGCCAGCCCGTAACGCTCACCGACGGCGGCCACGGCCTCCACCAGGCGCCGCTGGAAAGGAGGAAGGGCCAGTCCTTCGTGGAGCGGAGGAAGCGCCATGGGTCACGTCTGCCGACGGGTGCGGCGGGTGGAGGGGAGGTCGTGGCGGCCGGACAGGAACTCCTGGAACGTGATCTTGACCCTGATCACCGGACGGCGCCACCGGTCCTCCCGGTGGATGGCCCGGGCCATCTTCCGCGGCGACCGCCTGGCGAAGAACCAGCGCGCCCACGGGGAGCCCGGCCGCGCCAGCCGGAAGGCGCCGACCACGAGCATCGGCGGCACGAACAGCCCCGCCATCCCCGTCCAGATCTTGCCCTTGAGCAGCGTGACGACGGCGAGCAGCAGGTTGCCCACGATGAGCGCGGCGGGCGCGAGCGGGGTGCCGTAGTCCCAGGTGAGCGGACGCAGACCGATGAGCAGCAGGCCGGTGACGGCGACCGCGATGAACACCGCGTCGACCGACGTGCGCCCCTCCTCCTCCCAGTAGACGTCGTGCAGGTGCAGGATCAGCGCGAACTCGTCGAGCACGAGAGCGGACCCCACCCCGAACACCGACGCCGCGACGGCCGTGCCGATCTGCGAGCCCGGCGGGACGACGAGCATGGTGACGCCGCCGACCAGCATCAGCACCACGCCGAACACCACGTGGTGGATGTGCATCTCGCCCACGTTGATGTTGCGGAACCAGCCGATCTTGGCCCGGATCAGCCGGACGTTGATGCGGGTGGCGATGAACGCCGCGATGAGCATGACGAAGAAACAGAACAGCGGCAGCCGTCCTGTGGCGATGATGTTCTGCTGGAACCAGTTGCCCATGACTCTGGCTTCGATGGTACGAGCCGTACACCTCTGATCTGCGTCATGTGAGGAATGCCCGAAGCAGCGCGGCGGTGCCTTCCAGGTGCTCCGCGACCGCCCGCCGGGCCGCGTCGGGATCGCCGGCCAGGATGGCCTCGGCGATGGCGCGGTGCTGCAGCGCGGAGTGCTCCAGGTTGACGTGCAGCATCGGGATGGCGTTCAGCAGGTCGCTGACCCGCGAACGGGCGTCCGCGCACGTCGTGGCGAGCCGGGTCGAGCCGGTCAGCTCCGCGATGGACAGGTGGAAGGCCGTGTCGAGGCGGCGGTAGTCCTCCAGGCCGGCCCCGTTGAGGTCGGAGAGCCGGCGCAGCAGCAGGTCACGCTGCTCGCCGGTGAGCTCGGTGGTGGCCAGCACCTGCGCCGCACCGCTCTCCACGGCCAGCCGGAAGGTGAGCGCGTCCGACAGCTCGGCCCTGCCCATCTCCTTGACGGCCTGGCGCAGGTCGCCGGGGTCGGGCTCGGACGGCTCGTACGTGACGAACGCGCCGCCGTAACGGCCGCGGCGCACGTCGAGATAGCCCGCCTCGGACAGCGCCCTGATGGCCTCGCGCAACGTCACCCGGCTGATGCCGAGCCGGGCGGCCAGCTCGCGCTCGGGAGGGAGTTTGCCGCCCTTCGCGACCACGCCGAGTTTGATCGCCTGGAGCAGCCGCTCCACGGTCTCCTCGAAGGCGTTGCCCGCCCTCACCGGGCGCAACACCGTCATCAATCGCGCCGACTCGTCCAACGTGTCCTCAGGCCTTGACAAGCGATCCCGACATACTGATCAATGGTCTGAGACTAGCCCAATCAACGGGAAAGCGCGTCAGGCCAGATCGGAGCGGCGTAGCGTGAGCGATCCAGCGACCACGGGGTTCCTGTCCGTCCACGAGCTGCGCGACGAGGTGGCCATCGGGCGCATCGACACCGTGCTGCTCGCGATCGCCGACATGCAGGGCAGGCTGCAGGGCAAGCGGCTGTCCGCCCGCTACTTCCTCGACGAGGTGCTGCACCACGGCTCCGAAGGGTGCAACTACCTGCTCGCGGTCGACGTCGACATGAACACCGTGCCCGGCTACGCGATGTCGTCATGGGAGCGCGGGTACGGCGACTTCGTGATGAAGCCCGACCTCGCCACGCTGCGCCGGGTGCCCTGGCACGAGGGCACCGCGCTGGTGATGGCCGACCTGGCCTGGCAGGACGGCTCCGACGTGGCCGCCTCGCCGCGCCAGATCCTGCGCGGGCAGCTCGACCGGCTGGCCGAGCGGGGCCTTGCCGCGTACGTCGGCACCGAGCTGGAGTTCGTGGTCTACGACGACAGCTACGAGCAGGCGTGGCGGCGCGCGTACCGCGACCTGACGCCGGCGAACCTGTACAACGTCGACTATTCGCTGCTCGGCACCGGCCGCATCGAGCCGCTGCTGCGCCGGATCCGGCGCGAGATGGAGGGCGCGGGCCTGTACGTCGAGTCGGCGAAGGGCGAGTGCAACCTCGGCCAGCACGAGATCGCCTTCCGCTTCTGCGAGGCGCTGCGCACGTGCGACAACCACGTGGTCTACAAGACCGGAGCCAAGGAGATCGCCGCCCAGGAGGGCCGGTCGATCACGTTCATGGCCAAGCCCAACGACCGCGAGGGCAACTCCTGCCACATCCACGTCTCACTGCGCGCCCGCGACGGCGACCCGGTGATGGCGGGGGAAGGGCCGTATGGGCTCTCGCCGCTCGGCGCCCGCTTCGTCGCCGGTCAACTCGCCTGCCTGCGCGAGCTGACTCTCCTGTACGCCCCCAACATCAACTCCTACAAGCGGTACGTCCCCGGCAGCTTCGCCCCCACGGCCGTCAAGTGGGGGGTCGACAACCGGACCTGCGCGCTGCGGCTCGTGGGCCACGGCGCCTCGCTGCGCGTGGAGAACCGCGTGCCCGGCGGCGACGTCAACCCGTACCTCGCGGTGGCGGCGCTGGTGGCGGCGGGGCTGCACGGCATCGACGCCGAGCTGCCGCTGGAGGCCCCTTACGAGGGCAACGCCTACACCTCCGGCGCCGAGACCGTGCCGCACACGCTGCGCGACGCGCTGGCGCTGTTCGAGGGGTCGAAGCTGGCCAGGGAGGCGTTCGGCGACGAGGTGGTGGCGCACTACGCCAACAACGCGCGGGTGGAGCTGGCCGCGTTCGACGCGGCGGTGACGGACTGGGAGCTGTTCCGTGGTTTCGAACGGATGTGAAGATGCAGATCGTTGATCCGGCGACCGAGGCGGTCATCGCCGACGTCGAGATGGCGGACGCGGCCGAGGTCGACCGGGCGGTGGAGCGTGCCAGGAGGGCCTACGCCGCCTGGCGCGAGGTCTCCCCCGGCGACCGGGCGCGGCTGCTGAGGCGCTTCGCCGACCTGGTGGGCGAGCACGGCGAGGAGCTGGCGCGGCTGGAGCTGGCCAACGCCGGTCACCCGATCTCCAGCGCCCGCTGGGAGGCCGGCACCGTCCGCGACGTGCTGCACTTCTACGCCGGCGCGCCCGAGCGCAACCACGGCAGGCAGATCCCGGTGCCGGGCGGCGTGGACGTCACGTTCCAGGAGCCGCTGGGCGTCGTCGGGGTCATCGTGCCGTGGAACTTCCCGATGCTGATCATGTCGTGGGGGGTGGCGCCCGCGCTGGCGGCCGGCAACACGGTGATCGTCAAACCGGCCGAGTGGACCCCGCTGACCGCGCTGCGGGTGGCCGAGCTGGCGCTCGCCGCGGGGCTGCCCGAAGGGGTGCTCCAGGTGCTGCCCGGCGAGGGGGAGGTCGCGGGGGCCCGCCTGGTCGAGCATCCGGACGTCGCCAAGATCGTGTTCACCGGCTCGACCGAGGTGGGCAAGGAGATCGCCGCCAAGGCGGGGGCGCAGGTGAAGCGGCTCACGCTGGAGCTGGGCGGCAAGTCCGCAAATATCATCTTTGCGGACGCAGACCTGGAAAAAGCGGCAAAAACCGCGCCTTATGCGGTTTTCGACAACGCAGGCCAGGACTGCTGCGCCCGCTCCCGCCTCCTCGTCCAGTCCTCGGTGTACGACGCGTTCATGGAGCTCCTGGCCGAGGCCGTCCGCGGGGTGAAGGTCGGCGACCCGCTCGACGAAACCACCGAGATGGGCCCGCTGATCAGCGCCGAGCACCTGGAGCGCGTACGCGGCTTCGTGGACGGCACCCCGTACCTGCAGGGCTCGTGCCCGCAGGGCAAGGGCTACTGGTTCCCGCCGACCGTGCTGACCCCCGAGGTCACCGACCGGGCCTTCACCGAGGAGATCTTCGGCCCGGTCGTGTCGGTGGCGCGCTTCGAGGACGAGGCGGAGGCCGTACGCGTCGCCAACGACACCCCGTACGGGCTGAGCGGCTCCATCTGGACCCGCGACGTCGGGCGGGCGCTCCGCGTGGCCAGGGCCGTCGAGTCGGGCGCCCTGTCGGTGAACTCCCACTCCTCGGTCCGCTACTGGACCCCGTTCGGCGGCTTCAAGCAGTCGGGCCTCGGCAGGGAACTCGGCCCGGACGCCCTGGCGGCGTTCACCGAGACCAAGAACGTCTTCATTTCCCAGGAGTAGACATATGCGGCGGTTGCAGGATCGCGTGGCGGTCATCACGGGGGCGGGCAGCGGGATCGGGCTGGCCACGGCCAGACGGTTCGCCGACGAGGGCGCGAAGGTGGTCTGCGCGGACATCGACGAGGACGCGGGCGCCAAGGCCGCGAACGACGTCGGCGGCCTGTTCGTCAAGGCCGACGTGACCGTGGAGGACGACGTCGTCAGGATGTTCGCCACCGCCCACGAGTCCTACGGCAGCGTGGACATCGCCTTCAACAACGCCGGCATCTCCCCGCCCGACGACGACTCGATCCTGGAGACCGGTCTCGACGCCTGGCGCCGCGTCCAGGAGGTGAACCTGACCAGCGTCTACCTGTGCTGCAAGCACGCGATCCCGTACATGCGGCGCCAGGGCAAGGGCTCGATCATCAACACCGCGTCGTTCGTCGCGGTCATGGGGTCGGCGACCTCGCAGATCTCCTACACCGCCTCCAAGGGCGGCGTGCTGGCGATGTCGCGCGAGCTGGGCGTGCAGTTCGCCCGCGAGGGCATCCGGGTGAACGCCCTGTGCCCCGGCCCGGTGAACACGCCGCTGCTGCAGGAGCTGTTCGCCAAGGACCCCGAGCGGGCGCAGCGGCGCCTGGTGCACGTGCCGGTCGGGCGTTTCGCCGAGGCGTCGGAGATCGCGGCGGCGGTGGCGTTCCTGGCCAGCGACGACGCCTCGTTCATCACGGCCAGCGAGTTCCTGGTGGACGGCGGCATCTCCGGCGCCTACGTCACTCCACGGTAGGAAGGATCCATGCGTCCCGTCATCGGCATCACCACGTACGTCGAGCCGGCCACGTTCGCGGTCTGGCAGGACATGACCGTCGCGCTCCTGCCGTACATGTACGTGGAGGCGGTCGTCCGCGCCGGCGGGCAGCCCGTGCTGCTGCCGCCGGCCGGCGCGCCGGTCTCGGCGTTGCGCGGACTCGACGGGCTGGTGCTGGCCGGCGGCGGTGACATCGACGCGGCCCGCTACGGCGAGCCGGCGCACGAGCGCACCGGATACGTCCGCGAGTTCCGCGACGAGGCCGAGTTCGCGCTGCTCGCGGCGGCCCTCGACCGGGGCCTGCCGTATCTGGGCGTCTGCCGCGGGATGCAGGTGCTCAACGTCGCGCTCGGCGGGAGCCTGCACCAGCACCTGCCCGACGTGGTGGGGCACGCGGGCCACTCCCCCGCCCCCGGGCGGTTCGGGCACCTGCCGGTGACGGCCGTGCCCGGCACCCGGCTGGCCAAGATCCTCGGCGAGCAGCCGGTGACCGTCCCGCACTACCACCACCAGGCCGTCGCCCGTCTCGCGCCGGGCCTCACGGTCACCGCCACGGCCGAGGACGGCACGGTCGAGGCCGTGGAGCTGGACACGCCGGGGTTCGCCCTGGCGGTGCAGTGGCACCCGGAGGCGGGCGAGGACGACGCGCTGTTCGAGGCGCTCGTGCGGGCCTGCTGAGGCGACCGGTGCGTCACTCCCGAATCCACCCGGACGCGACAAGACCCCCGTCACGGCACTAGGCTGACGGACATCACCGGCAAAACCGCGCGGGAGAGCACCCTGACAGCCGGTCAGTGGTCCCTGAAGGAGCAAGCCCTCCCCGCGAACCTCTCAAGGCAAAGGACCGCGCGGACTCGGACAGGAAACCCGGCTCAAGCGGACAGCCGCCCACCGTCGTGCGGCTGCTGACCTGGCCGGAGCTCCCGTCCGGAGGTGACCTCTGGAAAGCAGGCCCGTCTGGGTCTCGCCGAAGGTGAAAGTCCGGCAAAACTCGGGCGAAGCTCTCAGGCATCCATGACAGAGGGGGAGGATGCTGGCATCCGATCCTGTCCTGAGGTGCGACAAATGTCCCGACCTACGCCGCTACGAGACGTCCACGAGAGCCTCGGCGCCACACTCACCGACTTCGCCGGGTGGCTCATGCCGCTGCGGTACGGCAGCGAGGCCGCCGAGCACAGGGCCGTACGCGAAGCGGCCGGGCTGTTCGACCTGTCCCACATGGGCGAGATCTTCCTGACCGGGCCGCAGGCCGGCGAGGCGCTCGACTTCGCGCTGGTCGGCCACCTGTCGGCGCTGACGCCCGGCAGGGCCCGCTACACCATGATCGTCAACGAGCGCGGCGGGGTGCTGGACGACCTCATCGTCTACCGGCTCGGGGACGAGGAGTTCATGGTCGTCGCGAACGCCTCGAACTCCGAAAAAGTTGGAAATGAGCTCAAAATTCGTGCGAAGGCGTACGACGCGGTGGTCGAGGATCGCTCCGACCAGTACGCGCTGATCGCCGTCCAGGGACCCCGTTCCCAGGAGATCCTCGCCACGCTCACCGACGCCGACCTCGGTGGGCTCAAGTACTACGCGGGCCTGCCCGGCCTCGTGGACGGCCGCCGGGCGCTCATCGCCCGCACCGGCTACACCGGCGAGGACGGGTTCGAGCTGTTCGTCGCCAATCAGGACGCCGTGCCGCTCTGGCACGCGATCACCGCGGCCGGCGAGCCGTACGGGCTCAAGCCCGCCGGCCTGTCCAGCCGCGACACCCTCAGGCTCGAAGCCGGCATGCCGCTGTACGGCAACGAGCTGAGCGCCGAGCTCACTCCGTTCGACGCGGGGCTGGGCCGGGTGGTGAAATTCGACAAGCCGGGCGACTTCGTCGGCAGGTCGGCGCTGGAGGCGGTCAAGGACGACACGCCGAAGCGCCGCCTCGTCGGGCTGGTCGCCCGGGGCCGCCGGGTGCCGCGTCACGGCTACCCGGTCACCAAGGACGGCGCCGTCGTCGGCGAGGTCACGAGCGGTGCGCCCTCCCAGTCCCTGGGAAAGCCCATTGCGATGGCCTATGTCGACACCGGCGCCGAATCAGGCCTGGCTGTGGACATCCGGGGCAGCCACGAACCCGTGGACCTGGTCGAGCTGCCCTTTTACAGGAGGAACAAGTGAGCAACATCCCTGACGACCTGAGCTACACCAAGGAACACGAGTGGGTCTCCGGTATCGACGACGGACTCACCGTGACCGTGGGCATCACGGCGTTCGCCGCCGACTCCCTTGGTGACGTCGTCTACGTGCAGCTCCCCGACGTCGGCACGAACGTCGAGCATGGTGACTCCATCGGCGAGGTGGAGTCCACCAAGTCGGTGAACGAGATCTACACGCCGGTGGGCGGCGAGGTCGTCGAGGTGAACCAGGCTGTCGTCGACGACCCCAGCCTGGTCAACAGCGACCCGTACGGCGAGGGCTGGATGTTCCGGGTGCGCATGGAAGGCGAGCCCGAGGATCTTCTGTCGCCGCAGGAGTACACCGCACTCACCTCAGGCGAATCCTGACAATTTTGTAGCCGGGGCCCCGACCGGGCCCCGGCCCGCACACGAAGGGCGCATCAATGGCGATCAGCGTCTTCGATCTGTTCAAGGTCGGCATCGGCCCGTCGAGCTCGCACACCGGCGGCCCGATGGCCGCGGCGCACAAGTTCGCCCGGGGCCTGCACCACGACGGCCTGCTCGACCGGGTCGCCCGCGTCGAGGCCATCCTGTACGGCTCACTCGGCCTGACCGGCAAGGGACACGGCAGCGACAAGGCCGTCCTGCTGGGCCTGTCGGGCGAGAAGCCGGAGCTCGTGGACGTCGACACCGTCGACGCCCGCATCGCCGCCATGCGCGAATCGGGCACCGTCCAGCTGTACGGCACCCACGAGATCCCCTTCGTCGTCGGCGAGGACCTCGTCTTCGAACGGAAGATCTCACTGCCCGAGCACCCCAACGGCATGCGCTTCACCGCGTACGACCAGGCGGGCGGCAAGCTGCGGGAGAAGGTCTACTTCTCGGTCGGCGGCGGCTTCGTCGTGGACGAGAACGCCACCGGCGCCGACCGCATCAAGCCCGACGACACCGTCCTGCCCCACCCCTTCACCACCGGTGAGGAACTGCTCAAGCTCTGCTCCAGCACGGGCCTGTCGATCTCCGGCCTCATGCTGGAGAACGAGAAGGCGTTCGGCCGCACCGAGGAGGAGATCCGCGCGGGCCTGCTGCGCCTGTGGCAGGTCATGTCGGAGTGCGTGGCCCGCGGCATCTCCAAGGAGGGCGTCCTGCCGGGTGGCCTGAAGGTCAGGCGGCGCGCCAACCAGCTCTACCGCCGCCTGCAGGCCGAGCCGGCCGAGAAGGACCCGCTGCAGGCGATGGACTGGGTGGCGCTGTTCGCTCTGGCGGTCAACGAGGAGAACGCCGCCGGTGGCCGCATCGTCACCGCGCCGACCAACGGCGCCGCCGGCATCATCCCGGCCGTCCTGACGTACTACAACCGTTTCGTCCCCCACGCCGACGACGAGGGCGTGATCCGCTTCCTGCTCACGGCGGGCGCCATCGGCGTGCTGTTCAAGGAGAACGCCTCCATCTCCGGCGCCGAGGTCGGCTGTCAGGGCGAAGTGGGCTCGGCCTGCTCGATGGCCTCGGCCGGCCTCACCGAGGTCCTCGGAGGCACCCCGGAGCAGGTGGAGAACGCCGCCGAGATCGGCATCGAGCACAACCTCGGCCTGACCTGCGACCCGATCGGCGGCCTCGTGCAGATCCCGTGCATCGAGCGGAACGCGGTGGCCTCCAACAAGGCCATCACGGCGGCCCGCATCGCGCTGCGCGGCGACGGCCGCCACTACGTGGCCCTCGACAAGGCCATCAAAACCATGCGCGACACCGGCCGCGACATGCTCGACAAGTACAAGGAGACCTCACGCGGCGGCCTGGCCGTCAACGTGATCGAGTGCTGACTAACGACGCACGTGCAGGCGGACGACGGACGGGGTTTCGTCGTCCCTGACCTCACGGCGGATGCGGCCGACGATGTCCTGGTCGAGCTTGCTCACCACGGACCCCACGTCGGCCGCCGACGGGCACGTCACGCTGACGCGCAGGCCGTCCGCGGCGACCCGGACGCCGGCCCGGCCGAGGCCCTCCACACCCTTGAGGCCGACGAAGAGCATGGCGGTGCCGGTGCCGTTGTGCGCGCCGCGCCGGCCCCAGCCGAGGGCGAGCAGCAGCCAGCGCAGCGCGACCAGGGCCAGCAGGAGCAGGGCGAGGGCGAGCATCCACAGCGGCCACGGCTCCTCGGCCAGTGTCCGGTGGAACGGGGCGGGCAGCACCTTGGCGTTCGGGGGCAGGTCGAAGAGGCGGTCCTGGCCGCGTAGCCACGCGTACGCGCCGAGACCCAGCAGCGTCGCGCCGACGATCGCCAGGCCGATGCGGTTGCCTGCGTACTGACGCATCACATGCCCTTCCTGCGCAGGCGGACGACGACCTCGCCGGTGCCGAGGGTGCCGACGCCGGCCAGGCGATCGCCCACGGCGGTGCCGACCTGCCGGAGCATCGAGCCCGGCGTCTCCTCACCGGTCATGACGGTGACCTCGATGGTGCGGCGGCGCAGGCGTACCCGGGCCTTGTCCACGCCCGCCACCTGCTGGGCGGCGGCACGCAGCGTGCGGCGCAGACCCGGGCGGGTGATGCCGATGACGATCAGCGGGTCGGACGTCTCCACCGGCACCAGCCTGGAGCGGCCCGGCACGACCGCGAGCAGCAGCATCAGCGTGCCGAGCCCGGCCAGGGCGAGGGCCGCGGTCTCCGCCTCCGGCCACGTCGTCCTGCCCGCCAGCTCGACCAGCTCGTTCACCGGGACCCAGCCGAGCGGGGCGCCGAGCAGCCCCGAGACGATCTCCGCAGTGGTCGCCCCCAGCCCGCCGACCAGGGCGAGCGCGACGGTGACCCCCGGAACGGTACGCGCGGGCCTGAGCACCTTCCTCGCCCGGCGCAGGCCGGTGTTCCGCGGGGCGGCTGCGACACCGGGCAGTATCTGCTGAAGCGTGGTCATCACAACGACAGACGTACACGGGTGGCGCCGGGCCAGAACCGCGCCCTCGCCGCCCGTTTGCCCGATCATTACGGGTTCGGCGGCGAAGCCGAGTTCATTTGCGTGATATGTCGTTACGCTGCATGTATGGATGACCGCCAGCGCTACGACCGCGCCACCGCGGCTCTCGAACCTCCCTTCGCCGCCGTCGACCTGGCGGCCATCCGCGCCAACGCCGCCGACCTCGTACGGCGTGCCGCGGGCAAGCCCATCCGGGTGGCCAGCAAGTCCGTGCGCAGCCGTCCGCTGCTGGAGCGCATCCTCACCATGGACGGCTTCCGCGGCGTCATGGCGTACACGCTGCCCGAGGCGCTCTGGCTGGCCTCCCACGGGTTCACCGACATCCTCGTCGCCTACCCCACCGCCGACCGGCACGCGCTGGCCGCTCTCGCCGGGGACGCCCGCGCGGCCCGGGAGATCACCGTCACGGTCGACTCGCCCGCCCACCTGGACTTCGCCGAGGCCGCCGTGGCCGGAGTGCCTTCGCGGTCCGAGATCCGGATATGTCTGGACATCGACGCCTCCTATGTCGCCTTCGGCGGCAGGTTCCGGGCGGGCGTGCTGCGCTCCCCCGTCCGCGAACCCGAGGAGGCCGCCGACCTGGCCGCCGCCGTCGCCAAGCGGCCCGGGTTCCGGCTGACCGGCCTGATGGCGTACGAGGCCCAGATCGCCGGGGTCGGCGACGACCCGCCCGGCCGGACCCTGTACGCCCGCGCCGTCCGGCTCATGCAGGCCCGCTCGGCCAGAGAGCTCGTCCTGCGCCGCGGACGCATCGTGAACGCCGTACGCCGCGTCGCCGACCTCGAGTTCGTCAACGGCGGCGGCACCGGGTCGGTCGAGCGCACCGTACGCGAGAAGGCCGTCACCGAGGTGGCGGCCGGGTCGGGATTCTTCCACCCGCGCCTGTTCGACTTCTACCGGCGCTTCACCGGCCGCCCCGCCGCGTTGTTCGCCCTGCCGGTCGTACGCCGCCCCGCTCCCGACACCGTGACAGTGCTCGGCGGCGGCTACCCGGCCTCCGGCGCCGCCGGGCCCAGCCGGCTGCCGCAGCCGTACCTGCCGGCCGGCCTGCGATACGCGCCCGACGAAGGCGCGGGCGAGGTGCAGACGCCGCTGATCGGCCAGGCGGCCGAGGACCTGCGGATCGGCGACCGGGTATGGTTCCGGCACGCCAAGGCAGGCGAACTATGCGAACGCTTCGACACCCTCCACCTCATCGACGGCGACACGGTGGTGGAGTCGGTGCCCACCTACCGAGGCGAGGGCCGCACTTTCCTGTAAGCGCACCGGACGAAAGCCCGCCGGATGCCACCAGACGCGGGACCGCTCGCGCCGACCGCAAGGCCGTTTCAGACGCGGCGGCGACGGCGGCGCCACAGGACGATCGCCGCGCCCACGACCAGCACCGCCCCGACCCCGATCAGCACCGCCCCCAGGTCGGGCCGCTCCTCGTCCCACACCTGCTGAGCGTCGTCGCCGTACTCGACCGGCCGCGGCGTGACCCCCAGCGCATCGCCCACGGACGCCACGAAATGCCCGGCACGGTCTTTGACGTCGGCCACCGTACGTTCGGCGACCCGCTTGGGGCTCACCCGGTCGGCGATGGCGTCGACCGTCCGCGCCAACTCCGCGCGCGTCCGCGCGATCCGCCGCTCCAACTCGTCGGGATCGGTCTCAGCCATGGCTCTCCTCTCGACCGCACGCCTCGCCCGCGCCACGTTCCGTGCGGGCTTCGTCCGTTCTGGTCGTGATCAGTCTGTCAGGTCGGCGCGCTCCACGGCACGGCGGCCAGGCCGGTAAGTTGGGCGGGAGGAACTGCAGGAGGGCCCATTGACCGAAACCAAGCTCGCGCCCGGCGAGGCCGCGCCCGAGTTCACGCTCACCACCGCCGACGGCGGCACCGTCTCCCTTGACGCCTACCGCGGCAAGCGGGTGATCCTCTATTTCTACCCCGCCGCGATGACGCCTGGCTGCACCAAGCAGGCGTGCGACTTCCGCGACAGCCTGAGCCGGCTCACCGCCGAAGGTTTCGCCGTCCTCGGCGTGTCGAAGGACAAGCCGGAGAAGCTCGCCAAGTTCGCCGAGCGCGACGCCCTGACCTTCCCGCTGCTGTCCGACCCCGACCTGTCCGTCCACCAGGCCTACGGCGCGTACGGCACCAAGAAGCTGTACGGCAAGGAGGTCGTCGGCGTGATCCGCTCGACCTTCGTCATCGACGGCGACGGCAAGATCGAGCACGCCCTCTACAACGTGAAGGCAACCGGCCACGTAGCCTCACTCAAGAAAAAGCTCGGCCTGTCCTGACCCGAGCACGGCGTACCGGGTAGGGCCCGCACCGAGCGGGCCCTCTCGGCAGAGGCTCTCCCCGAGGGTCCTCACGCACACCTGCGCGAGGGTTACCAACGGGCGGTCACCGCCCGCGCGCGGCTCTGCCGGAAAGAGCTCCTCAGGCTACGCACGATCCCACGCCACAACGGTCCGTCGCTTCCGGCACTCGGGGCGGCGTCGCAGGGTCGCGTCTCCTCCGCCACCGCCTGTCGTTGGAGTTGCTCCCCTGCGCTATACGGAGCGCTAAACTATGCCAAGCCCGCTTTGGCGGGGACTGCGCGGGCGTGGCGAAATAGGCATACGCGGCAGGTTTAGGTCCTGTTGGTGGAGACACTGTGGGGGTTCGAGTCCCCCCGCCCGCACCCCTTATCACCGGGCCTGGTTTCTGTTTCTTCCGGCGAATGTCGCCGTTTGCGCATGGCAGTTCGGGCACAGCAATCTCAGGTTTTCCCTCCGGTTGTCGAGCGGGTCACCGTTGACGTGATCGACCTCCAACGTCAGCGGCCGCCCTTGCCAGGTTTCCCCAACGCCGCACTGCGCGCAGCGCACGGGCACGCCGATCTCTGCCAGCGCGCGCCGCAGCACTGCTCCAGGAGTACGGCCGGAGCCTGGAGGGCGTTCGACGAGTACGCGGGCCGGATCTCTGCGTGGCCGGCTCAGCACCGAGCTGGTGGGCTGGCGGACGAAGTGGGAGGTGTCGATGCCGTAACGCGCGATGCACCGCAGAAGACGACGCCGGTTCGTCTCACCGATCTCCAGGCCGAGCAGGCGCATCATGGCCGCCACCGATCGCGACCGCGCCGCCGCAGACCTGACCTCGGCCTCGCCGAGCCGAATCCGCTGATAACCGGCGGGCTCCGCGATGCCGTACGCACGCAGCCGGCGGCGGACCTCCGCGCGGGATCGCCCGCTTTCTGGGAGGTGGAGGCGCCGCAGAATCTGCCGCATGCTCTTCGCCCCCTCGGCCGCCTCTTCGAGCGCACGGCGATCGAAGCGTGGGTAAGGGGGCGACGGACGCCCCGGCAGATGAGAGAAGTGCGACGTATCGAGGCCGAGCAGTTTGATACGGCGGCTGATGTGCGTGTGGGCCCCGCCGCTGCGTGGGATTTCCAGGTAATCGAGGACGCCGTTGATGCTCGTGGACGCCGCCACCGCCGCGGCGAGAGTCTCGGGCCGGTATTTATGCCGAGGCATCCGCCGGAAGTGACTGGTGTCGATCCCCAGCGAGGTGATTTTCCGCCGGAGCGAGGCACGGCGACCGCCCGAGTTGCGCAGCCCCAGCAAGAACGCCACCTCGGTCAGCGACCGGGCTCGACGAACGCATCGGGCCAGCTCTTCAGGCGTGGGCTCGGCATCAGGCATGGCGCCAGACTAGAAAGGCCGACCGACATTTTCGGGGGCCGGATCCGCCTCGCTCAATACCCCCGAAATAACCGGAATTTCGGCAATGTCAGCCCGTCCAGGTGGGGCCCTCGTCGTTGGGG
>NZ_SMKQ01000182.1 GCF_004348995.1 Nonomuraea terrae
CCTGAGCCGGGGCCGTGCCGGGCCCGCGGCCGGGCGGTGGATGGCCGGCGGCCACATGGGTGGCCGCGGATTGGGCTGGGGATGTACGACCGCTGTTGTGGATGTGTCACGGTGGAGGCCGAGGAAACGCTGGGAACGCAAAACGACGGCCCCGGTGGCCGGGGTCGCCGTCTTGGTTACGCGATATGTGGTTATCTCACACGACCAGCGCTGAGGTCAGCGCTCGTCGTTGGGGGCGGGTGATCGGGTTTCGCTGAGTCGAGCCGACTCGTCCAGGATGTCGGCACCCTTTTCGCGCAGCGCCGCGATGTGCTGACGCCCGTGATGGGCGCAGAACAGCAACTCCCCACCCACAGGCAGGGTCGCGCGAATGTAGGCCTGGGCGCCGCAGCGGTCGCAGCGGTCGAGGGCCGTCAGCGGCTTAACGGGGGCGAGAGCTCCAGTCACGTATCGCCTTTCGGGTCACCCCCGCCGAAGCGAGGATCTGGCGTCAGTCACTTGAGACAACATCTAACCGGACGTGGACGTTCCCAACCTCCCCCTCTCTACGCCCAGAGCAGAATGTGTCCGAAAGTAATGATGATCAGCCGGTTGGTAACGGCAAACGGGCGCCCATGGCAAGCTTGTACGCGCGCGTACGGGAAGAACGGTAAGCTACGCACACGTGTTCGATGACGTGTTCGATGCTTGACACCAGGGGAGCTGGAGTGACGCTAGTGGAGGCGGGTTACACGGCTCGTCACCTCTCGGTGCTTGAGGGGCTCGAGGCCGTCCGCAAGCGCCCGGGGATGTACATCGGGTCCACCGACAGCCGCGGGCTCATGCATTGCCTCTGGGAGATCGTGGACAACGGCGTCGACGAGGCGCTGGCGGGCTACTGCGACCGCATCGAGGTCGAGCTCCACGCCGACGGCTCCATCGAGGTCCGCGACAACGGCCGGGGCATCCCGGTCGACATCGAGCCCAAAACCGGCCTGGCCGGCGTCGAGCTCGTCTATACCAAGCTGCACGCCGGCGGGAAGTTCGGCGGCGGCTCCTACGGCGCCTCCGGTGGTCTCCACGGCGTGGGCGCCTCCGTGGTCAACGCCCTGTCCTCGCGGCTCGACGTTCAGGTCGACCGTGACGGGCGCGTTCACGAGATCAGCTTCCGGCGCGGCGTGGCCGGCGTGTTCGACGGCGAGGAGCCGACGGCCAAGTTCAAGAAGAAGTCGGGCCTGCGGCTCGGCGCCGAGCTCCCCGGCAACGTCACCGGCACCCGCGTCCGCTTCTGGGCCGACAAACAGATCTTCCTCCCCGACGCCGAGGTCTCCCTCGACGAGATCCACGTGCGCCTGCGGCAGACCGCGTTCCTGGTGCCCGGCCTGACTCTGGTGGTCTACGACAGCCGGCACGAGGAGCGCACCGAAGAGGTGTTCCGCTTCGAGGGCGGCATCTCCGAGTTCACCGAGTTCCTGGCCCGCGACGAGCCGCTGTGCGAGGTGCTGCGCCTGCAGGGCGTCGGCCACTTCCACGAGACCGTGCCGGTCCTCGACGACCAGGGCCACATGACCTCCACCGAGGTGCAGCGCGAGCTGAGCGTCGACGTGGCGATCCGCTGGGGCAAGGGTTACGAGTCGACCGTGCGGTCGTTCGTCAACGTCATCGCCACCCCCAAGGGCGGCACCCACCTCACCGGTTTCGAGCGCGGCCTGGTGCGCACCATCAACGAGGTGCTGCGCGAGACCCGCCTGCTGAAGAACGGCGACGACCCCGTCACCAAGGACGACATCTCCGAGGGCCTGACCGGGGTCGTGACGGTGAGGGTGCCGGAGCCGCAGTTCGAGGGCCAGACCAAGGAAGTGCTCGGCACGTCCGCGGCCACCCGCATCGTCTCCCACGTGGTCTCCCGCGAGCTCAAGGAGATCTTCACCAACCCGCCGCGCGGCTACAAGCAGCCGCTGCGGTCCGTGCTGGAGAAGATCGTCGCCGCTGCGAAGGCCCGCATCGCGGCCCGCGAACACCGCGACAACCAGCGGCGCAAGAGCGCCCTGGAAAACTCCGCGCTCCCGGCGAAGCTGGTCGACTGCCGTAGCGACGACGTCGATCGCAGCGAGTTGTTCATCGTCGAGGGTGACTCGGCCCTCGGCACGGCCAAGCTGGCGCGCGACTCGGAGTTCCAGGCGCTGCTGCCGATTCGCGGCAAGATCCTCAACGTCCAGAAGGCGTCCGTGAGCGACATGCTCAAGAACGCCGAGTGCGCGGCCATCATCCAGGTGGTGGGGGCCGGTTCGGGGCGCTCGTTCGACATCGAGGCGGCCCGATACGGCAAGGTCATCCTCATGGCCGACGCCGACGTCGACGGCGCCCACATCCGCTGCCTGCTGCTGACCCTCTTCCACCGCTACATGCGGCCCATGGTGGAGGCCGGGCGGGTGTTCGCCGCCGTGCCGCCGCTGCACCGGATCGAGCTGACCAACCCGGGCCGGGGGAAGGAGAAGTACATCTACTGCTACTCCGACGCCGAGCTGCAGAAGGTGCTGCGCGACCTGGAGCGGCGGGGCAAGCGCTGGAAGGACCCGGTGCAGCGTTACAAGGGCCTGGGCGAGATGGACGCCGACCAGCTGGCCGAGACGACGATGGACCCGCGCCACCGCATCCTGCGACGGGTGCGGATCGAGGACGCCGAAGGCGCCGAGCAGATCTTCAGCCTGCTGATGGGCAGCGAGGTGGCGCCTCGACGGGAGTTCATCGTCAACAGCGCGGCCGAGGTCGACCGCGACGCCATCGACGCCTGACGATCTGCGGGAATGCCGCATGGCGGGCTGCGCGGGCGGCACGCCACTGGCTGCGTGATCGGCGCGTAGCGGGCCGAGCGGGCGGCACGTCGCGGGCTGCGCATCGGCGCATCGCATACGTGAGTGCACGTCTCATGGCACACGTCTCATGGCGCGGCCATGACGGTGGGCGCCTCGAGGGCTCGGATGCACGATGCTGGAGGGTCTGGCCACCAGTATCCGCGCCGAGGTGAACGCACTCGGCCAGATCGCCCCGTCTGTGGGTGCGCATCAGCCGCTTCGACCATGCCACCGGCGATCCACGTAACCGGCCAATCCCCTTCTGAAGAAGGTCGACTGCGCCGACGGCGATCTGGCCGATTGGTCGCGGGCGTGCGGTGCTGGGCGGCGCGTCGCCTGGCCGTCCGCGGTCGACCGCTCCGCCTCATCGTACGGGGTCTGGATGAGCAGGAACTCGAGGAGCTTCTACGACCTCATCGAAGCCTTCGAGACCGGCGTCGCGCTCTTCTCCAGCGCCGGCTCCTGCAGCATCGAACGCGCGCTGGACACCCTGCTCGCGCGGGAGTTCATCGAGGTCGCCGGCGTCGAAGCCGGAGACCGGGGGCGGAAGGTGTACCGCGTGACCGACGCCGGCCGTGCGGAGTTCCGTGCGTGGATGACAGGCGAGCCGGCCGGGCCCGATCTGGAGACCGCGGCGCTGTCCAGGCTCTCCTTCCTCGGTCTGCCGGCACCGGCCGAACGCCTACCGGTGCTTCACCGCACAGTGGCGCGCATCGGGACCGGCCTCACCGCGCTCCCGGCCCTCGACGAGCACCTCGATGCGCTGGACATCCCCGAGAAGCACCGTGACCTCGCCGCCCATCGGCGCGCGACGCTCGACCACGGCATCGCCTCACAGCGCTTCATGCTCGACCGGTTCGGCGATCACATCGACCGGTACGAGCCGCCGGACCACGGACATCGCACGACACGGTGCCCGGCCGAAACTGTGGCGTGCCGGTCTCGGACAGCGAAAGCGAGCGGTCATGCGCCGCAGGTGCTCAGGGTCTGCATGGCCTCGGTTTCCCTGCGGGCGAGGTCGTGGAGCAGGCCACTGGCCTGGTCGAGATAGGTGGTCTCGGTGGTCTCGCCGGCTCGGGTGATCAAGGCGGCCACCTCCGTCCACAGGGTGGCGGCCTCGGCGTACAACTCCTGGCCGGCGCGCAGGCCGCTGTCGTCGATCAGTTCGGCGCACTCGCCGAGGAAGTCCCGGTAGAGGTTGCGGAACAGGGCGCCGCCGGTGCCGCCCTTCTCCATGAGCAGGGCGGCCTGGGGCAGCTCTTCGTGCGGCCGGTCGGTGCGGGTCAGCCACGTGCGTACCCGCTCGGCGGCCGTCTCGATGCCTCTGCGGCCCAGGTTCGCGATGGGAGGGGCGAGGAACGCGTCGGCGCAGGCCTTGACCGCCGTGAGGATCGTGTCCCGGGACACGGACGGAGGTTCGGGCGCCGTGATGGTGAAGGACCGGTTCCTGGCCGTCATCGGCCCACGTTCGGCCCTGGCCAAGGCCAGACTCGTCAGGCTGGTGGACACCGCGCCTCCCTGCTGGGCGGTGTCCACCAGGTAGGCGCGCTGGTCGTCGTAGCCGTACATGGCCACGACGTGCCCGCCGAAGTGAACCTTGGTGGTGAAGTACTCCAGGTGGTGGCAGTCGAGTTGCAGGCCGACCGGGCGCCCCGCGTCGATGGCGGCGACCACGTTCTGCCACGCCTTGCGCGCGGAGGTGGTCTCCTCGACCTGTAACGTCACGCCCAGTCTCGTGGCCAGGTTCCTGGTGAGCTCGAAAGGCTTGACCCGGCCACCGACGAACGGGAAGGTCATGCGCTTGCTGTCCCAGTAGATGAAGGACAGGCCTGAGCCGAGGCCGAACAACATCGGCTCGGACAGATCGAGGCCCTCATGGCGCAGCAGCACCCCTAAGGCCGTTGTCTCGCAGTGCTCCGTACCGCGGGCGTCGACGCCCTTCACCATGGCCATGCCGTTCCCTCCGCTCGTCGATGACGAGCTTAGAGGCCGATCTTGGCGGAGAGGGACTCCAGGAGGCCGACCTGGTCGTCCGGGTCGACGGGGACCAGGTTGAGGGTGAGGTGCAGCTCGTCGGCCCCGATGGCGGCGGCGCGGTGGAGGTCGTTCAGCACGGTCTCCGTGAAGGCGGCAGGGGTGACGTGGTCGCCGGGGCCGGCCGGGATCGTGTTCACGATGACGGTGCCGGTGCCGCCGGCCTCCCGGTACCAGCGCACCTGCTCCCGCGTGTCGTCCCAGTCGACGGCGGTGGTGATGAAGCCGTCCCCGATGACGGCCGCGCGCTCGATCGTGCGGCGGGTGATCGCGCCGATGTAGAGGGGGATGCGCGCTCCGTACGGCTTGGGCCCGATCATGGCGAGCGGAATGCGGTAGTGCTCCCCGCGGAACTCCACCGGATCCGGCCCCCAGCAGGCCCGCAGCGCGGCCGTGTGCTCCACGAACCCGGCGCCCCGGCGCCCGGCGGGCACCCCAGCCGCCTCGAACTCCTCCGGGATGTAGTACGGCGCCAGCCGCGTGCCGCCGCCCTGCCCGATGCCGACCTCCAGCCGCCCCTCCGACAGCCGGTCCAGCGTGGCCAGCCGGCGGGCCAGGACGACGGGGGACTCGAAGATCGAGTTCAGGATGCCCGTGGTGATGCGGACCCGGCGGGTGTGCGCGGCAGCCCAGGAGAGGATCTCCAGCGAGCCCCAGACGTGGGACTCGGGCAGCCCCGCGTCGTTGTCCCAGCCCGGTGTGGCGGGGATGAGGAGCCGGTCGGAGGTCGACACGGCGTGGAAGCCGAGCCGTTCGGCCGCCGTGGCCACGGTGACGACGGCGTCGGGCCCTGTGTACGGGCCGAAGTGCGGCAGGCTGACGCCGATGCGCGGGACGTTCATGCGTATCCTCCGGAGAGTCGCTGGGCGGCATGCCCAGGTCACGGTGCTTACGCCAGGTGGTCGGAGCGGCCGGAGAATTCTTGCCGTCTGATCCGAGAAGACGTCGAGAATGCCGGGGCGGCTCCGACCCCCTGTCACACGAGACCCGAAGGAGACAGACATGAAGTTCCTGTTGATCATGCACATGAACCCGCAGGTCTGGGACGCGCTCAGCCAGGAGCAGCGCGAGGAGGTGATGAACGGCCACGGCGCGTTCATGGAGACGATCAAGAAGTCGGGCGAGATGCTCGGTACGACCGCGCTGGCCGACCCGTCGCAGAGCGCCGTGGTTCGCGTCCGGCGCGGCATGCCGGCGGTGACCGACGGGCCGTACCTGGAGGCGAAGGAGTACCTCGGCGGTTACTACCTGGTCGAGTGCGACAGCAGGGAGCGCGCTCTGGAGCTGGCCGCGCTCATCCCCGACGCGTCCGTGCCGGGCCTCGGCATCGAGGTGCGGCCGGTGGTCTTCGCCGGCTGAGCGGCGGTGAAGTTCCTGCTGAGCCTCTACCCGGGCGCGGGAACGGGCCATGAGGAGTTCCTGGCCATGGCGGGGCGGGCGGGCGAGCTGATCGGCGGGCACGAACTCGCCGATCCGTCCCTCGCCATCGTCGTACGGCTCCGCGACGGCGTGGCGACCGTCACCGAGGGCCCGTACCCGCCGGACGCCGAGCACGTCGCCCGGCAGTACCTCGTCGACTGCGAGAGCCGGGACCGCGCGGTGGAGCTGGCCGGCCTGCTCCGGGGCCGCGTCGAAGTGCGGCCGCTCATGGAGCCGGCCGGGCTGGAGATGTGAGCCGTCAGTGCGGCGACGGCTGCAGGCGTCCCGTGCGGACGTCGTAGATGGCCCCCGCCACCGGCATGCCCTGCGGCAGGAACGGCGTCGTCCTGATCCGGGTGAGGTCGTGGCGGAGGGCGTCGTCCTGGTCCAGGATCGTGTGGAAGTCGAGGCTGCGCGTGTCGACTCCGCGCGCGGCGGCCAGCCCGTGGACGTCGGCGTCGCTCACCTTCGCCATGCCGCAGTCGGTGTGCGGCATGAGGAGCACCCGTTCGACGCCGAGCACGTAGACGGCCAGCACCAGCGTACGGAGCACGTCGTCGGTCACGCGGGCGCCGGCGTTGCGCAGGATCTTGGCGTCGCCCGGCCGCAGGCCGAGCAGCCCGAGCGGGTCGATGCGGGAGTCCATGCAGGTCACGACGGCCAGCCCGCGGGCAGCGCGCCCGGTGAGTCCCGAGCTGCCGAACGACGCGGCGAACTTCTCGTTGGCCTCATACAGGTCGTCGAACGCACTCATGTCGCAAATAATCCCTCATGTCGCAGAGCAGCCGCCCGCCGGGGTGGCGACTGGCGGGATACGGGCTGGACTTGGTAAACGTGCCACGATGGTCCCTCACTATGCGTGATGATGTCGTAGCCGTTTGTACGTGATCGAAGAAGGTTGTCATGAGTAGGTCTGAATCGCTCGCCGCGTATCTCCGTGCTCAAGCCTGGCGCCGCCTCGACCGCGTGGAGGCCGACGACAACGGCCTTAACGCCAGGTGCGCCTTGGCCCTCCTCGACACCGCCGCCTACGCGGCCGACCTCCCCGAGGACGACCCGCTCATCCTCATGCTGGAGGAGGCGGGCTGCTTCGGCCCGCTCGGCCGCGAGGGCTTCGACCCCGGCGAGGCGGGCACCAAGCTGATCCGGCACTGGGAGGGCGGCGAGCCGCACGAGCTGCTGCTCGCGCTGCCGCACGCCATCACCGCCGCCACCTGAGGTCAGCCGGGCTCGTTGCCCGGCTTCCACTTGATGCCGCAGCCGAGCGACGGCCGCTGCTCCTCCGGCACCGGCCGGCCCTGCAGGAGCGCGTCGATCGCCGCCCGCAGCGAGGCGCCGGTCACGGGCACGTCGTTGCCCGGCCGCGCCCGGTCGAACTCACCTCGGTAGGCGAGCCGCAGGTCGGCGTCGTAGAGGAAGAAATCGGGCGTGCAGGCGGCCTTGTACGCCTTGGCGACCTCCTGGGTGTCGTCGAGCAGGTAGGGGAACGTGAACCCGGCCCGCGCGGCCTGTTCCGCGAGGTGTGTGGGGTCGTCGTCGGGGTAGTGGACGCTGTCGTTGCTGCAGATGGCGACGATCGACAGCCTGGCGCCGTAGTCCTCGGCCAGCGCGCCGAGGCCTGCTTCGATGTGCCGTACGTACGGGCAGTGGTTGGACAGGAAGACCACGAGAGTGGCGGGTGAGTCCTTGAGGTCGTCGAGTGACAAGCTCCCGCCGTCGATCGCGGTCAGGTCGAAGGCGGGCGCCGGGGTGCCGATCGGCACCATGGACGAATTGACAGCCATGACACCCATTGTCTCTGAGAAAGGTCGACTTCGATGGGCGGCACCGCCGAGTTCCGGAGCGTCGTGCTGGATTGTCCAGATCCCAGGGGATTGGCGGAGTTCTACTCCCAGCTCCTCGGCTGGCCGATCACCTCGGCCGAGGACGACTGGGTCGTCGTCAGCGACGGAGGGCCGCCCAGGCGGCTGGCCTTCCAGCTCGCCCCCGACCACCGGGCACCGACGTGGCCGGCGCCGGAACGCCCCCAGCAGATCCACCTCGACCTGAAGGCCGACGACATGGACGAGGCCGAGGCGCGGGCCCTGAAGATCGGGGCCCGCAAGCACGAGCACCAGCCGAGCGAGGACGACAGCTTCCGGGTGTTCCTCGACCCGGCCGGGCATACCTTCTGCCTCTGCCGGGTTTGACCGGCTGAAGGACTCCCGCCTCGGTTCTCCCGGTCCGGGTCATGGGGACTGCTCCCCGGACCGGTCACCGGGTCGGGACGGGGCCGGCCCCCGCGATGGCACGGGGACCGGCCCCGGCACGACTCAGCCGCCTCCAGGATCCGCGGACTCCTGCGCGCCCCCGGGCAGCGCCTCAGGGGTCGAGGCCAGCGCCCCGCCGACCGCGCCGATGGTGTGCGTCAGGCGTACGCCCGAGCCGTCGCGCCGCCCGAGCTCCTCCGGCAGCGGCACCGGCTTGCCGACCGCCGAGACCGCCTTCGCGGGCGCCGGGCCCGCCCAGGCCAGCAGCAGCTCGTCCTCGCCCTTCAGGAAACGCTGGGCGCGCACGCCGCCCGTGGCACGGCCCTTGGCCGGGAAGTCGGCGTAGTCGGACACCTTGCCGCCGCCCACCTGCGTGCCGGGCAGCGCCGTGGAGGAGCCGGCGACCGTGACCACCTGGGCCGGGCTCTCAGGATCGACCACGCCGAACCAGATGGCCCTGGCCCCGTCGTCGAGGCGGATGCCCGCCATGCCGCCCGCGGGACGGCCCTGGGGCCGTACGAGTGAGGCCGGGAACCGCAGCAGCTGGGCGTTGGACGAGATGAAGACCAGGTCGTGGGACTCCGAGACCAGCTCGACCGCGCCCACCACGGTGTCGCCGTCCTTCAGGGTGATCACTTCGAAGTCGTCGCGGTTGGCCGGATAGTCGGGGACCACCCGTTTGACCACGCCCTGCGCCGTGCCGAGGGCCAGGCCAGGGCCGTCGGGGTCGAGGGAGCCGAGGCCGACCACCTTCTCGTCGGGCTCCAGCTGCACGTATTCGGACACCGGGTGGCCGCCCGACAACGACGGCGGGATGGCCGTGGGCGGCAGCGTCGGCAGGTCGACGACCTGCACCCGGATCAGCCGGCCCAGCGACGTGACGACGCCGACCTCGCCGCGTACGGACGTCTTGACGACCGAGACGAGCACGTCGTGCGCCGAGCGCTCGCCCTCGCCGGGCAGCGGCGAGGCGTCGGACGTGCGGGCCAGCAGGCCGGTCGAGGACAGCAGCGCCAGGCACGGGTCGTCGGCCACCTGCAGCGACACCACCGGCGTGCGGGTCACGCCCGGCGACTCCAGCAGGACGGTGCGGCGTGGCGTGCCGTACTTCTTGGCCACGTCGGCCAGCTCGCCCGAGACGACCTGACGCAGCTTCGTCTCCGACGAGAGGATCTCGGTGAGCTGCGCGATCTCGTCGCTCAGCGTCTCCTTCTCGCGGTCGAGCTCCAGCTTGTCGTAGCGGGTCAGGCGGCGCAGCGGCGTGTCGAGGATGTAGGAGGCCTGGATCTCGGTCAGGTCGAACACGTCCATCAACCGCGTGCGCGCCTGCGCCGAGTCGTCGGAGGCACGGATGACCTGGATGACCTCGTCGATGTTGAGCAGCGCGATGATGAGGCCGTCGACCAGGTGGAGCCGCTCCTCGCGCCGGCGCCGCCGGTACTCGGAGCGGCGGCGCACGACCTCGAGCCGGTGGTCGACGTAGACCTGCAGCATCTCGCGCAGCCCCAGCGTGCGGGGCTCGCCGTCGACCAGGGCGACGTTGTTGATGCCGAACGTCTCCTCCATCGGCGTCAGCCGGTAGAGCTCCTCGAGGACCGCCTCGGGGATGAAACCGTTCTTGATCTCGATGACCAGCCGCAGGCCCTTGTGCCGGTCGGTGAGGTCTTTGAGATCGGCGATGCCCTGCAGTCTCTTGCTGGTCACCAGCTCCTTGATCTTGGTGACCACGCGCTCGGGGCCGACGTTGTAGGGCAGCTCGGTGACGATGATGCCCTTGCGGCGCGGGGTGATCTGCTCGACCGTGCACGTGGCCCGCATGCGGAACGTGCCGCGCCCCGTCTCGTACGCGTCGCGCACGCCCTGCAGCCCGATGATCGAGCCGCCCGTCGGCAGGTCGGGACCCGGCACGAACCTCATCAGCTCGTCGAGCGTCGCGTCGGGCTTCTTGATCAGGTGGCGGGCGGCGGCCACGACCTCGGTGAGGTTGTGCGGCGCCATATTGGTGGCCATGCCGACCGCGATGCCGCTGGCGCCGTTGACCAGCAGGTTGGGGAACGCCGACGGCATGACCGCGGGCTCGGTCTCCTGGCCGTCGTAGTTGGGCTTGAAGTCGACGGTGTCCTCGTCGATCGACTCGACCATGAGCATCGCCGCCGGGGCCAGCCTGGCCTCGGTGTACCGCATCGCGGCGGGCATGTCGTCGGGGGAGCCGAAGTTGCCGTGCCCGTCGACCAGCGGCAACCGCATCGAGAACGGCTGCGCCAGGCGCACGAGGGCGTCGTAGATGGCGCTGTCGCCATGGGGGTGCAGCTTGCCCATGACGTCGCCGACGACGCGCGAGGACTTGACGTGGCCGCGGTCGGGCCGCAGGCCCATCTCGCTCATCGAGTACAGGATGCGCCGCTGCACCGGCTTGAGGCCGTCACGAGCGTCGGGCAACGCCCGCTGGTAGATCACCGAGTAGGCGTACTCGAGAAAGCTCGTGCGCATTTCGGAGGAGACGTCGATGTCGACGATCCGCTCCTCGAAGTCCTCGGGCGGGGGTGCAGTCGTGCGTCGGGCCATGTCGAACATTGTGCCGAAGCATGAGGGTGCCCGCGACACGTTGCCCCCGTCGCCGCCGCGGGAATGCGCCGATGGGCGCAAAACGTCGGGGGAAGCTGGTAACAAGGGAGGCATGATTGACGCCCCCGATGCCGCGATGCTGCGGGAAGAGGCCGAAGAGCGGTTGCGCGCCCTGGCCGGCGAGCACGCCGTGCTCCGCGAAGACCAGTGGGCCGCCATCGAGGCCCTCGTGCTCGGCCGCCGCAGGGTCCTCGTCGTGCAGCGCACCGGCTGGGGCAAGTCGGCCGTCTACTTCGTGGCCACCGCGCTCCTGCGCGAGCTCGGCGAGGGGCCCACGGTCATCGTCTCGCCGCTGCTGGCCCTCATGCGCAACCAGATCGCCGCCGCCGAGCGGGCCGGGATCACCGCCGTCACGATCAACTCCGCCAACCCCGAGGCGTGGGAGGAGATCTACGGTCAGGTCGCCGAGGGCATGGTCGACGTGCTGCTGGTCAGCCCCGAGCGGCTCAACAACCCCGACTTCCGCGACAACGTCCTGCCCGAGCTGGCCGAGAGCGCCGGGCTCGTGGTCGTCGACGAGGCCCACTGCATCTCCGACTGGGGCCACGACTTCCGGCCCGACTACCGCAGGCTGTCGACGCTGTTCGCCGACCTGCCGCCGGGCATCCCCGTTCTCGCCACCACGGCGACCGCCAACGCGCGCGTCACCCGCGACGTGGCCGAGCAGCTGCGCCTGCCGCCCGAGCTGCGTCCCGACGGCGACGACACGCTCGTGCTGCGCGGGCCGCTGGAGCGCGAGAGCCTCCACCTGAGCGTCGTCCGCCTGCCCACGGCCGAGGAGCGCCTGGCCTGGCTGGCCCAGACGCTGCGCGAGCTGCCCGGCTCCGGCATCGTCTACACCCTCACCGTCGCCGCTGCCCACGAGATCGCCGGCTACCTGCGCGAGCAGGGCCTGGAGGTGGCCGCCTACTCCGGCCAGACCGACCCGGCCGAGCGGCAGGCCGCCGAGGACGCGCTGCTCGGCAACCGGATCAAGGCGCTGGTGGCCACGAGCGCGCTCGGCATGGGCTTCGACAAGCCCGACCTGGGCTTCGTCGTCCACGTGGGCGCGCCGCAGTCGCCCGTCGCCTACTACCAGCAGGTCGGCCGGGCAGGGCGCGGCGTCGAGCGGGCCGAGGTGATCCTGCTGCCCGGCACCGAAGACCGCGACATCTGGGCCTATTTCGCCTCGCTGGCGTTCCCGCCGGAGCCGGTCGTCCGCTCCACGCTGCAGGCCCTCGAAGAGGGCGGCATCCTGTCCACCCCGGCCCTGGAGACCGCCGTCGACCTGAGCCGCAGCCGGCTGGAGATGATGCTCAAGGTCCTCGACGTCGACGGCGCCGTACGCCGGGTCAAGGGCGGCTGGGAGGCCACGGGCGAGCCGTGGGCGTACGACGCCGAGCGCTACGCCCGCATCGCCGCCGAGCGCCGCGCCGAGCAGGAGGCCATGCTCGCCTACCTGACGACGACCGAGTGCCGCGAGCAGTTCCTGCGCCGCCACCTCGACGACGACACGGCCACGCCGTGCGGGCGCTGCGACAACTGCACCGGCCGCCACCGCTCCACCGAGATCGGCGAGCAGGCCGTCGAGACCGCCCGCGCCCGGCTGAGCCGGCCCGGCGTCGAGATCGAGGCCCGCAGACAGTGGCCGACCGGGCTGTCCGACCTGAGCGGACGCATCAAGCCCGAGCTGGGCGCCGAGCCCGGCAGGGCGCTGGGGCGGCTGACCGACATCGGCTGGGGCAACCGGCTGCGCGAGCTGTTCGCCGGCGACGACGGGCCGATGGCCGACGACATGTTCGCGGCCGTGGTGAAGGTGCTGTCCGCGTGGGAGTGGCGGGAACGTCCCATCGCCGTGGTCAACGTGCCGTCCGCGTCGAAGCCCAAGCTCGTACGCACCTTCGCCGAGCGGCTGGCGCAGGTCGGTCGGCTGGCGTATCTGGGGGAGCTGGGCTACCGGGCGGGCTCGCCGGGGCAGCAGTTCAACAGCGCGAAGCGGGTGCAGGCGATCAGGGGCACACTCGCCATGCCGAAGGACGTGAGCGCCGCGATCGCGCAGTGCGGCGGGCCGGTGCTGCTGGTGGACGACCGCGTCGACACGGGCTGGACGATGACCCTCGCGGCGGCTTTGGTGCGCCACGCCGGCGCACCGGCCGTGCTGCCCCTGGCCCTGGCCGTCACGAGCTAGCGTTCACGCTGAACACACCGGGCTGAGATGCAGGTCGGCCGCCCTGGTGCCGCAGCAGCGAGCACCGCCTCGCCGGCCCACCTCCGCCCACGGACGTGCCCTGGCGGGCGAACTCGCGGTGCAGGTGGACGGCCGAGAAGCCGTCCGGCCGCAGCTCGCCAGCGCCTGCCGGGCGGCGGAGACGTCGCCGCACGGCGTGCGGCCGGGATCGCGGTGGTGCTCGCCGGGCACCACGGGCGGCACCAGTGACGTGGGCACCTGATCCACCGGCGGACGGTCGGCCGCCCGCACGGCGTCCAGGGCGATGGCGCGCACGACGGCCGGGCGGCAGTTCACATCGTCGAACGGTCCTCCTCCGGCGTGCCCGTCAGGCCGGATCCCTGTTCATGATCCGACGCGTCGCCGGCAGCGCACGGGCGACGCCGAAGCCGATCACCCGTGCGGCCCGAGCAGCACGTTGCCCGGATTGAAGTCGCAGTGGATCGCGGCCGGCGCGGTGGCGGTCGCCACGGCCGGCCGTACCAGCGTCGATCCGCGCATTCCGGCGTGCAGCAGCGTGACGGCGGCCTGCTCGCCCGACAACGCGAGCCCCAGGTGGACACTGCCCTGACCGCCTTCGCCGAGGAAGCGCGTACGGGCCGATGGAGGACGGATCGCCGGAACGTGACGGGCGCACGCCGGACGTCGGGCTCCTCACCTAGGCGCGGCTCGGGATCTTTCCCACCATGGCGCTGGCGAGGTGGCTAGAACGGAGGTCGCGCGCCCAGGTGGATGATCGCCTTGGTCGCCAGCCGGCAGCCCGAGGCCAGCGACTCGGCGGGGGGCTTGCCGTCCAGCCACTCCGGCAGGAACCCGGCGCAGAACGCGTCACCCGCACCCGTGCCGTCGACGATCTTGTCGACCGGGTCGGCCGCCACGTGGACGGGCTCGGGACGGCCGTTGCCGTACCACAGCGCGCCCTCGGCGTTCATCTTGATGACGACCTCGGGGAACCACGCGGTGAGCACCTTCGCGGCGGCCTCGGCGTCGTCGCGGCCGGTCAGCACCTTGGCCTGGTCGGTGTTGGCGAACAGCAGCTTGGCGCCGTTGGTCCACTCGAGGAACGGCTCGGCGCCCGTGCGGTCCAGCGGCGCGGCCGAGGCGCAGTCGACCGAGATCGACATCCCGCTGCGCCGGGCCATGTCGAGCGCCGCGAGGCCGGCGTCGCGCGAGCCCTCGTTGATCAGCGTGTAGCCCGACAGGTGGAGGTGGGTGCCCGAGGTGAACAGGTCACGCGGCAGGTCCTCCGGCGACAGGGCCGCGTTGGCCCCGGGGTCGGAGAGCATCGTGCGCTCGCCCTTGTGGGTGACGAGCACCACGCACGTGCCGGTCGGGCGCTCAGGATCCATGACGAGTCGGGCGTCGACGCCGTAACCCATCAGCTCCATGTCACGGTTACGGCCCGTGATGTCGGCGCCCCTGCGGCCGATGAAGGCCACCTCGGAGCCCTCGACGGCCAGCCACGAGGCGATGTTCGCCCCTGAGCCGCCGCCGTGCATGGTCACGATCGCCGGGGTGTCGCTCGCCCTGGCAAGCGCATAACGGGCGCGAGCGACCGCGTCGGTCATGAGATCGCCCACCACGACGACCCGCGTCATGATGTCACCACCTTGCTGCCTTCAGAACGAGCCTGGCCACGGCTTGACGCCACCGCAAAACTAACAGCTTCCGGCCTGCTCGTGGGGCGGACCCCGGAGACCGGGCGTCAGTCGATGCACAAGCGTTGCCCAACCGCACCTTTGGTCTTGGCATGTGGGACGGGGGTTACCCTCGACACTGTGGAGGCACAGTATCCGGCCCACTGGGAGGCCGATGTCGTCCTGGCCGACGGTGGCACCGCACACGTACGGCCGATCAAGCCGGCCGACGCGGACCGCCTCCGTTCCTTCTACTCCCGGCTGTCCGACGAGTCGATCTATTTCCGGTTCTTCGGCCCGCGGCCCCGGCTGTCCGACAAAGAGGTCGAGCGGTTCACCAACGTCGACTACGTCAGCAGGGTCGCCCTGATCGCCACGATCGGCGCCGAGATGGTGGCGGTCATCCGCTACGACCGCACCGACCCCGGCGAGGCCGAGGTCGCCTTCCTCGTCGAGGACGCCCACCAGGGCAGGGGAGTGGCCTCCGTCCTGCTCGAACACCTGGCCGCCACCGCCCGCGAACGCGGCATCGAGCGCTTCGTCGCCGACGTCCTGCCCGCCAACATGCGCATGATGGGAGTGCTGCGCCAGGCCGGCTACACCGCGCAGAGCCAGTTCGCCGACGGAGTCGTCCGCATGACGCTCGACCTCACGCCGACCGAGACCTCCGCCGAGGTCATGGCGGCGCGCGAGCACCGGGCCGAGGCCAGGTCCATCGCCAGGCTGCTCGCCCCCGGCTCGGTCGCCGTCGTCGGCGTCTCGCGCGAGCCCCGCGGCGTGGGCCAGACGGTGCTGCGCAACCTGCTGGCCGCCGACTTCACCGGCCCCGTCTACCCGGTGCACCGCGAGGTGCGCGCGGTGGCGGGCGTGCGGGCGTACCCGAGTGTGGGGGCCATCGAGGACGACGTCGACCTGGCCGTGGTGGCCGTGCCCGCCGAAGGCGTGATCGACGTGGTCAAGGAGTGCGCGGAGAAGGGCGTGCACGGCCTGGTCGTGGTCTCCTCCGGGTTCGGCGAGAAGGGGGAGGAGGGCCGTGCCCGGCAGGACGAGCTCGCCCGCATCGCCCGTTCGTACGGCCTGCGCGTCGTGGGCCCCAACTGCCTCGGCATCGCCAACACCGACCCCGCCGTCAGGCTCAACGCCACGCTCGCCGCCACCGTGCCGGGCCGGGGCGAGGTCGGCTTCTTCAGCCAGTCGGGCGCCCTCGGCACCGCGCTGCTGCAGCGGGTGGCGCAGCGCGGCATGGGCATCTCGTCGTTCGTCTCCGCGGGCAACCGGGCCGACGTCTCGGGCAACGACCTGCTGCAGTACTGGGAGGAGGACGCCTCGACCGAGGTCATCCTGCTCTACCTGGAGTCGCTGGGAAACCCGCGCAAGTTCACCCGGCTGGCCCGGCGCATCGCGCGCAGCAAACCGATCGTGGTGGTCAAGTCCGGCGGCACCCCGGCCGGTCACTCCGCCGAGGAGCTGGGCCTGCCCGACTCGGCGATCAGCTCGTTGTTCGAGCAGGCGGGTCTGATCAGGGTCGACGACCTCATCCAGCTGTTCGACGTGGGTCAGTTGCTGGCCTACCAGCCGCTGCCCGCCGGGCCGCGGGTCGCGCTCGTGACCAACTCCGACGCGCTCGGCCTGCTCGCCGTACACGCCTGCCGGGCGGCCGGGCTGGAGCCCCGCCCGCCGGTCAACCTGGGGCCGTCGGCGGGCGCGGCCGAATACGGCGCCGCCCTGGCCGGGGAGCTGGCCGCTCCCGACGTCGACGCCGCCGTCGCGATCTACACGCCGCCGATCCCCGGCGACTCCGACGCCGTGGCGGCCGAGCTGCTGCGGGTCTCCGAAGGCGCCGGCAAACCGGTGCTGGCCACGTTCGAGGGGCATCTGGGCATGCACCCGGCGCTGCGCGTCGGATCGGGCGCGACGCCCGCGCGCGGCTCCATCCCGTCGTACGCCGCTCCCGAAGAGGCCGTGCGGGCGCTGGCCCACGTGGTGCGGTACGCGAGGTGGCGGGCGCACCCGGCGGTGCCGCCGCCCGAGCTCGACGGCGTCGACACCCCCCGTGCCAAGGCCCTCGTGCGCGAGACGCTCGGCGCGGCGGGGGAGGTCGCCGACGTCGCGCCCGGCGGGTTCGCCCAGGCCGGGCCGCCGGTCGAGACCGACGCCGCCCAGCTGCTGTCCTGCTACGGGCTGACGGTCTGGCCGGCCGAGGTCGTCCACTCGCCCGACGAGGCTGTCGCCGCGGCCGAGCGCCTCGGCTGGCCCGCCGTGATCAAGGTGGCCGACCCCGGGGCCACGCGCCGGGCCGGCACCGTGCGTCTGGGCCTGACGGGGCCGGAGACCGTACGCCATGCCTACACCGAGTTCGCCGAGCAGTTCGGGCCGGGCGTGGAGCTGGCCGTGCAGCGCATGGCGCCGCAGCCGGCCGTGCCGACGGTGGTGGGGGTCGTCGATGACGCCGCGTTCGGGCCCGTCGTGTCGTTCGGGCTGGGGGAGGTGACCGCGCGGCTCCTGCTCGACCAGGGTTTCCGCCTCGCGCCGCTGACCGGCGAGGACGCCGCCGCCCTGGTGCGGTCCGTACGCGGGGCGCCGCTGCTGTTCGGCGAGTACGGCTACCCGCCCGTCGCCGTCGGCGCCCTGGAGGAGCTCCTCGTACGCGTCGGGCGGCTGGCCAACGACCTGCCGGAGCTGGCCAGGCTCGACCTCGACCAGGTGCTCGTGGGGGAGTCGGACGTCATGATCCTCGGGGCCAGGGCCACGCTGCGCACGCCGGCGGGACCGCGTCGCGACGGAGGACCGCGCCGCCTGTCCTGATCAGCGCTCGGCGAAATCGGCTGAACCATGTGCCCGGTGATGCCCGGGTAAAAGACGTTATAGAGCGTTATATGGGGCGGGTGAGTGCACTGCCCGGCCCTGGCAGGATGGACCCATGAGGGAAACCCGAGTCTCCGCCGCGGGCCTGCGCGAAGCGATCGAGCGCAGCGGCTACTACCCCGACCTCGTCACCGACGCGGTCGAATCCGCCCTGGGCAAGGAGGCCGTGACCGCGTTCGTGGTCCATCACGAGGCGACGTTCGATCCCGCGATGGAGGTCCGCCGGCACGTCACCGTCCTGGTGCTGTCGACGACGCGGCTGCTGGTCTGCCACACCGACGAGCATCCCGCGGTGGAGGGCGTCTCGGCGTCCCACGCCTCCACCACCACCGAGGCCGTACGCCTGAGCCGCATCCAGTCGGTGGCCGTCACGCGCGTGGTGCCCGACCCCGCCTCGTACGTCCCCGGAGTCCCTCCCACGGAGGTGACGCTCACGATCGGCTGGGGCGCCATCTCCCACGTCGACCTCGAGCCGGCCACCTGCGGAGACGAAAACTGCGAGGCCGACCACGGCTACACCGGCGCGATCACCGCCGACGACCTGTCGCTGCGGGTCAGCGAGGCCGCCGACGGGCCGGAGGCGGTCACCCACGTCCTGTCGTTCGCCAAGGCCCTCTCCGAGGCCACCGCCCGCACCGCCTCCTGACCCCGGCCGGGGGCATCACACCGCATGACCGGGCCCCGCCACAACGACCCCTGCCCGGCTCCACCCCGAGACGCGCGCGTCCCCTCCATCCC
>NZ_SMKQ01000183.1 GCF_004348995.1 Nonomuraea terrae
CATCGGGACAGGCCACCTCACCCGAGCCCACCACCAAGCTCATGGACACCGCCTCACCCCCGGACGCCACACCGCCGAAAGGAACCGCCACCACACCTTCGGAACGATTCACCACACCCACACCTGGCTCCCCCGCCGCGCGGGGGAGCAGGTCAGCGCACGGCACCGGCCCGATGGTGGGGGCCGGGTCGTGTTCGTCGTGCGACGTACCGCATGCGGCGAGCAGGGCCGGGTCGGTGGGTGGGCGGGTCAAATGCCGTGTCCCCGGTGGTGGAGGGCCGAGAGCACGGTGGGCGCGGAGACGAGGCCGGCCGCCACCGCCAGCGCGATCGGCGCACGCGGCTCACCCAGCCGGGCCGCGAACGTACGCGCGGCCCAGCGGGCGGCCGCGCGCCGGTGCCCGAGCGCGGCGTGGGAGAAGGCCAGCTGGCCGTAGACCCGCGCCGCGCCGCGCGGATCCACGGCCAGTTCGGGGTGCCGGGCGAGCATCCACTCCAGCCCGGCGATGCGATCCGCCCAGCGGGCGGCGTAGTGGGATCCTGCCCAGCGCACGCGTACGAGCGGCTGATCGACGTGGACGAGCGGACGCCGCTTGGCGGCGCGCAGCGCCAGGTCCCAGTCTTCGTTCTGGCCGCCGGGCGCGCTCTCGTCGACCCAGAGCAACCCGCGCTTGAACACGAACGTCGATGAGTGCACCATCACCATCCGCGAACGCACCAGGTCGGCCGCGGTCACGCAGGAGGCGCCGGCGAGGCGGGGCACGCGGCGGTGGCCGTGCTCGACCTCGATGCCGCAGCTGGCGAACTCCCCGCCGTCCAGCAGCGCCCGCACCTGGGCGGTGAGTTTGCCGGGCAGCCACAGGTCGTCGTCGTCGCAGAAGGCGACCAGGTCGGTGTCACAGGCGGCGATGCCGGTGTTGCGGGCGCCGGGCAGCCCGGGGCTCAACGCGTTGGCCACCACGCGCACGCGCGGCCCGGCGACCGCCCCCGCGACCTGCACCGCCACCGCCGCGGAGCTCGCCCGCACCTGCCCGCCACTGGGCAGCGGCGCGTCGGCCACCACGACCACCGACAGCTCACCCGGGTAGTCCTGCGCCAGCACGGCCGCCACGGCCTCCCGCAGCAACCCCGCCCGGTCACCACACGTCGCGACGATCACCCCGACCGAGGGCCAGCCGCTCACGCCGCCTCCCCCGGACGGCCACAGCGAACCGGCGCCAACCCCGGACCGTCACCACCCGTCGCGACGATGATCCGCACCGCGGGCCGGCTCACGCCGCCACCCCCAGGTAGCCGTAGCGGGCCCGCAGCGGCCACGTGAGGGCGGCCACCACGCGACGGTCACCGCCCGGCAGCCCCGATCGCCAAGAGTCGTCGCGCTGCAGCTCAACCCGCCCGACATGGAAACGCATCGGGTTGCCGGAGGCTGTGTGGGAGGGGCCCAGCCAGGCGGTGTGGCCCTCGATGAACGACAGGTCGGGCTGCACCAACTCCAACTGGCCGGCCAGCCCCCCAAGGGTGGCGCCGGGAGTGGCGACGAGGTCTTCGTACCTGATTCTGGTCACGCGGGCGCCGCGGCCGGGAAGGAGCTCGAGGGCGGTGTTCTGGGCCCACCAGTGGAGGGCCGTGCGGGCGGGACCCCAGCGGGTCATGGGCCGGCCGTTCTCGGGGCGCGGCACGAGTTTGCCCCAGGAGTGGGCGACCGCGCGCGGGTCCCGGACCACGTGGACGACGCGGACGTCGACCCCGCTCGCGACCAGGCAGCAGGCCAGCGAGGCGTGTTTGCTGGAGTCGACGACGACCGGAGCGCCGACCGCCTCGTAGAGCGATCGATAGGCCCGCGCGTATTCGGCCAGGTCGGGGTGGTCGATGCGGGCGATCCTGCGGGTGCGGTCGATCCTGCGCCGCAGCGTCAGGATGCGTTCGGCATGCCCGCGTGTCCACCCCCCGAACGCCCTCTGCCCCACCTGCCGCCAGAAGGGGCAGGCGGGAAAGGGCCGGCCGCACCCGCAGAGCTCCTCCGCGATGACCCCGCGCTCCCACAGGTGGACGACCTCGCCGAGCGCCACCACGCCGGGCAGCTCACCGAGGAGCCGTTCGAGCAGCGTGGTGCCGCTGCGGCCGAGGCCGCCCAGATAGATCACCCGTACGGGCGAGCGGTCAGTCACAGGACAGGGCCCATCGCGGTCGCTTACACGGAACGCGACGACCCTAGCACCCAGGGTAATCGAAGCGTAAACGGAACCCTAAAAGATCTACCTCAGCTGGCGTCCAGGATCATGCCGGCGCCGACCGTGGTGTGGGTGGCCTCGTCGATGAGGATGAAGCCGCCGGTGAGCCGGTTGCGAGAGTAGTCGTCGACGAACAGCGGCTGCGTGACCCGCAGCGACACCCGGCCGATCTCGTTGAGGGAGAGCGAGGACGCCTCCTCGTCGCGGTGCAGGGTGTTGACGTCGAGCCGGTAGTGCAGGTCGCGCACCAGCGCCCGCGCGGTGCGGGTGGTGTGCTTGATCGTCAGCTTGGTGCGCGGCGTCAGCTTGCGGACGTCGGTCATCCAGCAGACCATCGCCTCCAACTCCTGCGCGGCCTGCGGCTGGTTGTTGGGCCGGGCGATCATGTCGCCGCGCGAGATGTCGATGTCGTCCTCGAAGCGCAGCGTCACCGACATGGGCGGGAACGCCTCCTCCACCGGCCCGTCGTAGGTGTCGATCGAGGAGATGCGCGTGGTGAGCCCCGAGGGCAGGTGGACGACCTCGTCACCGGGCTTGAGCACGCCGCCCGCCACCTGGCCGGCGTAGCCGCGGTAGTCGTGGAAGGCGTGGTCGGTGGCCCGCTGCGGGCGGATGACGTACTGGACGGGGAAGCGCACGTCGGTCAGATTGCGGTCGGAGGCGATGTGCACGTTCTCCAGGTGGTGCAGCAGCGAGGTGCCGAGGTACCACGGCATGTTCTCGGAGCGCGACACCACGTTGTCGCCGTTGAGCGCGGAGATCGGGATGAAGGTGAGGTCGCCGACGTTGAGCTTGGAGGCGAACGCCGAGAACTCCTCCCTGATCTCGTCGAACCGCTCCTCGGAGTAGTCGACGAGGTCCATCTTGTTGACGGCCAGCACCAGGTGGGGCACCCGCAGCAGCGAGGTCAGGAACGCGTGCCGGCGCGACTGCTCCAGCACGCCCTTGCGCGCGTCGATGAGGATGATCGCCAGGTCGGCCGTGGAGGCGCCGGTGACCATGTTGCGGGTGTACTGGATGTGGCCGGGCGTGTCGGCGATGATGAACTTCCGACGCGGCGTCGCGAAGTAGCGGTACGCCACGTCGATCGTGATGCCCTGCTCGCGCTCGGCCCGCAGGCCGTCGGTGAGCAGCGACAGGTCGGTGTATTCGGTGCCGCGGTCGCGCGAGGTGCGCTCGACCGCTTCGAGCTGGTCCTCGAAGATGGCCTTGGAGTCGAAGAGCAACCGTCCGATGAGGGTGGACTTGCCGTCGTCGACGCTTCCCGCGGTGGCAAAGCGAAGAATGTCCATCTTAGAAGTAGCCCTCTCGCTTGCGGTCCTCCATGGCGGCCTCGGACGAGCGGTCGTCGGCCCTGGTGGCCCCGCGCTCGGTGATCCGGGTGGCCGCGATCTCCTCGATGATCTCCTCGACCGTGCCGGCCGTGGACTGCACGGCGCCGGTGCAGGTCATGTCGCCCACGGTGCGGTAGCGGACGACGGCCTCGAACAGCGGCTCGTCGTCGCCGCGCTGCACGACGTCGGCGTCGGGCAGCAGCATGCCGTCGCGTTCGAACACCTTGCGGGTGTGGGCGAAGTAGATGGACGGGATCTCGATCCCCTCGCGCCTGATGTAGTCCCAGACGTCGAGCTCGGTCCAGTTGGACAGCGGGAAGACCCGGATGTGCTCGCCCTTGCGGATGCGCGCGTTGTAGAGGTTCCACAGCTCGGGACGCTGGTTCTTCGGGTCCCACTGGCCGAACTCGTCGCGGAAGGAGAACACCCGCTCCTTGGCCCTGGCCTTCTCCTCGTCGCGGCGGGCGCCGCCGAAGACCGCGTCGAACTCGTGCTCCTCGATCGCGTCGAGCAGCGTGGTGGTCTGCAGCCGGTTGCGCGAGGCGCGCCGGCCGGTCTCCTCCACGACCCTGCCCTGGTCGATGGAGTCCTGCACGCTGGCCACGATCAGACGCGCGCCCAGCTCGGCGGAGCGGCGGTCACGGAACTCGATGACCTCGTCGAAGTTGTGGCCCGTGTCGACGTGCATGAGCGGGAACGGGATGGGCGCGGGCCAGAACGCCTTCTCCGCGATGCGGAGCATGACGATCGAGTCTTTGCCTCCGGAGAAGAGCAGACATGGGCGCTCGAACTCGGCGGCCACCTCACGCATGATGTGGATGGCCTCTGCTTCGAGCACGTCGAGCTGCGACGTCGTGTAGTCGCGCTGGAGCATGGGTGCTTCCTCCGGCGGTTCAGCGGTGCAGGTCCCGGATGCCGGCGAGCAGGGATGTCGCCAGCTCCGGTAGGGAAACCAGGATATCGGGTAGTGACGGGTCGGCTTGGTTGTAGACCAGCTCGGACCCGTCGATGCGGCTCGCGTGGGCCCCGGCGGCCAGCGCGACGGCGACCGGCGCGGCGGAGTCCCACTCGTACTGGCCGCCCGCGTGGACGTACGCCTCGACCTCGCCGGTGAGCACGGCCGAGATCTTGGCTCCGGCGGACCCGATGGGAACGAGGTCGGCGCCCGCGGCGGCGGCCAGCTTCTGGACGAACTCCGGCGGCCGGGTGCGGCTCACCGCGATGCGGAAGCGGCCTCTGTCGTGGGCCGGCAGCTTCGGCGGGTCGGCGGTCGTCAGCGTGCGGCCCTGGGCGGGCAGCGCCACGGCGCCCGCGGCGAGCCGGCCACCTTCCCACAGGGCCACGTGGACGGCCCAGTCGGACCGGCCCTCCTCCGAGAACTCGCGGGTGCCGTCGAGGGGATCGACGATCCACACCCGATCGGCGCCCAGCCTGCGCGGGTCGAGCCGCTCCTCGCGCGTGGCCTCCTCCGACAGCACGCTGTCGCTCGGGCGCAGCCGCGCCAGCGCCTCCATGAGGTGGACGTGCGACCCGCGGTCGCCCTCGGCCTTCAGCGCCTTGGGATCGGCGAACCCCGTGCGCTCGCGAATCCGCAGCAGCAGCTCGCCGGCCTCGGTCGCCAGGTCGGCGGCGAGGGCGTGATCGTCGCGAATCGTCATCAATATGCTCCTTGCCCGCGGGCGACGGCCGACCAAGTCTTCCACAGGATCTGAAGGTCCAGTGTCAGGGACCAATTTTCCACGTAGCGCAGGTCTAGACGTACGGATTCCTCCCACGATAGGTCAGATCTACCACTGACCTGCCACAAGCCGGTCAGCCCGGGGCGTACGAGGAGTCGTCTGCGCACGTCGTCACCGTAGCGTGCCACCTCCTCGGGAAGCGGCGGGCGCGGCCCGACGAGCGACATGTGGCCGAGCACGACGTTGAGCAGCTGGGGCAGCTCGTCGAGGGAGTGGCGGCGCATGAACGCGCCGAGCGGCGTGACGCGCGGATCGTTGCGGAGCTTGAACAGCACGCCGTCGCGGTCGCTGACCAGAGTGATCTTCTGCTGCTCTGAGCCCCGCCGCATCGTGCGGAACTTCAGGATCGTGAAGAGCCGGCCGTCCTTGCCCACCCGGGTCTGCCGGAAGAGCGCCGGCCCGGGGCTCGTCGCGCGTACGGCCACCGCCAGGCCCGCGAGCAGCGGCGCCAGCAGCACCAGCAGGACGGCCGCCACCATGCGGTCGAAGACGTTCTTGACGAGTTGGCGGACGCCGGTCAGCTCGGGATGCTCCACGTGCAGCAGCGGCAGCCCGGCGACCGGTCTGATCATGATGCGCGGCCCGGCGACGTCCATCAGGGCGGGGGCGACCACCAGCTCGGTCCGGGTGCGCTCCAGCCGCCAGGCCAGCCGGCGCAGCGCCTGGCCGTCCATCTCGGGGCAGGCCAGCACGGCCACGGTGTCGGCACGGTAGAGGTCGACGGCGATCGGCACGTCGCTGAGGTCGCCGGCGACGGGCACCTCGTCGATCCGCTCACCTGCGCGCCCGCCGGGCACGCAGGCGGCCACGACCTCCATGCCGTGGTGGCGCTCCTTGCGGAACAGGCCGACGATCTCGGCGATCGAGGCGGCGTGGCCGACCGCGACCACCCGGCGCATGCACGCGCCCTCGGCCTGGCGGCGGTGCAGCGAACGGCGCAGGGCGTAGCGGAACAGCAGCGTGCAGAGGGTGACCAGGGGCAGGGCCAGCACGACGTAGCCGCGGGCGACGTCGGTCTTGGTGACGTAGGAGCCGATGGCGGTGGCGGCGGTCAGCGCCACGCCCGCCTGCACGACCCGGCGGAACTCCTCTGAGCCGACGCCCAGCATGCGCGCCTCGTACGCGCGGGCCAGCGCCACCGCGCAGCACCACACGAGCGGCAGCGTCAGGCTGACCAGCAGGTAGGGCAGCGCGTAGGGGGTGAGACCGCCGAACCGGAGCGAGAACGCCGCCGCGGCGCCGATGCCGGCCCCGCACAGGTCGCCGAGCACGGCCCCCAGACGATAGAGGCGGACCCACGAAGGCGTGCCAGGGACCGTGACGGGGGTGCCCGGCCGCACCACGGTCATGAGTCCTTCATCGCGGGCTCCACCGCGCACGCGCGCCTCCATGTGACCAATCCTGTACGGACAGTCACAGATCGTAGCCGCGTGGGCCGACAAGAACCGGCGAACGGTTCATTGCGGGGATCAGCGTGGAGGGCCGGAAATGTGCAGATCAGCCCGGTGGAAGTCGTTCTGGGTGGCCTCCAGGCCCCGGGCTATCAGCGACTCCACCACGTCGGCCGCCCGGTCGACGAGGAAGGGCAGGTCCTTGCGCTCCATGGTGGCGAAGTCGCGCAGCACGAAGGTGGCCGGGTCCATCCGGCCGGGCGGGCGCCCGATCCCGAAGCGGACGCGCAGGTAGTCGCGGGTGCCGAGGACCTTGGTGATCGACTTCAGGCCGTTGTGGCCGTTGTCGCCGCCGCCCAGCTTGGCGCGCAGTGCGCCGTAGGGCACGTCGAGCTCGTCATGGACGACGATCAGCCGCTCGGGCCCGATCTTGTAGAAGTCGCCGAGCGCCTTGACCGGCCCTCCCGACAGGTTCATGAACGTCAGGGGCTTGGCCAGCACGGCGGCGCGCGTCTCGCACACTTCCGCCCGGCTCTTGTGGGCCTTGAACCGCCCACCGGCCCTCGCGGCCAGCTCGTCGAGGACCATGAAGCCCGCATTGTGGCGGTGGCCCGCGTATTCGGGCCCCGGATTGCCCAGCCCGGCGATCAGCCAGCGGTCCATGTGCTCCCCTTGGGACGGCGGAACGGGACGGCCGTCGGCGGGCCGCCCCGTTCGCGGGAAAACGCGTTACTCGGCAGAGGCCTCGGCGGTCTCGCCCTCGGCGGCGGGAGCCTCGGCGGCCGCGCCCTCCTCGGCGGCCTCAAGGACCTCGACCGGCTTGTTGATGACCTGCAGGATGACGGCCTCGGGGTCGGCGGCCAGCGTGGAGCCCTGCGGCAGCTGCAGCTGAGCGGCGGTGATCACGGTGCCGATTTCCAGGCCCTCGACGTCGACCTCGATACCGGTCGGGATGTGGGTGGCCTCGGCCTCGACGGCGATCTGGACGAGCTGCTGGTCGAGCAGGCCGTCGGAGTTAACGTCGCCGACCGTGGTGACCGGGATCTCGACCGTGACCTTCTCGCCGCGCTTGACCAGGAGCAGGTCGACGTGCTCGACGAAGCCCTTGATCGGGTCGCGCTGGACGCCCTTGGGCAGCGCCAGCTCGTCGACGCCGTCGCCCTCGAGGCGGATCAGCACGTTGGGCGTGCGCAGCGCGAGGAGGACCTCGTGACCGGGCAGGGTGAGGTGCTTGGGGTCGATGCCGTGCCCGTAGAGAACGGCGGGCACCTTGTCGGCGCGGCGGATCTTGCGAGCGGCGCCCTTGCCGAACGCGGTGCGCGGTTCGGCGGCGATACGTACTTCAGACACGACATCTCCTAGGGATGCTCAGGCGGATTGTTGAGCGCTCCCCCTCACCCGCCCTAGCGGAAGGCGTTACGAGCGCAACCCGTAAAGTCTACCCCGCTATTCGCCGAGCCCCGCCCGGAAGCGCTGCGACGGACGTCCTCGCTACGCTGCGGATCCGACAGCACCACTAACCGAGCCCCACTCGGAAAAGCTGTGACGGACGTCCTCGCTACGCTGCGGATCCGACAGCACCACTAACCGAGCTCCACTCGGAAAAGCTGTGACGGATGTCCTCGCTACGCTGCGGATCCGTCACAGCTCACGTGTCGCCCTCGAACAGGCTCGTGACGGAGCCGTCCTGGAAGACCTCGGTGATGGCGCGGGCGATGAGCGGGGCGATCGACAGGACGGTCAGCTTGTCGAAGCGGCTCTCCTGCGACAGCGGCAGCGTGTTGGTGACGACGACCTCGGAGATCCGGGAGTTCTTCAGCCGGTCGACCGCGGGGTCGGAGAAGACCGCGTGGGTGGCGGCGACGACGACGTTGGTGGCGCCCTGCTCGTAGAGGGCGTCGGCCGCCTTGCAGATGGTGCCGGCGGTGTCGATCATGTCGTCGATCAGCACACACGTGCGGCCGCGGACCGTGCCGACGACCTCGCTGACCTTGACCGAGTTGGCCACGTCGAGGTCACGCCGCTTGTGGATGAACGCCAGCGGCGTGCCGAGCGTGTCGGCCCAGCGCTCGGACAGGCGCACGCGGCCGGTGTCGGGCGAGACGACCGTGGTGTTGTCCAGGTCGAGCCTGCCCTTGAGGTAGCGCTCCAGGACCGGCATGGCGAACAGGTGGTCGACCGGGCCGTCGAAGAAGCCCTGGATCTGCGAGGTGTGCAGGTCGATCGACATGAGCCGGTCGGCGCCCGCGGTCTTGAACATGTCGGCCATCAGACGCGCCGTGATGGGCTCGCGGCCGCGGCCCTTCTTGTCCTGACGCGCGTAGCCGAAGAACGGCATCACCGCGGTGATGCGCTTGGCGGAGGCCCGCTTCAGCGCGTCGACCATGATGAGCTGTTCCATGATCCACTTGTTGATGGGCCCGGTGTGGCTCTGGATGACGAAGGCGTCACAGCCGCGTACGGACTCGAGGTAGCGGGCGTAGATCTCGCCGTTGGCGAAGTCGATGAGCTTGGTGGGGGTGAGGGAGACGCCGACGTGCTCGGCGACCTCCTCGGCCAGCTCCGGATGGGCACGGCCGGAGAAGAGCATGAGGTTCTTCTCGCCCGGCTGCTTGATGCTGGTCACTGGTTCTTCTCCTGCTGCTCTTGCTCGGCCAGCGCCCGCTCGGCGGCCGCGGCCGATTTCGTCCCCGCGCGCCTGCGCAAGACCCATTTCTCGATGTTGCGCTGCCGCGCCCGTGCCACGCCGATCGCGCCCGGGGGGACCTGATCCGTGATCACGGATCCCGCCGCCGTGTAGGCGCCGGGGCTGACCGTCACGGGGGCGACGAGCATGGTGTCGCAGCCGACGAACGCGCCGTCGCCCACGGTCGTGTGGTTCTTCTCGACCCCGTCGTAGTTGACGAAGACGGTGGAGGCGCCGATGTTGACGTCGTCACCGAGAGTGGCGTCTCCGACGTAGGACAGGTGGGGCACCTTGGAGCGTTCGCCCACCTTGGCGTTCTTCATCTCGACGAAGGTGCCGGCCTTGGACCCGCGGCCGAGCACGGTGCCGGGACGCAGGTAGGCGTACGGGCCGACGCTGACCTGCGGGCCGATCTGGGCGTTGTCGCAGACGGCGTTGCGCACGACCGCGCCCTCGCCCACGAAGGTGTCGGTCAGCGTGGTGGCGGGGCCGACCTCGGCGCCGGGCTCGATCACGGTGTCGCCGTGGAGCTGGGTGCCTGGGTGGATGACCGCGTCGGGCTCGATGCGCACCCCGACGTCGATCCACGTGCTGTCGGGGTCGACGACGGTGACGCCGGCGCGCATGTGGCGCTCCAGCAGGCGCCGGTTGAGCAGCTTGCGGGCGGCGGCCAGCTGAACGCGGTCGTTGACGCCCTCGACCTCGACGAAGTCGGCGGCCACGCAGGCGCCGACGCGGTGGCCGTCGCCGCGCAGGATGCCGAGGACGTCGGTGAGGTACTCCTCGCCCTGGGCGTTGTCGGTGGAGACGCGCTTGACGGCGTCGGCCAGCAGGTCGCCGTCGAAGGCGTAGATGCCGGAGTTCATCTCCTTGATCGCGCGCTGCTCGGCGGTGGCGTCCTTCTCCTCGACGATGGCCAGCACGGCGCCGCTCTCGTCGCGGAGGATGCGGCCGTAACCCGTCGGGTCGGGCACCTCGGCGGTCAGCACGGTGACCGCGTTGCCCTCGGTGGCGTGGCGCTCGAGCAGCTCGGCCATGGTCTGGGTGCGCAGCAGGGGCACGTCGCCGTACGTCACCAGGACGGTGCCGGAGATCGTGCCGACCTCTTCGAGCACGGTGCGGACGGCGTGGCCGGTGCCGCGCTGCTCGCGCTGGACGACGGCGCGCGCGTCGGGGCTGGTGACGGACAGGTGGCCGGTGACCCGCTCCAAGGCGTGGCCCACGACGACGATCAGCTGCTCGGGGCCGAGGTCGCGGGCCGAGGCGAGCATGTGGTCGACGAGCGCACGGCCGCACAGCTCGTGGAGGACTTTCGGGGTCCGGCTCTTCATGCGGGTGCCCTCGCCGGCGGCGAGGACGATCACGGCTGCCGGGCGCGGCACACTCACGGACTGAGGCTCCCTGTGATGGAACGGATCAGAATGATCGGCAACTGCACGGTCATCCTCCCGACACCGTGAGGATACCTGTCCTCCCCCCGCGCGTTGGCGCTGGGGAGCACCTCAGAGCTCCCGGAAGAGGACTCGAACCCCTACAAAGTGGACCAAAACCACTTGTCCTGCCGATTAGACGATCCGGGACAGATCGGACAGGCGACGTCCGACAGTCCCTACGATACCGACCCCGCACCCGGCCGCGCGCCGGGAATTACGCCTAACACCCGCCCCACGGGGAACGGGGGCCATGAGCCCGGGCGCTCGCACAACCGAAGAGCAGCCGTTCCATAACAGAGCCGGCAAAGAGTCGCAAGACACGAAACCCACGCAACCGTGGGCAGCACGCCGTCACGTTCCCCCCATTCACGGCTTAGGTCTTCCTAACTTACGCTTGCGTAGGTTACGGTTGCGTAGCCAGGACATTCGTCCACATACATGCCGTTGGAGGTTGCCCATGACCGTTCTCACCGAGCGTTCCGCACCCACACCGAAGCCCGAATTCGAACCCGAGCCCAAGTCGAAGGCGGAGCTGTTCACCTTCGGCCTGGTCGTCGGTCTGCCTCTGGTCGCGATCGCGGCCGCGGTGCCGCTCGCGTGGGGATGGGGCCTCGGCTGGACGGACATCGCGATCGCCTTCGTCTTCTACGTCGTCTCCGGCCTGGGCGTCACGGTGGGCCTGCACCGCTACTTCACGCACCACTCGTTCAAGGCCAAGCGGCCGCTCAAGATCGCCCTCGGCATCGCCGGCAGCCTGTCGCTGGAGATGTCCGTGCTCGACTGGGTCGCCACCCACCGCAAGCACCACAAGTTCTCCGACAAGGAGGGCGACCCGCACTCGCCGTGGCGCTTCGGCCCTGGCTTCAAGAACATGGCCAAGGGCCTGCTCTACGCCCACATGGGCTGGCTGTTCGAGAGCGAGCGCACCAACCGCCAGAAGTACGCCCCGGACCTGTGCAAGGACGAGGACGTGCTCAAGATGCACAAGTGGTTCGGCGCCATGGCGCTCACCTCGATCCTGCTGCCGGGTGTGCTCGGCCTGCTGCTCACCTGGTCGTGGCAGGGCGGCCTGACCGCGCTCTTCTGGGGCTCACTCGTCCGCATCGGGCTGCTGCACCACGTGACCTGGTCGATCAACTCGATCTGCCACGTCTTCGGCGAGGAGTCCTTCGAGGTCCGCGACAAGTCGCGCAACGTGTGGTGGCTGGCCATCCCGTCCTTCGGCGAGTCCTGGCACAACCTGCACCACTCCGACCCGACCTGCGCCCGCCACGGCGCGCTGAAGGGCCAGATCGACCTGAGCGCCGGCCTCATCCGGATCTTCGAGAAGCTGGGCTGGGCGTACGACGTCCGCTGGCCGACGCCGGAGCGGCTGGCGGCGAAGCGCATTGCCTGACCTCGACGTGGATCGGCCGGTGAACGGTCATGGAAGCGTGGCCGTCATTATGGAAACCGTGACCGAACCCCGATCTCGCAGGCGCATGTCCGGTAGCGAGCGACGCGAGCAGCTGATCCACATCAGCCGCACGCTCTTCGCGGAAAAGGGGTTCGACGGGACCTCTATCGAGGAGATCGCCGCCACCGCTCAGGTGTCGAAACCCGTGGTGTACGAACATTTCGGCGGCAAGGAAGGCGTCTACGCGGTCGTCGTGGACCGCGAGATGCAAAAGCTCCTCGGCATGATCACCGAGGCCCTCGCCGCCACCCATTCCCTGATCAAACTGGAGCGGGCCGCCCTGGCCCTGCTCCAGTACATCGAGGAGAGCAGCGAGGGCTTTCGCATCCTGGTCCGCGACTCGCACGCCGCCTCGGGCACCGGCACGTTCGCGAGCCTGATCAGCGAGATCGCCAGTCAGGTCGAGGACGTGCTGGCCGACGAGTTCGCCTCCCGCGGCTACGACCCCAAGCTGGCGCCGATGTACGCCCAGATGCTCGTCGGCATGGTCGCACTGACCGGGCAGTGGTGGCTCGACGTGCGCAAACCGGGCCGCGAGGAGGTCGCGGCCAACCTGGTCAACCTGGCCTGGAACGGCCTGACCGGGCTCAACCCCAACCCGTCGATCACCGCGGCCACCCGCGATCTCTCGTCGTCGGCCAAGCCGCGCCCAGCCGCCGCCGCCGACAAGCTGCGCGAGTTCGAGAAGGCCAGGGAGAAAGAGCTCAAAGAGGCCGAGAAACTCCGCCAGCGCGAGCTGAAGGAGGCCGAGAAGGCCCGCGTACGCGAGCTGAAAGAGCGCGAGCGGCTGCTGAAGGAGGCGGAGAAGGAACGCGAGCGGCTGCTCAAGGAGGCCGAGAAGGCCCGCGAGCGCGAGGAGAAGATCCGCCAGCGGGAGGCCAGGCTGGCCGAGCGCGCGGCCCGCCTGGAACAGGTAGATCATCCCGAGTAAGCCTTGAACGAGCGACTGTTCCCGGGTGACCATGGAGTTGAGCAGGGCTGACCCTCAGGGGTGAGCCGTTGCGGCGTCGTTAACGTGCTGTTCAACCAAACGGGGCAATATACGCCATATGTCCGCAGAACCGTTCCAGCCTCCCGGCGACCTCCCACTTCCGCAGGAGCGGTTCCTCAACCGCGAGGAAAGCTGGCTCCAGTTCAACCAGCGGGTGCTCGAACTGGCCGAGGACGCGTCGGCGCCGCTGCTGGAACGCGTGCAGTTCCTGGCCATCTTCGCCAGCAACCTCGACGAGTTCTTCCGGGTCCGCGTGGCCGGCCTCAAGCGGCGCATGGCGACCGGTCTGCTGCTGCGGACCAAGAGCGGGCTCAAGCCGAGCGAAGAGCTGGTCAGGATCGCGACCATCGCCGACGAGCTGGCCCGCAGGCACGCCGCCGTCTTCCACGACAAGATCTGCCCGCAGCTCGCCTCCGAGGGCATCGAGATCGTCCGGTGGGAGGATCTGGGCCGCGAGGAGCGCACGGAACTGCGCAAACTGTTCAGGGAGCGGATCAGGCCGGTGCTCACGCCGCTGGCCGTCGACCCCGCCCACCCCTTCCCGTACATCTCCGGGCTCAGCCTCAACCTGGCGGTGCTCGTCCGCAATCCGGCCACCGACCACACGGTGTTCGCCCGGGTCAAGGTGCCCTCGCAGCTGCCCAGGTTCGTGGCGGCGTCGAAGAACCGGTTCGTCCCGATGGAGGACGTCATCGCGGCGCATCTCGGCCAGCTGTTCAAGGGCATGGAGATCGTCCAGCACCACGTCTTCCGCGTCACCAGGAACGAGGACCTCGACGTCGACGAGGACGTCACCGAGAACCTCATGCAGGCCCTGGAGAAGGAGCTGCTCAAGCGGCGCTTCGGCCCGCCCGTGCGGCTGGAGGTCGAGGAGACCATCACGCCCGAGGTGCTCGCGCCGCTGGTCGAGGAGCTGGAGCTGGCGCCGCACGAGATCTACCGGCTGCCCGGGCCGCTCGACCTGACGGGTCTGCACGCCATCGCCGACCTCGACCGGGGCGAGCTGAGCTACCGGCCGTTCGTGCCCGCCGAGGTGATCAACGCCGAGGACGACATCTTCACGGTGCTGCGCGAGCGCGACGTGCTGCTGCACCACCCGTACGACTCCTTCAGCACCACCGTGCAGCGCTTCATCGAGGACGCCGCGAACGACCCCAGGGTCCTGGCGATCAAGCAGACCCTCTACCGCACCAGCGGCGACTCCCCGATCGTCAACGCGCTCATCGACGCGGCCGAGGCGGGCAAGCAGGTCGTGGTGGTCGTGGAGATCAAGGCCCGCTTCGACGAGCACGCCAACATCTCCTGGGCCCGCAAGCTGGAGCGGGCCGGCTGTCACGTCGTCTACGGCGTGGTCGGGCTGAAGACCCACTGCAAGCTCGCCCTCGTCGTCCGCCAGGAGGCCTCGGGCGAGCTGCGCCGTTACTGCCACATCGGCACCGGCAACTACAACCCCAAGACCGCCCGCCAGTACGAGGACTTCGGTCTGCTCACCTCCGACCCGCTGGTCGGCGAGGACGTGACCGACCTGTTCATCCACCTGACCGGCTACTCCCACCACTCCGCCTACCGGCGGCTGCTGGTCGCTCCCCACTCCATGCGCAGCGGCCTGCTGGCCAGGATCGAACGCGAGATCGCCCACCAGCAGGCCGGCCGCCCGGCCCGCATCAGGATCAAGACCAACTCGCTGGTGGACGAGCCGGTCATCGACGCCCTCTACCGCGCCTCGCGGGCCGGTGTCCCGGTGGACCTGTGGGTGCGCGGCGTCTGCATCCTGCGCCCCGGCATCCCAGACTTGTCAGAAAATATCCGCGTACGCTCCGTCCTGGGGCGTTTCCTGGAGCACTCCCGGGTGTACGAGTTCGGGCTCGGACGGCGGCCGGAGATCTGGATCGGCAGCGCCGACCTGATGCGCCGCAACCTCGACCGCCGCGTCGAGGCCCTGGTCAAGGTGACCTCGCAGCAGCACAAGGCGTACCTCATCGAGCTGATGGACCAGGTCATGGCCGACTCCACGAACACCTGGTGGCTCAACCCCGACGGCACCTGGACCCACCATCCCGGCGAGGACCTGCAGAGCCGTCTCATCGGCGCCCGCCGCTGGAGGACCGTTGATGACTGACCCGCTCCGCGCCGCCGGAGCCGTGGTCTGGCGCGGCGACGAGAGCGACCCCGAGGTGGCGGTCATCCACCGCCCCCGCTACGACGACTGGACGTTCCCCAAGGGCAAGCTGGAGTCCGGCGAGCACGTGATCGCCGCCGCCCTGCGCGAGGTGCGCGAGGAGACCGGCATGACGGTGGCGCTCGGCCGCGCGCTGCCGCCCGTCCACTACCTGAGCGACCGCCGGCTCAAGCGGGTCGACTACTGGACGGCGCGGGCGCTCGCCGACGACGGGTTCGAGCCCTGCGACGAGGTGGACGAGCTGCGCTGGCTGCCGCCGCAGGAGGCCAGGCGGCTGCTGACGTTCGAGTGGGACGTGGGGCTGCTGCGCGCGCTGCGGGCCGCGCCGCTCGACACCGTGCCGCTCGTGCTCGTCCGGCACGCCTCGGCCGGGTCGCGCACCGAGTGGGCGGGCGACGACGCGCTTCGCCCGCTCGACGCCGACGGCCTCTCCCAGGCGGCCGGCGTGGCCACGGCGCTGCCCGCGTACCGGCCGGAGCTGCTGATGAGCTCGCCCAGCAGGCGGTGCGTGCAGACGCTGGAGCCGTACGCCGCGCGGGTAGGAGCCGAGATCAGGACCGAGCCGCTGCTCAGCGAGGAGAGCCAGGACCCGCAGAAGACGCCCGTCCTCGTCGGCGACATCACGGCGCCGGCGGTCGTGTGCAGCCACGGGAAGGTGCTGCCCGCGCTCATCGAGTCGCTGAGCGGCACGCGGGTGCACCTGCGCAAGGGCTCCTTCGCCGTCCTGCAGCGCAGGGGCCGGTTCGTGGTCAGCGTCGAGCGCTACACCGCCTAGTGAGCCGGTTTTGAGATTCGGTCGCAGTAGCGGCAGATGCGGTCGAGAATCTGGTCAGCGGTCTTGGTCCAGGTGAACGGCTTGGCGTCGTCGTTCCAGGTCTTGATCCACTCTTCCAGCGCGGTTTTGAGCGCGTCCAGGGAGCAGAAGTCGCCGCGCTCCAGGCAGCGCCGTTCCAACTCGGCGAACCAGCGCTCGACCTGGTTGATCCAGGAAGAGTAGGCCGGGGTGAAGTGAAGCGTGAAGCGCGGATGGACCAGCCAGCTTGCCGATCACCTTGCCGGTGGCGGTGTTGAGCGCGGCGAACAGGTCCACGGTGCCGTGCCGGACGTAGTCGAAGTTGCGCCGCTGGGGCACCCCGGGCAGCATCGGCAGTACCGGCGCGCTCCGCTGCGACGCCTGGATCCGCGGCTTGTCATCCACCGCGAACACCGCCGCATGCGCGGGCGGGGCCAGATACAGCCCGACCACGTCGCGGATCTTGTCGATCGTGGCCGGGCCGCCACGCCACGTTGCCGCCGCCCTCGGCGCAGGCCAGCACGATCCGGGCCCGCATCGCGAGCCCCTGAGCGGTGGAGCGACGTCTGGCCCAGCTCGTCAGCGTCCGCCGCTCGCCCTCGGATAACACCACCGGCTCGAGCCGCCAGAAACCGTCACCACCACACAGTCAATCTGAACGAAACACACCTCATGTGGTGTCCCTGATACTCGCGGCCGGCTCACTAGAGGATCTTCCGCACCGCCTCGACCGTCTCCTGCCACACGCGGGGGAACTCGGCGTGGGCGCGCTCGGCCCTGGCGCGCTCGATGCCGGCGAGCAGGCCGTAGGTGAAGGTGTCCTCGCCGGCTCTGCGGGCGCTCTCGGCCTCCTTGACCAGCGTCTCCTGCGCGACCACTCCGTCCTGGTACGTCCCCAGCACCTCCTGGATGCCGGCGGCCAGCTTGGCCAGCCTGGACATGTCCGCGCCGAGCGTGGGCCGCAGCGCCTCCGCGGTGTAGCGGGCACGCTTGGCCGACTTGCGCACGTCGTGCATGGCGATCTCGCGGCGCTCGAGGTCGTCGATGGCCATGGCCAGGTCGTACGCCTTGGTCACGCGGTTCCAGCCGGAGGCGGCGACGTCGCGCAGCTTCTCCTGCGCCGGCCGCTGCGCGGCCTTGCCCAGCTCGGGGTCGGCGACGAGCTCGTCCAGCGCGTCGAGGAGGCGGTAGTAGCGCTCGCCGCTCAGCGTCTCCTTGATCCGCACGTACGCCTGCCGCTCGCGTTCGTGCAGGTCGGAGCCGAGCCGCGCCTGGATGGGGCCGACGACCAGCTCCGGGGCGAGGCCACGCAGCTCCCCGGCGAACCTGACCCTGATCACCTCGAGGTCGCGGGCCTCACCGAGCACCGTGGCGAGCCAGCGCAGCTCGTCCTGCACGTGGCCGGTGTCGGCCACCACGCTCTTGAACGCCTTGAGCGCGCTGCGCAGCCGCCGCGAGGCGACCCGCATCTGGTGGACGGCGTCCTCCTCGGCCCTGCGGACCCGGGGATCCTGCGCGAGCAGGGCGCGCACCTGGTCGGCCAGGTAGGTGAGGACCGCCTCGCCGGCCGATCCAGGTTCAGTGGCGGCCACCGCGGGCGGGGCCGGTTCGAGCAGCTTGGCGAGTTTGCTGGCGGCGTCGGAGGGCGTGGCGCCCGCCTTCTTGAGCCGCTTGCCGACCTTGGCCAGCATGGCGCGGGTGCCGCCGTCGAGAAGCTCGGCCTCCACCTCGCGCCATCGCACGACCTTGGGCTCCGCGCCGTACACCGTGCCCTTGACGCGGTCGTCGGCGATCTCCACCAGCCGGGCCTCGCCGTCGAGCAGGACGGTGACGTCCCTGCGGGTGTCCAGCTCGGCGACCACGCCCAGCTCGGCGCCGCGGGTGTAGGCGCGGACGAGCTCGGCGAGCTCCGCGGGCACCACCTTGGTGCTGCGGGTGAGCGGATGGGTGATCTCCTGACGGACGCCCTTGGCCTTGGGCAGCTTCAGGTGCCAGCCGGGGTCGGTGCCGCCCCTCCTCCGCCGGAGCGTGACGCCGCGGGCGGCCAGCCGCAGGTCGGGGGTGTCGTAGTACAGAGCCACGAGCTGGTGACTCTTCGGGCCCTGCACGGTGGCCAGGCCGGTCAGATCCGGGATCGCGTAGCCGGGAGGAATGTCGAACTTGTCCTCGATTTCGATGCCCACTACACCTCGCAATTGTCCGGTATCTGACCATGATGCCACCGGAAGGTGAGCCTCACGCGGCCTGCAGCAGCTCGATCCTGTTGCCCACCGGGTCGGAGACGTAGATCCGCCGGTAGCCGGGGAAGAGGTCGTCGGGCACGGCGTCGGGCAGCCGGGCGGCGTACGCGTCGAGGTCGTCCACCAGGAAGGC
>NZ_SMKQ01000184.1 GCF_004348995.1 Nonomuraea terrae
GGGTGGCGGGGACCCCGCCGGGCGGTGGCGTGCCGGGAGACGGCGTGCCCTGAGGGCCCGGAGTCGCGGAGGCGTCCGGCGCGGCGGTGGCGTCCGGCGTGGCCGGGACGGCCGGGGCCGGAGCGGCGGACGGCGTGGGGACCGGCTCCGGGTAGACCGGGTAGACGTGGCTCGTGCCGGAGGTCGGCCGCGAGACGGGCGGCGCCACCTGCGGCGCCTGCGCCGGCCCGCCGCCGAAGTGGGTGCTCGACAGCCGGCAGCCCTGGAAGTCGCTGTAGAACATGCGCAGCCACTCGCGCCGCTGGTACTCGCTGAGGGACGAGAACCACGCGGTCGCGTACTGGTGCTCCGGCAGCGGCGCCCCCGGCAGGGGCTCGCCGCGCAGCCAGGCCACCACGATCCCCCGGTAGCCCTCGGCGACCGCGTCGTTGCAACGGGGGGCCAGCGACTCGACGTACTCGTACGCCGCCTCCTCCGCGAAGCCAGGGGAGAGGTCGGGAATGTGCACCGGCGCGAGGCCGTACGACGGCTTCAGCTCCTCGTCGAGCGGTCGCTGCTCCACCAGCGTGAACGCGGCGGGCGTGCCCGCCAGCCGGGAGGCGATCTGCGTGAACGCCGCGCCCAGCTCGGTCAGCCCCGCCCGCATCCCGGGATGCACGCACACCGTGATCGGCCATTCGTGGCAGCTGTGGGAGATGTCCATGGCCGCGGCCGGCTTCGGCTCGGCCAGCACCCTGGTGACGCCCATCCCGGCGCACAGCACGCCCAGCAGCGCGCACGCCAGCACCGTGGCCTGCCGCGTCACCAGCGCCGCCCAGCCGAGCAGCAGCGCCGCCGTGATGCCGAGCAGCCAGATCGTCTGGTCGAAGAACGGCGCCCCGCTCAGCCCCTGGAACAGGTCGTACGGCTCACCCGTGCCGGGCGCCAGCTTGTCGGCCCACCCGCGGTCGTCGGCCAGCCACGAGAACACCACATAACAGGCCAGCCCGGCGATCGCCGGCGTGTACGGTTTCGGCAGCACCCAGCCGGCCACCCACCCGATCACCGAGTAGAGCGCCAGCCCTGCCATGCCCATGCCGAGCGCCGACAGGCTCAGCCGGCCCGCCTGGTCGGTCAGCACCGTCTTGACCGCCAGCACCAGCACCGTGGCCCCGAACGACCCCAGCACCACCACCACGATCGCCAGCGGCGCCTTGAGCGCCCGCCACGTCGTCAGCGACCGGCCGCGCAACGCCCGGCGCTTGCGCAGCGCCACCCAGGCGGCGAAGGCGGCGGCCACGGGCCCGGTCAGCCGGAGCGAACCGATGACCGCGGCCACGATGTTCTCCCAGGCGTCCACGCCCGGTATCAGGACGTTCCACGCCGCGACCAGGCCGACAGCGAGCAGCACGGCCACTGTCACCGCCGCGCTGTGCTTCAGCTCCTCTCGTGAAACGCCCGCGTGCTCACGCACTCTTTTTCCCGTTGAAGTTCATCAAGCACCCCCGTGCCCCTCGGCAATGCGGAAGCGAAGAGTCCTGGGCCGGGTCCCCGCGGCCGGAAGACTTGGCGTCCGCGTCACCATACGTACGAGAACCATAACTGAGCGTGATGATTGATGTCCGTATTCTTGGTCAGCCGGTGAAGTCTGTTGCTGAGAGTAACCAGACGAACCGGGACGACCGGCGCGCTACCGTAGCGCTGTGTCGCAGCCCAAGCCGCTCAACCTGCCGTTCGACCCGATCGACCGCGCCGCGGAGAGCTGGCGCGCCCACTTCGGGCCGTCGTCCGCAATGGCCGCCGTTACCTCGATCATGAGAGCGCATCAGATCCTGCTGTCGCAACTTGACTCGCTCCTGAAGCCATACGACTTGACCTTCGCCCGATACGAGGCGCTGGTGCTGTTGACGTTCAGCAAAAAGGGCGCGCTGCCGCTGTCGAAGATCGGCGAACGGCTCATGGTCCACCCCACGAGTGTCACGAACACGGTGGACAGGCTGGAGAAGTCCGGGTTCGTCCGCCGGCTGCCCAATCCGCGCGACGGCCGCGGGGTGCTCGCGGAGATCACCGAGGCGGGCCGCGACGTGGTGCGCCGCGCCACGGCCGACCTGATGGCGGCCGACTTCGGCCTGGGGATGTACGCCGAGGACGAACTCCATCGGATGTTCGACCAGTTGCGCACGCTGCGGGTGGCGGCGGGTGACTTCTCCACCCCGGCCATGCGGCAAGATGAAGAGCATGGCGGACTTCTCTAGGCCCGGGTCGCTCTACGGAGCGATAGATCTGGGCGCGCGCAAGCAGACACTGGAGGCGCAGGCCCGGCGGGAGGCGGCAGGTCCCCAGGCGGCCTCGTCGGCCTCGATCATCGACGTGACCGAGGAGACGTTCACGACCGACGTCATCGACCGGTCCATGACCGTGCCGGTCGTCCTCGACCTCTGGTCGCCCCGGGCGCCGGGCAGCGCCCAGCTCAGCCCGGTGCTGGAGAAGGTGGTCGGCGACCTCGGCGGCCGGGTCGTGCTGGCCAAGATCAACGTCGACGGCAGCCCGCAGATCGCCCAGGCGCTGCGCGTGCAGGCCGTGCCGACCGTGCTGGCGATCTTCCAGGGCCAGGCCGTCACCGGCTTCCAGCAGGTGCTGCCCGAGCAGGAGGTGAGCCGCTGGCTCGACGAGCTGCTGGCCGCGGTCGAGCAGTTCTACCAGGCCAACCCCGGCGCCCGGCCGCCGGAGGCCGGTGAGCAGGAGGCCCCCGCGGGGCCGCCCGCCGACCCCGACCTGGTGGCCGCCGAGCAGGCCATCGACAACGGCGACCTCGACGCGGCGGCCGAGGCCTACGAGCGGCTGCTGGCCCGCGCCCCCGGCAACGAGGACGCCAAGATGGGCCTGGCCGGCGTCAATCTGATGCGCCGCACGGCCGAGGCCGACCCGGCCGAGGTGCAGCGGCGGGCGCAGGATCCGGCCGACCTCGACGCCCAGCTGCTGGCCGCCGACCTGGAGATGTTGTCCGGCTCGGTCGACGAGGCGTTCAACCGGGTCATCGCGGTGGTCAAGCGCACGTCCGGCGACGACCGCGACCGGGCCAGGCGTCACCTGCTCGGGCTTTTCGACACATTGCCCGCAGAAGACCCATCTTTGGCCAAAGCGCGCAGAGCCTTGGCGAGCGCTCTGTTCTAGCCTGAAGGTGTGCGGGTCGTCACGATATCGGCGACATACGGCACGGCCGGCAGCCAGATAGGCCCGGCCGTCGCCGAGCGGCTCGGCGTGCCCTTCGTCGACCGCGCCATCCCCAGCGCCGTGGCCCGCGAGCTCGGCTGCACCCTGGAGGAGGCGCTGGTCCACGACGACCGCGCCGAGCGCGGTCTCGGCCGGCTGCTGTCGGGGGCCATGCGGCTGCCGACGGTCACGTTCGGCGGCGTCGACATGTACGTCCCCGGCGCGATGCCGCTGCCGGCCGAGGAGTTCGTGCGCCGTACCGAGCGCATCCTCCTGGAGACGGCCCACGAGCGGGGCGGCGTGTTCCTGGGCCGGGCGGGGGCGGTGGTGCTGGCCGGCCTTCCCGGCGCGCTGCACGTCAGGCTCGACGCGCCGATCGAGCGCCGCGTACGGCAGACGGCCACGCTGGGCGGGATCGGCGAGCGCGAGGCCCGCAAGATCATCAATGAGAACGACCAGGCCCGTATCGCGTACGTGCGCACCTTCTACAAGGCCGATCCGGCCGATCCCCACCAGTACCACCTGGTCGTCGACAGCACCACGATTCCCGTTCCCGCCTGTGTGGAGCTCATCGTCAGGGCCTCCGCGGCACTGGATTGACCGAATGCCCCCTACGATGGGAGGACTTCTTGGTCAGTCCCGAAGGAGCGATTGACGTGGCGACCGTCCCAAGTGTGTCGTACTCCATCACCGTGCGTCTCGAGGTGCCGGCCGGCGGCAAGGCCGTCAGCCAGCTCACCCACGCCGTTGAGTCGGCCGGGGGCGTCGTAACCGCCCTCGACGTCACCAACGCGGGCCATGAGAAGCTCCGCATCGACGTGACCTGTGCCGCGCGCGACACCGACCACGCCCAGGCCATCGTCGACCAGCTCGAGGCCGTCGAGGGCGTCGTCATCCACAAGGTCTCCGACCGCACGTTCCTCATGCACCTCGGCGGCAAGATCGAGATGAAGTCGAAGGTGCCGCTGCGCAACCGCGACGAGCTGTCCATGGCCTACACCCCCGGCGTCGCGCGGGTGTCCATGGCGATCGCCCGCAACAAGGAGGACGCGCGTCGCCTGACCATCAAGCGCAACACCGTCGCGGTCGTCACCGACGGCTCGGCCGTGCTGGGGCTGGGCAACATCGGCCCGGAGGCTGCGCTGCCGGTCATGGAGGGCAAGGCGGCGCTGTTCAAACGGTTCGCCGGCATCGACGCCTGGCCGATCTGCCTCGACACGCAGGACGTCGACGAGATCGTCCGCACCGTGCAGGTGATCGCCCCCGGCTTCGGCGGCATCAACCTGGAGGACATCGGCGCGCCGCGCTGCTTCGAGGTGGAGCGGCGGCTGCGCGAGCTGCTCGACATCCCGGTCTTCCACGACGACCAGCACGGCACCGCCATCTGCGTGCTCGCCGCGCTCACCAACGCGCTGCGCGTGGTGAACAAGAACATCGAGACGGTCAAGATCACCATGGCCGGCGCGGGGGCGGCGGGCAACGCCGTGCTGCGCCTGCTGCTGGCCGCCGGGGCCCGCAACGTCATCGTCTGCGACTACCTCGGCGCCGTCCACAAGGGCCGCGACGATCTCGACGACTCGCTGCGCTGGATCGCCGAGCACACCAACGAAGAGGGCTACTCCGGCGACCTGCGCGGGGCGGTCAAGGGCGCCGACGTCTTCGTGGGGGTCTCCGCGCCCGGCATCCTGACCGGCGACGACATCGCCACGATGGCCAAGGACCCGGTGGTGTTCGCGCTGGCCAACCCCGAGCCGGAGGTGTCGCCCGACGACGCCCGCGAGCACGCCGCGGTGGTGGCGACGGGCCGCTCCGACTTCCCCAACCAGATCAACAACGTGCTGGCGTTCCCGGGGGTGTTCCGGGGGCTGCTCGACGCGCAGGCGGGCGGGGTGACCGAGGAGATGCTGCTGGCCGCCGCCGGGGCGCTGGCCGCCGTGGTCACGCCCGAGGAGCTCGGCCCCAACTACATCATCCCGAGCGTCTTCCACCCCGACGTGGCGACCGCCGTCGCCGCCGCCGTCCGCGAGTCCGCCGGCGGGCGCGCGCGGGGCTTCACCGAAGCGTAGAACCCATGTCATCCGTCACGGCGGAGCCGACGTCACACCACCCGCCGCACATGGCCGAGGGCCTCCAGGAAGACGCCCGCTGACCCGCACCCGGCGGGCCGCCGCGACGCCGCGACGTGGACCACCTGGGTGGTCCATCGCCGGGTCACCGGGGTGCGGCGGCGGTGATGGCGGGCATGAGGCGGTAGCTCTCCTGGAAGACCAGGTTGTGGGCGTCGGCGGCGGCGATCGTGCGCATGGTGTCCAGCTGGCCGGCCGCGTCCGACTCGTCGAAGACGTTCAGCGGCCAGTCGCCCACCGTGTTGCCGCGCAGGTGCGGATGGTGGAAGTCGCGGCCGAAGTGGGCGACCACCGCGATCGGCTGCTCGCCGCTGCTGCGCTGCTCCGGCCAGGTCAGCGACCACATCGCGTTCAGCCCGCCCTCCTGTGAGCGGGTGATCCCGCTGGCCACCACCTCCCCGGTGCCGAGCAGCAGGTCGGCGTTGGCCTCGTCGAGTGCCCTGCGCGCCACCGGGTCGATCAGCTCCACGGCCCGCTCGAACACGCGTTCCTTGTCCTCGCGGGTGACGGCAGTGCCGTGGTTGCCGTCGCGCAGGTCGGTGAAGTGCCTGATGAGGGCTTCGTTGATGGGAGTGCGCATGTGTGCCCCCTTCCCCGCGAAGGGCAGGGGGCACCTTTCAGCCGGTGCCGAGCAGCGCCGCGATGCGCGCCCGCACCTCCGGCGTGTCGAGCCCGCGTACGGTGAGGGTCGTGCGGCGGCGTACGACGTCGTCGACGGTGGCGGCCCACTCGTGGTCGCGGGCGTAGACGGCCTGGGCCCAGATGTCGGGGCCTTCGGGGTGGATGCGTTCGCCGAGCGCCGGGTCCTCCCTGATGAGCCGGGCCAGGTCGAACGCGATCGACCCGTAGTGGGTGGCGAGGTGGCGGGCCACCAGCGGGTCCATGCGGGCGCTGCGCTCGCGATCGGTCCACAGCCGCATGGCGACCGCCTCGGGGCTGGCCAGGCCGGGCAGCGGCACGACGGGCAGGATGTCGGCGATCTCGTCGCCGAGCGGCCGCCCGGGCAGGCGGGCGAGAGTGTCGAAGACGTGCTTGCCGATGTGACGGTAGGTCGTCCACTTCCCGCCGGCGACCGACAACATGCCGCCCGAGCCCCGCGTCACGACCGTCTCCCGCTTGGCCGCGGCGACGTCCCCGGGCCCGCCGGGCAGCACCCGCAGGCCGGCGAAGGCGTACGTGATGTCCTCGCGCCTGAGCTGCTCGTCGCGGACGGCGTGGCCGGCCTCGTCGAGGATCTGGGCGATGTCGGCCTCGGTGGGGCTCACCGCGGCCGGGTCGCCCTCGTACGCCTCGTCGGTGGTGCCGAGCAGCAGGTGGTCCTCCCACGGGATGGCGAACGACACGCGGTACTTGTCGATCGGCGTGGTCAGGGCCGCCTTCCACGGCTCGTGCCGGCGCAGCACCAGGTGGGCGCCCTTGGACAGCCGGATGCTGGGCGCGGCGTCCGGGTCCTCCATGCGGCGCAGGTGGTCGACCCAGGGGCCGGTGGCGTTCAGCACCAGGCGGGCCGAGACGCCGAACTCGGTGCCGTCGAGCCGGTCGCGCAGCTCGGCGCCCGTCACGGTGCCGGACGTCTTGCGCAGCCCGACGACCTCGGCGTGGTTGAGCACGGTCGCGCCCGCGTCCACGGCCGCGCGTACGGTCATGACGGCGACGCGGCTGTCGTTCATCTGGTGGTCGCCGTAGACGGCGGCGGCCCGCAGCCCCTCCGGGCGCAGCGCCGGCACCTTGGCCAGCGCCTGGTGCGGCGTGATGACCTTGCCCATGCCGTCGCCGAAGACCGACAGCGCGGAGTAGAGGAACACGCCCGCGCCCAGCTTGGCGGCGCCGTGCGGCCCGCCCTTGTAGATCGGGACCAGGAAGGTCAGCGGCTTGACCAGATGGGGTGCGATGTCGGCGGCCAGGGCGCGCCGCTCGCGATGGTTCTCGGCCACCAGCTTGACGTTGCCGGTCTGCAGGTAGCGCAGGCCGCCGTGGACGAGCTTGGACGAGGCGCTGGAGGTGGCGCCGGCGAAGTCGCCCGCGTCCACCATGGCCACCCGCAGCCCGGCCTGCGCTGCCATCCACGTCACCGAGGTGCCGAGAATGCCGCCGCCGATGACCAGCAGGTCGAAGGCGGTGGTGGAGAGCTCCTCCCGGGTTTCGGCTCTGGAGGAGCCGATCGCTATCGTCATTGCGCTGCTCCTACTGCTCGACCCAGTCAAGGGTGCGGGCCACGGCCTTCTTCCAATTACGGTATTCGTGCTCACGCGCGGCCTCGTCGATGGCCGGCTGCCACTCGGCGGCCTTGTGCCAGTTGGCGCGCAGGCTGTCGAGGTCGGGCCAGTAGCCGGTGGCCAGGCCCGCGGCGTACGCGGCGCCGAGCGCGGTGGTCTCGGAGACCATCGGCCGGATCACCGGCACGGCCAGCACGTCGGAGAGCGTCTGCATGAGCAGGTTGTTGGCGGTCATGCCGCCGTCGGCGCGCAGCGTGGTCAGGTCGAGGCCGGAGTCGGCGTTCATGGCATCCACGACCTCGCGGGTCTGCCAGGCGGTGGCCTCCAGCACGGCCCGCGCCACGTGACCCTTGGTGACGAACCCGGTCAGCCCCGCGATCACGCCGCGCGCGTCGGAGCGCCAGTGCGGTGCGAACAGCCCGGAGAAGGCCGGCACGAAGTAGCAGCCGCCGTTGTCGTCGACCGTCTTGGCCAGCGTCTCGATCTCGGCCGCGCTGGAGATCAGGCCCATGTTGTCGCGCAGCCACTGCACCAGGGAGCCGGCGACCGCGATGGCGCCCTCCAGCGCGTACGTGGCGGGGCCGTCGCCGATCTGGTAACCGACCGTGGTCAGCAGGCCGTGCTTGGAGGCGACCGGCTCGTGCCCGGTGTTCATGACCAGGAAACTGCCCGAGCCGTAGGTGCTCTTGGTCTCGCCGGGCTCGAAGCAGGTCTGCCCGAACAGCGCCGCCTGCTGGTCGCCGAGGGCCGAGGCCACCGGGACACCCTCGGCGGTGTGGCCGTAGACCTCGGCGGACGGGCGGATCTCCGGCAGCATCGCGCGCGGCACGCCCACCGCGTCGAGCAGCTCGTCGTCCCAGGCCAGGGTGTGGATGTTCATGAGCGTCGTCCGGCTGGCGTTGGTCACGTCGGTGACGTGGCGGCCGGTGAGGTTCCACAGCAGCCAGCTGTCCATCGTGCCGAACAGCACCTCGCCGCGCTCGGCCCGCTCGCGCAGCCCGTACGCGTCGAGCAGCCAGCGGATCTTGGGGCCGGAGAAGTACGTCGTCAGCGGCAGCCCGGCCTTCTCCCTGAACAGGCTCTCGTGCTCGGCCAGCGCCTTGGTGAGCGCGTCGGTGCGGGTGTCCTGCCAGACGACCGCGGGGCAGACCGGGCGGCCGGTGGCGCGGTCCCACAGCACGGTGGTCTCGCGCTGGTTGGTGATGCCCAGTGCGGCGACCTGGCCGTCCTCGATGCCGGCGCCGGTCACGGCCTCGCTCATGACACCGCGCACGTTCTGCCAGATCTCCTCGGCGTCGTGCTCGACCCAGCCGGGCTTGGGGAAGATCTGGCGGTGTTCGCGCTGGGCGACGGAGACGATGTTGCCGCCCTCGTCGAAGAGGATGCACCGGCTGGACGTGGTGCCCTGGTCGATGGCTGCGACGTAGTGCGGTCGGGGCACTGGGTTCCTCGCAAGGCTCATGGTTCGACAATGCCGAACGAATCGTATTCGGTGCGCCGTAGGGTCTTCAAGGGGTCATCTCGCCAGGTCACGGGTGATGGCGCGGGCGGCGTCGCGTACGTACGAGACGTACTCCATGTGCAGGGCCCCGTCGGTGGCCAGGCGCTCCACCGCGCCGCGGATGCCGATGGCGCCCACGACGACGCCGCGCCGGTCCTTGATCGGGGCTGCGATGGCCACCTCTCCGTCCACGAGCTCCTCCATCTCGGCCGCCCAGCCGCGCGTCCTGACCCGGTCGAGCTCCTCTTCCAGCGCCCCGGGGTCGATGATCGTGTGTTTGGTGTGCGGTCGCAGGGGCGGCTCGGCCGGCTCGGCATACGGGTCGTGGGCCAGCAGGACCTTGCCCAGCGCGCTGGCGTGCGTTGGCAGATACGTGCCCACCTGCAGCGTCTGCATGCTGTCGTCCGGGCGGAAGACGTGGTGGATCACCAGGACGTGGCCCTCGTGCAGGGTGCCGATCCAGGCGCTCTCCCTGCTGCGCCCGGCCAGCGCGTCGGCCCAGTTGATCGAGCGGGTGCGCAGCTCGTTGACGTCGAGATAGCTGCTGCCCAGGTGGAGCAGCGTGGCGCCGAGGCGGTACTTCCCCGTGGCCGGGTCCTGCTCGACGAAACCGACGTGGACGAGCGTGCGCAGGATGCCGTGCAGCGTGCCCTTCGGCAGGCCCAGCCCCCTGGCCAGCTCGGCCACCCCCAGCTGGCGGGGGCCGGAGGCGAGCAGCCGCAGGATGGCGGCCGCCCGCTCGACCGACTGAATCGTCTCTCCCACGCCCCGCACCCTAGCGCAGGTCAGTTCGGTATTGCCGAACGGGGCCGCATCATTCCGGCGAACGCGAGCGCGGCGTTCGCCAGCACCGCCACGATCACGCCCTGGAGCACCGTCCCCATGGCGGCCGTGGCGATCGCGCTCATGATCGGGATGCCCATGGTGATGCCGACCTGCTGGGTCATCGTCGCCAGGCCGGTGGCCAGCCCCTGCTCGGAGTCGGGCAGCCCGGAGGTGGCCGTCACCATGAAGGCGACGATGGCCACCATGTTGCCCACGCCGCCGACGAACGTGGCCGCGAGCAGCAGCCAGATCCAGCCGGCCGAAGCGCCGAGGAGGGCCAGCGAGGCCGTCGCGACGGCCTGCACCGCGAACCCGGCGGCCAGCGCTCTGCCGGTGCCGAGCGCGCCGAGCACGCGCGGCCCGGCCACGCCGCCCACCACGGTGCCGAGCCCCAGCACGCCGAAGGCGAGCCCGGTGGCCAGCGCCGAGTAGCCGAGCACCTCCTGCAGGTAGAGCGTCAGGACGAAGACCAGGGAGGTCTCGGTGGCGAACGCGAGCAGCCCCGCGAGGTTGCCCCACTTCACGTTCGGCCGGGCCATGATGGCTACGGGGACCAGCGGCGCCGCCGACCGCCGTTCCACGAACCAGAACACCACCAGCAGCGCCGCACCCGCCGCGAGGGCCGCGCCGCCCTGGACAGGGTGCTCACCGATTCTGGTCAGGCCGAAGACCAGGGCGAGCAGGCCGGCCGTCACCGCCGCCGCGCCCGGCAGGTCGATCCGCGGCCGCTCGGCCGGGCGGCTCTCCCGCAGCAGCATGGGCGCCGCGACCAGCACGGCCAGCGCCACGGGCACGTTGATCAGGAACGCCCACCGCCAGCTCAGCGCCTGTGTGAGGAGTCCCCCTAGAATGGCGCCCGAGGTGAACCCGGCTGACATCAGCGCCCCGTTCAATCCCAGTGCCCGAGCTCGCAGCGGTCCCTCGGCGAACGACGTGGTCAGCAGCGAGAGCCCGGCAGGCGTGACGACGGCGGTGGCGAGGCCCTGGGCCACCCTCGCCCCCAGCAACACCCCCGGGGAGGTCGCGAGCCCTCCCACGAGCGAGGAGAGCCCCAGCAGCGCCATCCCGACCAGGAAGAGCCTGCGCCGTCCCCACAGGTCGGCGATCCGGCCGAACAGCAGCGTGAAACCCGCCGCCGCCAGCGCGAACGCCGTGGCCACCCATTGCAGGTCGGCCAGGGCGAAACCGAGGCCCTCCCCGATCACGGGCAGGGCCACGTTCAGGATGGAGAAGTCCACGGCCAGCATGAACTGAGAGCCGAGCAGCAGCGTCAGGACGAGGCGTTGCCTGCCCGTCATCCGATCGGGTTCGGCTCGTGCGGCGAGTACGGTCATGTCATCCCCCTAATGGGACGTAAGTTCCGTTAAGATGAGCATGACGGTAGCACGATGAGGAGACTTAATGGAACAATCTTCCCGTTTGGCGGGAACCGTGCGGCCGGGAGGCCGCACCGCGCGGGTCCGCGCGGCCGTGCTGGAGGCGACCCAGGACGAGTTGGTCGAGCACGGCTTCCACGGCCTGACCATGGACCAGGTGGCGGCCCGCGCGGGCGTGGGCAAGACCACGGTCTACCGGCGCTGGGGGAGCCCGGCCGGGCTGGTGGTCGACCTGATGAACGACCTGGCCGACCAGTCCGTCCCGCACGCGGACACCGGCGCTGTGGAGGGCGACCTGCTGGCCAACGCCGTCTCCGTGCTGGAGGCGCTGCACGACGGCCGGCTCGGCCCCACGTTGCAGGCGATGATCGCCGCCGCGACCTGCGACGACCAGGCCGCCCAGGGGTTGCGGGCCTTCTACTCCCGCCGGATCGAGGAGTGGGCCAACGCCGTCGACCTGGCCGTCAAGCGGGGGGAACTGCCCGAGGGCACCGACGGCGCCGAGGTGATCAGGGCGATCTCGGCCCCGCTCTACTACCGCCTGGTGGTCACCAGGGAGCCGGTGACGCGGGAGGACGCCGAACGGTCGGTGGCGCGCACGCTGGCCGCCGCCCGAGCCGGGGCGTTCGTTTCACAGGGTTGAGCGTCGCGGGGTTGAGTGTCGCCGGGTTGAGTGTCGCGGGGCTGGGCGTCACAGGGTCGAGCGTCATGGGGTTGAGCGGGGCCAGATCGAGCCGTACCACCACAGGATGCCGCCCGTGATGACCAGGCCGCCCGCGGTGGCCAGCTTGGCGATGAGGTCGGCGGGCAGGCCGGTGTAGGGCAGGCGGCGGTCGCGGCCGCGACCCCAGGAGCAGTCGTTCTCGACGCGGGTGGAGTCGATCAGCGTGTCGGGCTCGCCCTCCGCCACCGAGTACGCCTCCACCTCGGCGGCGCTGCCCTTCCTGACGGGGACGTGGCGGACGACCGACCTGCGGGCCGGGATCGAGCCGGTCGACATGCTCTCTCCGTCGGCCTGCAGGTCGAACCGGACGAGCTGGCGGGTCTGGTTGTGCAGCCGGACGGTCGCCCGGCCCGTGCGGCACGCCACGTCGTCCACCGTCATCGTGAACGGGTCACCCGCGTCGGGCCGTGGCCACGCCCACGCGGCGGCCGGCAGGAACAGTGCGCCGCCCAGCGGCAGTGCGGCCAGGACGAGGCGGGTACGGATGCGCATGAACTCCCCCCGGATGTGATCTTTGCTACCTAAGGTGCCCAAGCGGCTACGAAAAGTAACATCGACCCACCGGGGGAGCGCGTGCCCCCCATTACCCTTCATGATGGATGTATGGCGGAAGCGATCTACGTCGGCGGTTTGTTGGTGGCGACGCCGCTTCTCGACGACCCCAATTTCCGGCGTAGCGTGGTGCTGATTCTCGAACACGACCGCGACGGCGGCACTCTGGGCGTCGTGCTCAACAGGCCGAGCGACATCTCGGTGACACAGGTGCTGCCCGTATGGGATCCGCTGGTGACCGGGCCTCCGGTGCTCTTCGAGGGCGGGCCCGTGCAGACCGACAGCGCGCTCGCGCTGGCGGCGGTCCCGAGCGGGGAGGAGCCGCTCGGCTGGCGCCGGTTGCACGCCGGCACCGACGCGGTCTCGCGGCTGGGCACGGTCGACCTCGACGCGCCCCCCGAGATCCTGCAGGGCGAGATCGCGCAGATGCGCATCTTCGCCGGCTACGCCGGTTGGACGTCAGGGCAGCTGGAGAGCGAGATCGCCGAGGGCGCCTGGTACATCGTCGACTCCGAGGTCGGTGACACCTTCCACGCCGACCCCGGCTCACTGTGGCGGCACGTGCTGCGCCGCCAGCGCGGCGAGCTGGCCTTTGTGGCGACCTGCCCGGACGACCCGACGATGAACTAGAGGTCCCAGCCCGGGCGCAGCGAACGCTCGGCCAGATCGATGCTCTCGGCCATGCGGGCGGCGATCTCGGCCACCGTGCCGTCGCGGCGCGGGCACTCGAAACCGACGCGCATGGTGGACATCGCGAACGCCACGATGAGGTGGGTGAGCTGGTCCTTGTCGGGGTCGGCGCCCCGGCGCGCGGCGATCACCTCGGCCAGGCGGCGCTCGGTCTGCGCGCCCCTGGCCACCGACCGGCCGATGAGGTGGGGGTTGGCGTCGAGGAGCCGGCGCAGCTTCAGGAACCGTTCGGCGTCCTCGCCCGTTGAGCACTCGACGTCGGTGAGGACCGCGCGCAGCGCGTGCATGAGCGCGGTGAACGGCGGCTCGTCCTGCGGGCGGTCCGCGAGCGTCTCCAGGATGATCTCCTCGCCGTGGTCGTGGAACCACAGCGCCAGATGATCCTTGCTGGTGAAGTAACGGAAGAACGTGCGTGGGGAGACGTCGACCACCCCCGCGATCTGCTCGACCGTGGTCGACTCGTATCCTTGTTCGAGGAAAAGGTCGAGCGCGGCGTCGATGATCGCCAGACGCGTCTTCTCCTTCTTGCGTTCTCGAAGACCCATAGCCGTCACCTCTGCGAAACTATTCTGTCATAGTGTGCCATAAGTCATACGATGTCGATTGAAAACCGGTTGTCTTATGTCAGATGCTGCCATAGATTACCTGGGCTTACGAGAGCTGTGCCCCGGTGTGGGGTGCTACGGGTAACAAGGGGGACTTACATGGCTCACGCGGAGGCGGTCGGCACGCCGTCATCGCCCGACGCCGCCAAGGGGGGGACCAGCGGAAATCCGTGGCTGGTGCTGCTGGCGGTCTGCCTGGGCGTCATCATGGTGATGCTCGACGGCACGGTCGTCGGCATCGCCAATCCGGTGATCCAGGCCGACCTGAAGGCCTCGCTGTCAGACCTCCAGTGGGTGACGAGCGGTTACCTGCTCGCGCTGGCGGTCTTCCTGATCACCGCCGGCAAGCTGGGCGACCTGTTCGGCCACAAGCGCGTCTTTCTCATCGGTGTGGCCGGCTTCGCCGTCTCCTCGGTGGGCATCGGTCTCAGCGCCGAACTGGCCGAGGTCATTCCCGGCGTCACCCCGATCGGCATGCTGATCGGCCTGCGCGTCCTGCAGGGCCTGTTCGGCGCGCTGCTGCAGCCCGCCGCCCTGGCCCTGCTGCGCAGCGCGTTCCCCGGCGAGAAGCTGCACCAGGCGATGGGCGCCTGGGGCGCCATCATCGGCCTGTCGAGTGCCGCAGGACCGATCGTGGGCGGCGTGCTGGTCGAGAAGGTCAGCTGGGAGTCGGTCTTCTTCATCAACGCGCCCGTCGGCGTCATCGCCCTGGTCATGGGCGTCCTACTGATCAAGGAGAACCGCACGCCCTCCATGGCCCGCATCGACTGGCTCGGTGTGGTGCTGCTGTCCGGCGCGATGTTCTCGCTGGTCTGGACGATCATCAAGGCCCCCGAGTGGGGCTGGACCGACAGCACGACGCTGACCTTCATGGGCGCCTTCCTGGTGCTGATCCTGGCGTTCGTCCTCTGGCAGGCCGCGGCCAAGCAGCCGCTGGTGCCGCTGTCGTTGTTCCGGAACGCCTCGATCTCCATCGGCACCCTGCTGATGATGATGGTCGCGTTCGCGATGTTCGGCGCGATGTTCTTCCTGGGCTTCTTCTTCCAGGGCGTGCACGGGCTGTCGCCGCTGGAGGCCGGCCTCTACATGTTGCCGATGAGCGCCGGCATGATCGTCGCCTCGCCGCTGTCCGGCATGGCGATCGGCCGGATCGGGCCGAAGCTGTCGATGGCCGGCGGCCTGCTGATCACCGCGCTGGCGATGTTCCTCATGTCCCAGCTCAGCATCGACGCCTCGTTCGTCGAGACCGCCATTCCGTTCGTGCTGCTGGCCTTCGGCATGTCGCCGGTCTTCGTCGGCGCCACCGAGATCATCGTCGGCAACGCTCCGGTGAACCTCAGCGGCGTCGCGGGTGGTCTGCAGCAGTCGGCCATGCAGGTCGGCGGCGCGCTCGGCACCGCGATCCTGGGCGCCGTGATGGCCTCGGAGATCTCCGACACGCTGCCCGGCAACCTCGGCCCGGCGGCCCAGGGGATCCCGCCCGAGCAGCTGACCCTGCTGGAGAAGGCGGCCGCGTTCGGCACCGCGCCTCCCGGTGTGCCGCAGCAGATCACCGACGCCGTGCACAGCTCGTTCATGTCCGGTATGCATGTGGCCTTCCTGGTCAGCACCTCCATCGCGGTGCTCACCGCCCTGCTGACGTTCTTCGTCAAGGTCGGGCGCAAGACCGAGGGCGTGCCGGTCCACGTGGGCTGACGTCCGTCGCCACGACGCGGCTCCCGCCCGCCGGCGGGGGCCGCGTCGTCGTGTCGGGGCCCGGCCGCGGGGGCATAAACTCGATGGGGTGAGCACGAAGATCCTCCCAGAGCAGGAGACCACTCCGCGGACGTCGCACGGCGACGGCGATCACGAGCGGTTCGCCCACTACGCGGACAAGCACAAGATCACCGAGAGCATGGTGACCGGCACGCCCATCCGCGCCCTGTGCGGCAAAATCTGGGTGCCCAGCCGCGACCCCAAGAAGTACCCGGTGTGCCCGGAGTGCAAGGAGATCTACGAGGGCCTGCCTCAGGGCGGCGGCGAAGGCGACGGCGACCAGTGAGTGTTGCTGAGCGGTAACCCCCACGCGCTCCACTACGGTCTGTAGCCACATCGGCTCATACCGTAGTGGGGGGATTGCATGGTCCGGCGCGCGACCGCCGTCTCGTTGGCATGCCTGCTCGCGGTCGGGTTCACCCCGCCGCTTCGGCACGAGGCCGCGTTCGCGGCCGGTTGCGCGCGCCACGCGCCACGGACCCCCGGACCGCGCTCGCCCAAGCCGCAGGACGTCGCCAAGGTCAAGGCCGAGCTGCGCGAGCTGCTGGCCGGCGTCACGCTGCCCACCGAGATCACCGTGCCCGTCTGGGTGCACCTGCTGACCCGCGGCGAGCGGCTGGTCACCGACGACAGCGTGCGGGCCCAGATCGACGTGCTCAACTCCGCGTACGCCGGTGAGTTCGGCGGTGTCGACACGGGCGTGCGCTTCCGTCTCGACAAGATCGCGGTGGTGGACAACGCCGCCTGGTTCGCCGACCCCGTCGGCCACGAGAGCGCCATGAAGAACGCGCTGCACCACGGCGGGGCCCGCACGCTCAACCTCTACATCGCCCAGCTCAGCCAGCTGATGCTGGGCTTCGCCGCCTACCCCTACTGGTACGCCGGCGCCCCGGCGCTCGACGGCGTCGTCATCGACTGGCGCAGCCTGCCCGGCGGCCCGATGACCAACTACAACCGCGGCTTCACCGGCGTCCACGAGATCGGGCACTGGCTCGGGCTCTTCCACACGTTCGAGAACGCCTGCCGCGAGCCAGGCGACGGCATCGACGACACCGCGCCCGAGGCACGGCCGACCGAGGGATGCCCGGAGAGCAAGGACACCTGCGCCGAGCACCACGGCGCCGACCCGATCCACAACTTCATGGACTACGCCCACGACCGCTGCATGCGGGAGTTCACCGCGGGGCAGGCGCGGCGCATGATCGAGATGTGGGTGGCCTACCGCACCACCCCGGCCGTCTGACCGACCCGTACGATGGCGGCTCCGCCGGTGGATTTGCGGCAATTACGATGTGCGAGTGACAGCACCAAAAGCACTCGATGCTCCCGGCCGGCCCGCCGGCATCCTGTCCCCCAGCTACCGTACCGCCACCTTGGGCATCCTCCTGGTCGTCACCCTGGTCGCCTTCGAGGGCATGTCGGTGGGCGTCGTGATGCCGGCCGTGGCCGAGGAGCTGGACGCGCTCGACCTGTACGGGATCAGCTTCTCCGCGTTCCTCATCGCCAGCCTGTTCATGAACGTGGTGGCCGGGCTCTGGTCCGACCGGCGCGGCTACCCGGTGCCGTTCCTGGCCGGGGTGGTGCTGTTCGTCGCCGGCATGGCGCTGGCCGGGGCCGCGACCTCCGCGGTGTTGTTCCTGGTGGCCCGGGCCGTCCAGGGGCTCGGCGCGGGCGCGACCATCGTGGCGCTGTACGTGATGATCGCCCGCGTCTACGCGGTTGAGGCACGCCCCAAGGCGTTCGCCGCAGTCTCCGCGGCCTGGGTGGTGCCCGCCATGGTCGGCCCCGCGGTGGCCGGGTTCGTCGGCGACCAGTGGGGCTGGCGGTACGTCTTCTTCGGCATCATCCCGCTGGTGGTGCCCGCGCTGGCGATGCTCGTCCCCGCGCTGCGGATCGGATCGGGGGCCGACGCGGAGCAGGGGAGCGGGCCGCGTTCGCGGCCGGTGGCGATGACGCTGGCCGCCACCTCCACCGCCGGCGGGGCCGGGCTGCTGCTGCACGGCGTCGACCGGCTGCACACGCACACCGGCACCGCGGCCGTCGAGACCGCGGCCGGGGTGGCGCTCCTGCTCTACGGGCTCCACCGGCTGCTGCCCCCTGGCGCGCTGCGGTTCGAGCGCGGGCTGCCGACGACCGTGATCATGCGAGGGCTGTTCTCGGCGGCCTTCTTCGGGGTGAACGCCTTCATCCCGCTGGCGCTGCAGGAGGTGAAGTCCTTCGGCACCGCGGACGCGGGCATCGCGCTGACCGCAGGAGCCCTGGGCTGGTCGGCCGGGTCGTACCTGCAGAGCCGGCGTACCGGCGAGGCGCACCAGCGGATCAGGATGGGCGCGGCCTGTGTCATGGTGGCGATCCTGCTCTGCGTGCTGTCCGTGCTGCCGGGGGTGAGCGGGTGGGTCGCCGCGCCCGCGTGGATGGTCGCCGGACTCGGCATGGGCTTCGGCATGACCACCGTCAGCGTGACCGCCATGCACCAGTCACCGGTGAGCGAGCAGGGGGCGAACTCGGCCGCCCTGTCGGTGTCCGACCAGCTCGGCTCCGCCCTGGCGATCGGGATCGGGGGAGCGCTGGTGAACGTGATCGGTCACGCCCGGATCGACACCGGGTTCGTCATCATCTCGGGGTTGATGGCCGCCGTCGCGCTGAGCGCCACCCTGCTCGCGGGGCGTACACGCAGCGCCGGGTGAGCGTACCGGGGCGCTGAATTCCGCCTCACCCGTCACACCGATCACGGTTCGCCTGATGGCGGTCGCGCGGGGTGATAGGACAGCGGGCAAGGAGGTGCCATGGAGGATGATCACCGTGTCTGGCCCCCTCGGACGGGGCCCAGGCACCGCCGTACTCCTCCAGAGGACACGGAGCCCGCGTCGGACGCGAGCCGTGACGAGGAGCCCCCACGGGCCCGCCGCGACCGCGTCCACCCCTACAGCTGTCTCTTAT
>NZ_SMKQ01000185.1 GCF_004348995.1 Nonomuraea terrae
GTCTCTGCCCCTGTCTCTGTCCCGGTCCCCGCCTTCGCGGAGCCCGCCTCGCCGATCGTCCCGGCCGCGGTCGTGCGGATCCCGGGAGCCGACGCGGTCGTGCAGATTCCGAAGATCGCGCACGAGGAGCTCGGCCCCTGGGAGGACGCGTTCCGCACCCACGACACCACCTCCGCCCCCGCGGCCTCGCCCCGCCCGGAGCCGCTCCGGCCGCAGAACGGCGGCGGGCCGGCCGCCGACGAGCTGGCGCGGCTGCGCCAGGAGAACGCCGGCCTGCGCCGCCGCAACGCCGAGCTGGAGCAGGAGAACGCGAGGCTGCGCGGGGAGCTGGACCTGCTCCTGCAGAGCGCGGGCGCCTGGCTGAAGAACCTGACGGCGGAGCGGTGACGGCCCCCGGGCGTCACAAGGTGCGGGCCACGAGCAGGGCGACGTCGTCCTCCGAAGAGGTGTCGTTCACCATGGCGTCGATCACGGTGCCGCAGAGGGTCTCCAGCGGGAGCGCCGGGTCGGACAGCGCGGCGCGCAGCCGCGCCATGCCCGCGTCGATGTCGGCGTGGCGGGTCTCGATCAGCCCGTCGCTGTAGAGGACGACCAGCGACCCCGGCTCGAGCTCCAGGTCGAGCGACTCGTAGGAGGCCAGGCCGAGGCCGATCGGGGTGCCGGCGGGCACCGGCGGGAAGGTGACGGCGCCGCCGGGCGCGACGACGGCGGGCGGCGGGTGTCCGGCGGCGGACAGGGTGCAGCGCCGGGTGGCCGGGTCGTAGACGGCGTAGAGACAGGTGGCGCCTATCTCGGCGGCCGACAGGCCGCTGGCGCCGGTGTCCTGCTCGTTCAGGCGCAGGACGAGGTTGTCGAGGTGGGCGAGCAGGTCGGCGGGTGGCAGGTTCATGTGGGCGAGGGTGCGGACGGCGGTGCGCAGCCGGCCCATGGTGGCCGCGGCGTTGATGCCGTGCCCGGTCACGTCGCCGACGACCAGGGCGATCCGGCCGCCGCTCAGCGGGATCGTGTCGAACCAGTCGCCTCCGACGCCGTTGTGCACGTCGGAGGGCAGGTAGCGGGAGGCCACCTCGACCGCGCCGCCGCCGGACAGCTTGCGCGGCAGCAGGTGGCGCTGCAACGCCAGGGCCGCGTGGTGCTCGCGGGTGTAGCGGCGGGCGTTGTCGAGGCTGAGCGAGGCGCGGGCGACGAGCTGCTCGGCGAGCGTCAGGTCGTCCTCGGCGAACGGCGTCGCGTTCTCGGTGCGGACGAACACGGTGATGCCGAGGATCTCGCCGCGGGCGCGCAGCGGGACGATGATCAGGCTGTGCATCCCGGTGTCGTGGATGACCTTGGCGCGGCAGGGGTCGACGTCGAGCCACGTGCCGGACGAGGTGTCGAGCTTGGGCTCGAAGTGGGAGCATCCCGAGGACAGGACCGCGGTGAAGGGCGACGCCGGCGGCACGTACACCGCTTCTCCTCGCGCCCAGAGCGATTCGGGAAAGCGGGGGTGGAGCGAGGCCTGGCCCGCGCGGCGGAAGGCGGGGATGCTGTCGTCCGTGGCGGCCAGCCGCTGCAGCGGCCCTTCCTCCGGCAGGACCGAATCGGCCAGGTCGACGGTGACGTAGTCGGCCAGCCCCGGCACGGCGAACTCCGCCAGCTCCTGCGCCGTCTTCATCACGTCGAGCGTGGTGCCGATCCTGGCGCTGGCCTCGGCGAGCATCGCCAGCCGCCGGCGGGCCCGGCTGTGGGTGATGTCCATGGCCATGGAGACCAGGCCCAGCGGCTCGCCGTCGACGCCGTCGAGACGGAAGAGCGACATCGAGAACGTGCGCTCCTCCCGTCCGGCCGTCGAGGCGCGCCGGATCTCCCGGTCGATGACGGGCACGCCGTCTTCGAGCAGCCGCCGCCCCGCGGCGATGAGCTGCTCGATTCCGTTCTTCGGCCAGTCGTCCACGCGGCTGCCCAGATGTCGCGGGAAGTAGTCGCTGACGCTCTCGGCCGTCTCGTTCAGCCAGATGTAACGTAGATCACGGTCCAGCAGGCACATGGCCACGGGGGACCGGTTGACCAGCGGCTCCAGCACGGAGGCCGCCGCCTCGCCCACGGGCGACGCGAGCACCACCCAACGCGGCGTCTCCTCCGTGACGCCGGCCCGGCAGCCGCGCAGGTGGACCATGACGCCGCCGCCGTCCCGGTGGCGGGCCTCGACCAGGCCGGACCACTCCTCGCGTCCGGCGACCCGCTCCATCCAGCCGGCCACGCGCGCCGCGGCGTCGGGCGACCTGAGCAGGACGGCGGCAGAACGGTTCACGATCTCGGCGGCGGTGTATCCCAGCAGTTGTTCCGCGGCCCGCGACCATCCGCTCACGGTGCCGTCCGCATCGATCACGGCGGCAGCCGGGACGTGGCCCCCGGCCACCGCGTCATCGGATGCGGTCATCCCAACCTCCTGCCGCGCATTTCGTACCGTACTCGTCAGGGTAATGGCTGCTGATCTGCGGAGATGCCACGCGGTCTGGTCAGGCGGGGGCTGCCGACCCTGGGCTCGCCCGGCCGGGAACGTCACAGTCGGGCATGGTGGGGCGCGGGTGGTGTCCGGAGTCGGTGTCGGGTGCGTAAAGCGTCCCTGACGGGAGGCGTGAGAGGACGCCCCCCGAGGGTACGTGGGTGATGTTTTCCGGCGCAGCGTTCGGAGTCTCACCATGACCGTCACTCGCCCACGCCTGCCCGCCCTCGGTGTGCGGCGCGGTGCGCGGCCACGCCCCTGGATCCTGCTCACCCTGGTGAGCGCCGGGTACGGCCTCGCGCAGCTGCTGCTGCTCGCCTTCCCCTGGATGGGGATCGGATGGGACGAGGCCGTCTACGCCAGCCAGTACGCCGCCCACGCGCCGCCGGCCCCGTACAGCGCGCCGCGCGCACGCGGCGTCCCGCTGCTCGTCGGCCCCGTCGTGATGCTGACCGACTCGATCGCGGTGCTGCGGCTCTACCTGATCGCGCTGTCGTCGCTGGGCCTGTTCGCCGCCTTCGCGGTGTGGCTGCGCGTACGCGACCATCCCGCGGTGCCGCTGGCCGCGCTGCTGTTCGCCGGCTGCTGGCTGTCGCTGTTCTACGGCGGCCAGGCCATGCCCAACCTGTACGTCGCGCTGTCCGCCGTGGCCGCCACCGGGTTCGTGGCGCTGGGCGGGCGGTCATGGGCGATGGCGGCCGGTCTCGCGGGCGCGTTCGCCGTCATGTCGCTGATGCGGCCGTCCGACTCGCTGGTGACGGCGGGCGTTCTGGGGCTGGCGGCGCTGGCCGTGCCCGCGTGGCGGAGCCTGCGGACGCTGCTCGGCATCGCGGCCGGGCTGGCCGTGGGCTGGGGGCAGTGGATGATCGAGGCGCAGCGTGACTTCGGCGGGATCGCCGAGCGGCTGCGCGACGCCGGCGAGCACAACGTCACCGGCTGGACGCTCTCCCTCGTCGAGCACGCCCGCGCGCTGGACGGGCCGAGCCTGTGCCGGTTCGGCACCGACTGCGGCCCGGTCTCGCCGATCGCGCTGATCTGGTGGCTGGCCATCCCGGCGATGGCGGCCGGGGGCGTCTGGCTGGCCTGGCGGGCCGGGCGTCCCTGGCCGGCGCTGCTGGCCGCGGCCTGCGGGGTGGCGCTCGCGCTGCCGTACCTGTTCTACGTCGACTACGCCGCGCCGCGTTTCCTGATGCCCGCGTACGCGCTGCTCGCGCTGCCCATCGCGGACGGCATGACGGAGCTGGCCCGGCGGCGGGGCCCGCTGCTCGCGTTCGTGGCCGCGGGGCTGGGGGCGCACCTGCTCCTGCAGGGCGCGTACGCGTACGGCATGGTCAAGGCCAACGAGAACGGCCGGCAGCGGATGGCGGAGGCCGTCGTCGAGCTGCGCCGGTTGGGCGTGCGCCCGCCGTGCATGATCTACGGCGAGTCGGGCGTGCAGATCGGCTACATGCTCGGATGCGAGTCGCAGGGCATCATGCAGCGGTTCGCCGAGCGGGCGCCCGCCCGCATCCGCGAGGCGATGGAGCGGGGCGACCGCCTGGCGGTGATCCACGCCGACGTGACGCCGCCCGACTACGTCGCCGACTGGCCCGAGCACGACCTCCCCGGCCGATGGACGGCGCGCCTGGCCCCCTGAATCATGGCGGGGTGAGGATCGAGACGCCCTGGGGAACCTGGGAGCACGCGCCGCTGCACGAGGTCGTCGCCCTGCTGCGGGAGCTCAGGGCGCCGTGGTGGGTGGCCGGCGGGTACGCGATCGAGCGGGCCGTCGGGCGCGCGTACCGGCAGCACGGGGACGTCGACGTCGCGCTGCCGCGCCGCGACCAGCTCGCGGTGCGGCGGCTGCTGGACGGCTGGGACGCGCACGTCGCGCTGGACGGGACGCTGCGGCCCTGGGAAGCGGGCGAGACGCTGCCCGCGCGGGCGCACGACATCTGGGTGCGCGAACACCCCGGCGGGCCGTGGCGCTTCCAGCTCATGCTGGACGAGATCGACGGCGAGCAGTGGGTCTACCGGCGCGACCCCCGCATCCGCCGCCCGCTCGCCGGGCTGACCGTCGCGGACGACGGCTTCCGCCGGCTCGCCCCCGAGATCCAGCTGCTCTACAAGGCCAAGGGCGTACGGCCGAAGGACGAGACCGACTTCGCGGCGGTGCTGCCGGTGCTGACGGACGAGCAGCGGCGCTGGCTGGCCGGCGCCCTGGAGACCGAGCACATCGCGCACCCCTGGATCACCCGCCTCCACCTCAGGTGAGAGCGGCCCGCTGACCGCCGTACCATCCTGGCCGCCATCGGATGGTACGGACGTCACACCCACCTCACTGCAGCCGAAATAAGGGATATGTCGTGTTTATGGGGATGTGGGTGTTTCGGTATGACCCCTCAGGGCATGGGCGAACGGGCCGGTTAGAGGCGGTCGAAGGTCCGAGGTAAGGAGCGTGCCATGAAGGACGCGGGCAAGGTGGCGCTGGCCGTCATCGCGGGCTACTACTTGGGCAGGCGCCACAAATTGCGTATGGCCCTGGCTCTGGCGGTCGGCGGCGCGGCGCGCAAACTCCGCAAGGAGCAGGGTGGGCTGCTGCAGCAGGGGACCAAGCTCCTCGGCTCCTCCCCGGAAATCGCCGACATGACCGACCGGCTGAAGGGCGAAGTGCTGGAGGTCGCGAAGGCGGCGGCCGTGGCGGCGGCGTCCAAGCAGATCGAGTCCATCACCACGCGGCTGCACGAGCGGACCGAGTCACTGCGGCAACCGCAGGCCGGGGAGCAGGCGGAGGCACCGGAAGAGGCACCGGAAGAGGCGGAACGGGCCGAGTACGAGGAGGAGGAAGAGGAGCCCAGAGCCCGCGTGCCCAAGCCGCGCATGTCGAAGGCCCCCGGCCGGGAGGTCGCGGACGAGACACGCAGGCGGATGGCCGGCACGGCTCGCAGGCGGCCGTCCCAGTCGACGGGAGAGTGAAGTGCGATGACCGAGGCCACGAAACTGGCGGGCAAGGCGGTACGCCAAGGACGGGAGACCGTGGACAAGGGTCAGGAGGCCGTCCGCGAGACACCGGTGGGCAAGGCGGTGCCGGAACTGCCGACCGGCCAGCTCACCTCCGCCCTGCAGGATCTGTCGATGGCCCTGGCGGAGCGGGCACTGATGTCGGTGACCGGCAAGATCGAAGGCCTGAGCGGACGGCTTGGTGACTTCGCCGAAGGAGGTGGCGGCGGCGGCGCGAAGAACCTGCTGAGCGCGGTCACCGGCTCGGACAAGTCGATCGGCGGCTCGACCATCGCGGGAGCGGCGAAGGGAGCCGTCAAGGGGATCTTCGGCAAGATCTTCAAGGGCAAAGGCAAGGGGAAGGGCAGCAAGAAGCTCAAGCTGACCAACATCGTCGAGACGATCGACATCGGAGCCCCGCGCCGGATCGTCTACAACCAGTGGACCGAGTTCCAGGACTTCCCGACGTTCATGAAGAAGGTCGAGAACGTCAACCAGGAAGAGGACGACACGCTCTCCTGGAAGGCCCAGGTCTTCTGGTCGCACCGTACCTGGAAGTCGAAGATCCTGGAGCAGGTGCCCGACGAGCGGATCATCTGGCGTTCGGAGGGGGCGAAGGGGTACGTCGACGGCGCGGTGAGCTTCCACGCCCTCACCCCCGACTTCACGCGCGTGATGGTGGTGCTGGAGTACCACCCGCAGGGGTTCTTCGAGCACACCGGCAACATCTGGCGCGCCCAGGGCCGCCGCGCGCGGCTGGAGCTCAAGCACTTCGCGCGGCACGTCATGCGGCAGGTCATGCTCAATCCCGACGAGATGGCCGAGAGCGGCTGGCGCGGCGAGATCCGCGACGGCGAGGTGGTCAAGGACCACGAGACGGCCGTCGCCGAGGAACGTGGCGAAGAGGGCGCACCCGAGGAAGAGCCCGAAGAGGGCAGGGAAGAAGTGCGAGCGGAAGCCGAGGAAGGCGAAGAGGCGCCGGAGTACGAAGAGGCCGCCGAGGAGGAGCCCGAAGAGGAGGCTCCACGCGAGAGGGCCGAGCGCGAGGAGGAGCCCGAAGAGGGCGAGTACGAGGAGTACGAGGAAGAAGAAGAGCCGGAGGCTCCGCGCGGCCGGCAGCGGGCCGAGCGCGAGGAGGAGCCCGAAGAGGGCGAGTACGAGGAGTACGAGGAAGAAGAGGAACCCGAGGAGGCACCGCGCGAGCGGCAGAGGGCCGAGAGCTCTCGCCCGGTCCGCCGCGGGGCCCCCGCCCGGAGGTGACGGCGCCGGGAACCTCGGAGCGAGCGTCCGGGCTCATGGGGCCCGGACGCCGACGTGTCGGAGCGCTTCGCCGCGGCCGGCGCGGTCCCTGGTCGCCGATCTCGACGATATCGACACGGCCGGTCGCCATCGGCCTTCCTTCGACGTACGGCTCTCGCCCCAAGTTCAGCCCAACCCCACTGCCACGCGACCAGCCAGAACCAGATCTCGTCGGCCCGGCTGACCCGGCGGCAGCCGCCGGGAGCGGTCATACGGTGCCAGAGGAAGCCTTCGATGCCCCGCGTGCCGAGGACGTTGCGGCAGGTGCCGCGGAGCGGGACTCCGGGATGAAGCCTGACTAGGCGCGCGTCGACGCCCTGACCATGAGCTCCGGCTGGAAGACGATCTCCTGGTGCCAGTGGCCCGAGTCGCCGCGGGCGTCGGTGAGCAGCAGGTCCGCGGCCGCCTGACCGAGCTGGTGCTTCGGCTGGCGGACCGAGGTCAGCGACGGCGACAGCAGCGCCGCGAACTCCACGTCGTCGTAGCCCATGACCGCCATGTCGTGCGGGACGCTGATGCCACGCTGCTCGAGCCCGCGCAGCACGCCCAGCGCCACCGTGTCGTTGACGCAGAACAGCGCCGTCGGCCCCTCGCGCAGGGGCAGCCGCTCCAGGGCGGCCTCGCCCTCGCGCGGGGTGAGCGCGGGCAGGGTGATCTCGGTGACCACCTCGTCCGGGTCGAGCCCGGCGGCGCGCACCGCGTTGTCCAGCCCTTTGCGCCGGTCGGCGCACTGCCGCACGATCGACGGTCCGTTGAGGAACGCGATGCGCCGGTGGCCGAGCGACAGCAGATGGGCGCCGGCCATTTCGCCGCCCCTGACGTTGTCGACGGCGACCGCGCAGAGCTGGGAGTCGGCGCCCGGCCGGTCGAGCAGCACCATGCCGATGCCGCGCCGGCGCAGCTCCACCAGGTGGGAGATGTCCTGCCCCGCGGGCGTGATGAGGATGCCGGGCACCCGGTGCTGTTCCAGGATCTGCAGGTAGTAGGCCTCCTTCTCGACCGAATCGCTGGAGCTGCAGAGCACCAGCAGCAGCTCCTCCTGCGACAGCCTGGTCTCGATGCCGGGCAGCACCTCGGTGAAGAACGGGTTGCCGATGTCGCGGACCATGACGCCCACCGACCGGCTGGAGCCGGCGCGCAGTTGCCGTGCGGGCGCACTGGGCACGAACCCGAGCGCCTTGATGGAGGCGCGCACCCGGCGCAACGTCGGGCCGGCGACGAGCTCGGGCCGGTTGAGCACGTTGGAGACCGTTCCCACGGAGACGCCGGCATGGGCGGCGACGTCGACCATGCTGAGTCGGCGGCGCTCGGCTGGCTTGTGGATGTCGGTCACCGGCGGACAGCCTCTCTGGTCACCTGGCAGGGAGTCCCATTCTACCCGTTGAAATGTTTCAGCCGGGTTGCTGCGAAGCGCCTCACTGGTGGACGGGCATTGACGCAAACACTTCGGCCTCGTTACGGTGCGGCGGATTGAAATGTTTCAAGAACGGGAGCCCTTCGTGATGCATCTCGCCGTGACCGATCTGCGGGTGGAAGGACTGACCGAGCCTCTTGGCCTGGACGTGAGCGCGCTGGAGTTCTCCTGGCGGATCACCGGGCCCGGGCGCGGGCGGGCGCAGAGCGCGTACCGGCTGATCGTGGGGCTGGAGTGCGATCCGGCCGCCGAGGGGGCCGAGCCGGTCTGGGACAGCGGCGTCGTGGCCTCGGCCGCGACGTACGACCTCCCGTACGGCGGGGCGGAGCTGCGGCCCAGGACCCGCTACCAGTGGCGGGTCAAGGTGGCCGACGAGAGCGGCGCGTGGTCGGACTGGAGCCCGGCGCACTGGTTCGAGACCGGGCTCGGCGATGCCACCGGGTGGCCGGCGGGGTGGATCGGCACGCCCGCGGTGCCCGGGTCGGAGCGGCTGCCGTCGCTGGAGAACGTGCCCCGCATGTGGGTCGCCGACCGGCTCGGGCCCTCTGCGTCGGCGACGGGGGCGTTCCGTACGCGGTTCGCCGTGCTGGGCGGGGCCAGGCCGCTGTCGGCGTGGCTGGTGATCGGCGGCGGCTCCGAGGTGGAGGCGTACCTGAACGGCGTCCCGGTCGCGGGGGAGACGCGGGACGGGGCGTTCGTGGCCGATGCGGGCGACCTGGTGGCGACGGGCGAGAACGTGCTCGCGATCAGGGCCGCCGGGTCAGGGCTGTGCGTGCGGCTGGAGGTCGCGGTCGAGGGGCGGCCGGCGCTGCCGCAGCTCGTGCCGGTGCCCGGGGAGAGCGCGGTGACAGTCATCTCCGGCGGCAGGTGGCGGGCCAGCGACACGCCCGGCGACGGGTTCGAGCAGCCCGGGTTCGACGATGGGGCGTGGCCGTTGGCCGAGGAGGTGGGGCTGCACGGTGATCCGCCGCACGGCCGCGAGCCGATCGGCGACCGGCCCAGCCCCTACCTGCGGCGCGAGTTCGGCGTGCCCTCGCCGGTGCGCCGGGCCAGGCTGTACGCCACCGCGCTCGGCGTCTACGAGATGCACCTGAACGGCACCCGGGTGGGCACCGACCACCTGGCCCCCGGCTGGACCGACTACCGCCACCGTGTCACGTACCAGACCTACGACGTCACGGAGTTGGTGTCGGAGGGGCGGAACGTGCTCGGCGCGATCCTGGCCGACGGCTGGTACGCGGGCAACATCAGCTGGTTCGGCTCCTTCCAGTACGGCAGGCGGCTCGCCTTCCGCGCCGAGCTGGAGATCCTGCACGACGACGGCGGCGTCACCCGGCTGCGCACCGGCCCCGGGTGGCGGGCCGGGTCGGGCGCGATCCGCTACGCCGACCTGCAGAACGGAGAGCGGCACGATCTGGCGGCCGAGCCGCTCGGCTGGACGGAGGCCGGGTTCGACGACTCCGGCTGGGCGCCCGCGGTGCCGGTGACACCGCCCGCCGGCCGGTTGACCGCCGCGGTCGCGCCGCCGATCCGGGTGCACGATGAGCTGGAGGCGGTCGCGGTGTGGGAGCGGCGGCCCGGCGTGTGGATCGCCGACTTCGGGCAGAACCTGGTCGGCTGGGTCCGGCTCACCGGCCGCGCCGGCCGCGACCGCCCGGTGGTGCTGCGCCACGCCGAGGTCCTCGACCACGAGGGCGGGCCGCACCTGGCCAACCTGCGCTCGGCCCGGGCGACGGACGAGTTCCGGCCACGCGGCGACGAGGCGGAGACCTTCGAGCCGCGGTTCACCTTCCACGGGTTCCGGTACGTCGAGGTGTCGGGGTTGCGCGCGGCCCCCGAGCGGATCACGGCCAGGGCGGCCTACGCCGCGATGGAGCCCGCGGGCGAGTTCACCTGCTCCGACCAGCGCATCGATCGGCTGCAGCGCAACATCGTGTGGGGGCAGCGGGGCAACTTCCTGGCCGTCCCCACCGACTGCCCGCAGCGCGACGAGCGGCTCGGCTGGACCGGCGACATCTGGGCGTTCGCACCCACGGCGCTGTTCAACTACGACGCCGCCGGGTTCCTGCGGAGCTGGCTGACGGACGTGGTCGACGCCCAGGGAGCCGACGGCGCGGTCACGCACGTCGTGCCCGACGTGCTGTCCGGCCGGGGCCTGTCGCCCAACGCCAAGGAGGCGGGCTCGCCCGGCTGGGGTGACGCGCTGGTGATGCTGCCGTGGGCGCTGCACCGGCTGCGCGGCGACGCAGGGGTGGTCGCGGCCTGCTTCGAGCCGATGGTGCGCTGGCTGGCGTACCTGGACCGACGCTCCGAGGGCGGGATCTTCCCGGAGGAGGGGTTCGGCGACTGGCTCTCGATCGGGGCCGAGACCTCCAAGCGGCTCGTCGGCACCGCGATCTTCGCACTGTCCGCCCGGCAGCTCGCCGGGCTCGCCGCCGCACTCGGCCGCGACGCGGACGAGCGGGCCTGCCTGGAGCTGTACGGGCGGGTACGGCAGGCGTTCCGCGCGGCCTTCGTCGAGGGGCCGGGCGTGCTGGCCGGTGGGACGCAGACCGCGTACGTGCTGGCCATCACGGCCGGGCTGCTGGAGGAGCACGAGTTGCCGAGGGCCGCCACCCGGCTGGCCGGCGACATCGAGGCGCGCGGCGGCCACCTGTCGACCGGGTTTCTCGGCACGCCGTACCTGCTGGACGCGCTCACCTCGACCGGGCGGCTGGACGTGGCCTACCGGCTGCTGACGCAGGACACCTTCCCGTCCTGGCTCTACCCGGTCGTGCACGGGGACGCCACCACCATGTGGGAACGCTGGGACTCCTGGAGTCACCACCGAGGGCTGCAGGACCCGGGCATGAACTCCTTCAACCACTACGCCTACGGGGCCGTCGGCGACTGGATGTACCGGACGGTCGGCGGGCTGGTCCCGGGTTCGCCAGGGTACGCCGACATCATCGTGCGCCCTCGTCCCGGCGGTGGGATCACCTGGGCGAGGACCGCGCACCGCACCAGGCACGGCCGGGTGGAGATCTCCTGGAGGCTGGAGGACGGCGGCTTCGCCCTGGACGTCGTCGTGCCGCCCAACACCAGAGCCGAGGTGCACGTGCCCGCGTCGCCGGAGCGGGTGACCGAGGGCGGCGCACCGGCGGCGGAGGCGGAGGGAGTGCTCTTCGACCGGCTCGACGACGGGAGCGCGGTCTACCGGGTCGGCTCGGGCGCCTATGCGTTCCGCGCGTTTTAACGTTTTAGCGGGCGGAGCACTTCTTCTCCGATGTCACATACACGACATCGCGGTGAACAAACCGTTATCCCAGGCTATTGACACCAATAAGGGTCCTGGCAAGACTCGGAAGGTGTCTGAAACGTTCAAATCAGTGCAGGACACGGCAGGGCTGAGAGGCGGTTCCATCGTGATCAGTACAAAAGTGCGCCGCCGGCTCCCGTGGGGCGTCTACCTCGTCCTCCTCCCCACGTTCGCCCTGCTTGCGGCGTTCGCGTACTACCCCGCACTGAACGGCATGGTCCACTCGCTCTTCGAGTGGCGGCCCGGCTTCGAGTCGCCCTTCGTCGGCTTCGAGAACTACCTCACGATGCTCGGGGACGATCTGTGGTGGGCCTCGTTCCGCAACATCGGGATCATCTTCGTCTGGGCCGTCACGCTGATGTGGGTGTTGCCGCTGCTGGCCGCGGAGCTGGTGATGTCGCTGTCGAGCGAGCGGCTGCGCTTCGTGTTCCGCACGCTGCTCATCCTCCCGCTGGCCTTCCCCGCGGTGGTCAACGTGCTGCTGTGGCAGTTCATGTACGACCCGCGCGACGGCGTCATCAACAGTCTGCTGCGCGCGGTGGGCCTCGACGGGCTGGCGGGCAACTGGATCGGCGACCCCGACACCGCGCTCGTCGCGCTGATGACGATCGGCTTCCCGTGGGTGGCGAGCCTGCCGTTCCTGGTCTTCCTGTCGGCGCTGCAGAACGTGCCGGCGGAGATCTACCAGGCCGCCGAGGTCGACGGCGCCGGGCGGCTGCGCCGCTTCTGGAGCATCGACCTGCCGATGATGTTCCGTGACGTCAAGCTGCTGTTCGTCCTGGCGGTGATCTCGGTGCTCCAGTACGGCATGCAGGCGCACATCATGACCAAGGGTGGGCCCGACAACGCCACGCAGGTGCCCGTGCTCCGCATGCTGGACGCGGCCTTCCTGGACACGAGCTGGGGCTACGCGGCGACGCTCGGCACCGTGCTGTTCGCGCTGACGCTCGCGGTGAGCCTCGTCGCGCTGGCACTCGGCAGGAAGGCACAGGCATGAGCCGCACCCGCAGGACGAACCTGGTGGCGGGCGCCGCGCTGTCGGTGCTGGCCTTCGCCGGGCTGTTCCCGTACCTGTTCATGGTCGTGGCCTCGGTCAAGGACAACGAGCAGTTCTTCGCCAGCTACTGGTCTCCCGCCTGGCCGCTCCACCTGGAGAACTACGCGGCGGCCTGGGAGCAGGTCAGCCCGTACCTGTTCACCTCGTTCGTGGTGGCGGGGCTGGCCATCGCCGGCACGCTGGCGCTGGCCCCGGCCTCGGCGTTCGTGTTCGCCCGCTACCGCTTCCCGGGGCGCAACACGCTGTTCGCCCTGATCGCGGCGCTGCTGATGGTGCCCTCGATCACCAGCCTGATCCCGCTCTTCGTGCTGATGCGGGACCTCGGCATCCTGGACAGCCGGCTGGTGCTGATCGTCCCGCACATCACCGCGAACACGGTCTTCGGGATCGTCGTCATGCGCACGTACATGGCGCAGCTCCCGGAGGAGATCTTCGAGGCGGCGCGCGTGGACGGGGCGGGCGGGATCCGCGTGTTCCTGGCCTTCATGCTCCCGCTGGCCCGGCCGGTCATCGGCACCGTGGCGCTGATGACGGTGCTCGGCGTGTGGAACGACTACTTCTGGCCGCTGCTGACGGTGCAGACGGACGCGTACCGGACCATCCCCGCCGGGCTGGCCTTCTTCGCCAACCAGAACGTGCAGCAGTGGGGGCCGCTGTTCGCGGGCTACGTTCTGGCCAGTCTGCCGCTGGTGGTGCTGTTCACGTTCCTGTCCAAGTGGTTCCTGGCGGGGATCCAGGGCGGCATCGTCTCCGGCAAGTGAGAGCGTGGTTGAAACGTATCAACTCACGAAAGGAACCGGCTCCCCATGAGAACACCCCCCAAGAGCGGGCTGGCGGCCACGGTCGTGCTGCTCGCACTGACAGGCTGCGGCCTGCTGGGCACCGGCGGCCAGGGATCAGGGACCGACGGCAAGGTCACGATCACCCTGGCCGGCCCCAACCAGTGGAACGCCAGCGGCAGCAGCTTCGGCCCGGCCTGGGAGTCGCTCGTCGACTCCTTCGAGAAGCGCGAGCCCGGCATCGAGGTCAAGACCCAGGTGCTGCCTCTCGACGGCTTCTCCCAGACGATCACCACCCAGCTCGCCGCCGGCACCGCGCCCGAGCTGGTCTTCAACCAGCCGCCGCACAAGGCGCACGAGGTGCACGCGCTCGACGCCGAGCTGCAGAAGCCCAATCCGTACGTGCCGGGCAACCAGCGCTGGATCGACGTGTTCAAGAAGGACTACTTCGGCCCCGGCGTCTCCAAGGCGCTCAGCAAGGAGAGCGGCAAGCTGGAGTACATCCCGTTCAACCTGGTCGCGATCGGCCTGTTCTACAACAAGGACGCCTTCGCCAAGGCGGGCATCGACGAGCCTCCGGCCACCTGGGAGGACTTCAGGACCGCTTGCACGAAGCTGAAGGACGCCGGCTTCGACCCCGTCGCCCTCGACAAGGGCGGCCTGGCAGCCGGCTGGACGTGGGAGTCGGTCAGCACCCAGCTCATCGACAAGTACTACGACGAATGGAACCAGTTCGACGCCACCGGCAAGCCCGGGAAGGCGCCGACCGTGACCGAGAAGTCGATGAGCAAGGTGATCAAGGAGGGGACGCTCACCACCAGGACACCCGAGGTGGCCGAGTCGCTCAGGATCTACAAGGAGTTCTTCGACTGCGGCACCCCCAACTGGACGGGCGTGGCCGACGGCGGCGCCACGGTCGGCTATCGCGACTTCGTCTCCGGCAAGGCCGCCATGTCGTGGGGCACCGACTTCGCCGTCGAGGCGCTGAAGGCGGACGCGAAGTTCCCGCTCGGCACGATGCCGTTCCCGACGATCACCAAGGCGACCACGCCGTTGTCGACCGACGCCCCGGCCCGCTACGGCGCGTCGATCGGCGGCACCAGCTACATGATCCCGTCGACGGTCAAGGACGAGAAGTACGCCGCCACCATCAAGTTCCTGCAGTACATGAGCTCCCCGGCGATCAAACCGTGGCTGGACGCGACCGGCGGCCTGCCCGCCATCGAGGGCGTGGAGCCGTCGCCCGAGACCGCGGGGCTCCTGGAAGGCGAGTGGGGCAAGCCGTACCGAGTGACGGCGCTGCCGGGCGGACCCGAGGGGACGTCGTTCCGTGACGTGTTCGACGGCTACCTGCTGGAGGAGCGAACGCTGGAGGAAGAGCTGGCCGACCTGGAGAAATGGTGGGAGCGCGGCATCGAGGCCGGCATCAAGAAGAACGCCTGGGGCGACGAGGACTGGGCCAAATAGGAGGAGATGACATGCGGTTATTGATCGCCCTGGTGCTGGCCGTACCAGGGCTGTTCGTGAGCGTGCCCGCGCACGCGGCGACCGGTGGAGTGACCGGCGTCGAAGTCGGTGAGGGCACGGTCATCGTCACCGGCACCGCGCCGGCGCCCGCCGAGTTGTACGCGCTGGACACCTGGCAGGACACGCACGCCGGAGAGACTCCGGTCGCGACCGTCGAGGCGGGCGAGTTCCGCGTCGAGGTGCCACGCATGGAAGGGGACCAGGACCGGCTCCATGACAAGTTCCTCGCCGTGGGCGCGGACGGGCCGCTGGGCGAGGTGCACTACGCCGACAAGCTGACCTTCGCGTCGGCAAGCCAGACCCCTTATCCCGAAATGTCGGGCAAAAAGGGGTTGCAGGTTCAGATGACCGACGACGCCGAGGAGATCGGCGTCCAGCACGCGGGCATCAACCTGGCCCTGGACTCGGTCATGATGGCCGGGCCCGGCGCCCCCGGCAACACCATCGAGTTCGTCTCCCAGGGCAGGACCTACTACTTCGACCGGGGCGCCGTCGCCGGCCTGGACGCCCAGGTCAAGCCACTGTCGGACAACGGCGTGCTGGTCAACCTGATCGTGCTGGTCTACAACAGCACCGCGCCGAACTCCGCCGCCCGCACGCTCATCCACCCCGAGGCCGAGCTCGGCAAGGGCACAGTGTACGCGTTCAACACCAAGACCGCCGAGGGCGAGGCGCACTTCACGGCCGCGATGGAGTTCTTCGCCCAGCGCTACAGCCAGGCCGACGCCCGGTACGGCCGGGCGTGGGGCTGGATCGTCGGCAACGAGGTCGACGCCCAGCAGTTCTGGTACAACATGGGCCCGCAGGAGCGGGACGTGTTCCTGGAGCACTACACCCGGGCGATGCGGCTGACCTGGCAGGCCGTGCGCAAGGCCGACACCGCCGCGCGCGTCTACACCTCGCTGACCCACCACTGGACGATCGCGGCCAACGACGACCCGAGGTACACCTACAAGGGCCGCGACGTGGTCGACGGGCTCAACGCGCTCACCAAGCGGCAAGGCGACTTCGACTGGCACATCGCCCAGCACCCGTATCCGGAGAATCTGTTCAACCCGGCGTTCTGGAACGACAAGACCGCCACGGACGACTTCGACACGATGCGGATCACGTTCAAGAACATGGAAGTGCTGCCCCGCTACCTCGCCCAGGAGCATCTGACGTATGGCGGTGAACGGCGGCGGGTGATCCTCTCCGAGCAGGGGGTGAACTCCCAGGACTACTCCGACGAGGAGCTGAGGCTGCAGGCCGCGGCCTACGCCTACGCGTACTACAAGGTCGCCTTCGCCGACGGCATCGACTCCTTCATCCTGCACCGGCACGTCGACCACAAGCAGGAGGGCGGGCTCCGGCTCGGCCTGTGGACGTGGGACGACGAGCACAGCGCGGCGTCCAACCCCGGCGAGCGCAAGCCGGTGTACGACGTGTTCGCCGGCATCGACACCGAGCGGTCGCTGGAGGTGACCGAGTTCGCCAAGGAGATCATCGGGATCTCCGACTGGAAGGACGTCATCCCCGGCTTCGACCGTGCCCGGCTGGCCGTGAGCAAGCCCCCGGCGCGGGTCGGGACGCAGCTCGGCGCCAAGCCGGTGACCGAGCGGGTGATCTCCGGCTTCGAGGCCGACACCGGCGGCTGGCGGCCGTCGGACAACGCCAACGCGGTCGAGCGGGTGGCCGTCGACGGCGGGCACGCGCTCCGCGTGCGCTTCGACCGCGACCTGCCCGGCTGGTCCCAGTACGCCAAGTCGTACAAGGGCGCTGACGTGCTGTTCGACCGGCCGCTCGACGCCTCGCGCGCGTCGCAGCTCTCGCTGTCGATCCGGGTGCCCGAGAACGCCGACGACGCCTTCAAGCCGGGCAACGCCTTCACCGCCAAGATCCGCGTGTACGGGCGTGACGGCGCGGTCGCGGAGGGCGTCGGCGCGATCGACCCGGCGCTCGGCTGGAACCGGCTCACGCTCGACCTGTCCCGCTGGGCGCCGCGCGAGGCGATCTCCCGGGTCAAGGTGTGGGTACGCGGCTCGGTGGGCTCCGACTGGGCGGGCTCGTACGAGATCGACCGGCTGAGCCTGGCGATGGCGGCGCTGCCCGACCTGGACCGGCGCAACATCGAGGTGACCGCGTCCACCGCCGAGCGTGGCCGGATCGGCTCCACGGTCACCTTCACCGTGACCAACCGGGACGTGCTGCCGACGGCCGGCAAGGTCACGCTCACGTCCTGCGACGGCGTGGCCGTCGATCCGGCGTCGCTCGGGGTGAGCGGCCTGCGCACGGGCGCGAGCCGCACGTTCGACACCGCGCTGACGGCGTACGGGCCCGCGAACCAGGAGTATCCGGTCGTGTGCGCGTCCTACCTGCGGCAGAACCACCGGGTGACGTTCCGGCTGCCGCCGGAGGCCGCGTACGTACCGCCGGCCCCCGACGCCTTCGCCAACCAGGAGCTGGCCGACGGCTTCGACAGCGCCGGCGACTACCAGATGCACCGGGTGGAGCCGGAGAACAAGGAACTGCCGCAGGTCGGCTACGCCGACGGCGCCCTGTCGGCCGCTCATCCGTCGGCGGGCTGGTTCGGGCTGATGTCGTCGGGTGTGTCGCCACGCAATCCGGCGTTCAGCACGGCGATCACCATCAGGAAGTTCCAGGGCGACTCCACCGACATGGACACCGTCTACACCGGCCTCGTCAAGGACGGCAAGGCGGACGTGGCGGCGTTCTACGTCAACAGCCAGAAGTTCGCCGGCTTCGAGGTACGCGGGCCGCAGGTGCCGGGCGGCCTGGCCGTCTTCGGCGTCAAGCAGGGCGTGACCGTCCCCGACGGAGGCCGGTTCGCGCTCTCGCTGGTGGGCGACCGGGCCGCCATGTACGCCGACACCGGCTCCGGCTGGGAACTCATCACCGCCGCCACGCTGGAGCACCTGCCGGAGTTGTCGGATCCGGAGGTGCGGGCCGGATACCGCTACGGATTCGGCGTACGCGGCGACGCCGGGCCCAGCGCTCTGGTGCTCGACGCGGTGGAAGGGAAGAGCATTTCGTGAGGCGCACCACGTGCTCGCCGACGTCGCCCAAGGATCGGTGAGCACGGAGCTCACGGCGGCCGGACCGACCGTCCGGCCGCCGCCGGGCGTCCGTCGGCTGGAGTCCTTCTCCTTGATCTCGGCCGACCGGACAAAGGGACCAACCGCCCTGCGGGTACGGACCCTGCGCTGATCAGGCTCGGACGCGTCGCTTCTCCGGCGGGCCGACCGCCCGACAGAGAAGCCGGAGCCGGCTCAATCTGGAGCCCGCCCGCGCGACCCAGTACATATCCGATCTTGTCAGGACTCTCCGTAAAGAAGAATATTGCAGGGGAAAAACCCGTCCATAACGGGAGGAGCAAGGCTTGTCCCTCGACAGGCGCACCCTGCTGCAGTCCGTCGGCCTCACGGCCGGCCTCGTCGCTCTCACCCCCTCGGCCGCCAACGCCGAAGTCCTGACCGCCGCCGACCCCACCCCCGCCCGGGGCGCCA